>NZ_JAVACL010000052.1:0-50473 GCF_032658145.1 Streptomyces sp. MK7
CTAGAACACCTTTAGAACAGTGATTCCGCGCTGACAGCGCGGCAGGGGCCGCACAGTGCTGCCTATGCACTGCATGGCAGGTTTTTCACCGTGCGACCCTGTGCTCACTCCTTGCGGTGTGCGGCCGGCCGTGCTCAGGTAGTCAAGGCCTAAGCCTCTTTGAAGAGTCCAGCTCGTCTACGACGCCTTCAATTCTTCCACCATGTCGAGCAGCTTCCGGTAGGCCGGGTTTTCCTGGAAGGCCGGGTAGCGTTGCATAACCAGTTGAGGTCCGAGTCAGTAGGCACGGTAGTAGGGTGTTTCGATCCTTGGCGCCACGGTGAACGGCTCGAATTCTGGATCCTTGAGGACTCGGTAAATGAACTCCGAAGCCGTCATGTCGAACTGGTGAAACGGCTCCAGTGGATCTTCACGCGCCACTACGGGCCAGTTCGAAGGATCGACCGACGCGTCGGCCAACCAGTAATACTCGTCCTCGATCAAGGAATAGCCCCACTGGAGCAATCCCTTGGTGGCACCGCTGTCCCCGAACAGGCCGTACGACTTGTACAACCGGCGCCTGTCAGGGTTACCAGTCACGGAGCGTAGCCTTGACTCATGATTAACCTTCACCGTTTCGCTCCCATCCTGCACTTTGAGCGGAACGATGTAGTCACTGAAACTTCCCCACGCCGCAAAGCGGCGACGCAACTCCTTGAAGTCGGCAGGCAGAGGGGTGCCCAAGGCGGCCTCTGTCTCGGACCAGTCGAGCTCAGCAGGCTCCGCGTCCCACCCGGTCGCAGCCAGCAGACGATCAACCCACTCCATGTGCACCCCTCTGCCCTAATTCGCTAACCGTTACGAGGCCCTATTCCAAATCGTCTGATTGACGATCGCATCAGCAGCGTCAGCAAGGGCCTTTCCTACGCCTACGAGGAAATCCCAGAAACCGCCGGTGGTGTGATCTGTTTCCGCGCTCGGATCCCAGCAGCGAGCGGGTAGCCCGTCTTGGCGTCGTAGCAGTACGCGGTCTTGGCGCCGTTGGCCTCCTCCAGGTACGTGACGTTGTTGTCCGCGTCCCACGACATCTTCGTCGTCTCGGACTTGGCGTTCGTCGTCTGCACCGGGCGGCCGAAGTCGTCCGTCACATACTGCGTGGCGTGCGACTCGGCATCGGTGACCGTGGTGTCGGTGAACTTGCTGTTCGCCGTGTCCGCCGCGTACGCGAAGCCGGTGTCACCACCGAGGCGGTCGGTGATGGTCTTCGTCCACCAGTGGTACTTCGGGTCGTCACCCGCCTGGGGGGCGTAGTACGCCAGCTGCGTCGCATGACCACGCGGGTCCGTCGCCTTGACCAGCTTGACGTTCTTGTTGCCCTGGGTGGCGTCGTAGGTGAACTTGAAGGTCTTCGGCTGCGAGGAGCCGTCACCGTCGGTGAACTGCCCGAGCAGGCCCTTGTCGGTGTAGTAGAAGGAGACCTTCCGGCCCGAGATGTCCGTGATCGACTTGATGTGGTCGTAGATCTTGGAGTTGGTCAGGTTGCTGCCGGTCACCTTGGCGCCCGTGTCGTCGATGTACTCGTACGACGCGTCGCGCTGCTTGTAGTAGTCGGCCGTCAGGGACTGCCGGCCCGCCGGGTCGGTGATGTACTGCAGGAACTTCGTCGGCTTGTTGTTGGACTTGCGCTCGGCGTACGTGTACGTCTGCGTGTTGCCGTTCTTGTCGACGATGGACGTGAGGTAGCCGTCGCAGCCGAACAGAAACCGGGTGCCGTCCGGGCGCAGCAGCGTCCAGGCGTCCGGGGTGTTGTCCTTGTCCGGGGTGCAGTCGGTGCCGGTCTTGAACGACAGCTGGTAGTGGACGCCCGCCGGGGCCTTCCACGTCCCGTCCGCCTGCTTGGTGAAAACGTGTGTGGTGCCGTCCCCGTCCGGGAGCCTGACCTCGGTCGGGTTGGGGTTGGGGTGGAAGTCCAGCGGTGCCCCGAGCCGGATCGGCCCGGCCAGCTGCATCGACCAGCCCGCACCCGAGACGGTGTCGGAGGTGTCCAGGGAGTTGTAGGCGAAACGCGCGAAGGTGGTCAGTCCGCGGCCCGGGTTGGAGAAGGCGTTGTAGGACCACACGCTGTTGCCGGAGGCCAGGTTGTTCATCACCGTGGAGCCGGCGCCGGTGTTCTTGCCGGTGTAGGAGTAGAACTTCTCCAGGCCGAGAGTGTTGGAGGTGGGGTCCTCCACCGCCACGTTCTGCTTCAGCGGCTGGATCGAGGTGTTCGTCACCGACAGCCAGGAGCCGTCGGAGACCTTGCGCACATCCCAGCCGAGGACATAGTCCGTGCGCTTGTTGCCGGAGTCGGAGTTGATCGGCGTGTTGACGGTGGCCTGGATCGTGGCCGACTGGCCCGGTGAGAGAGCGGGTATCGCGGTGGAGGCCTGGTTGCCGCCGGTGGTCACGTCCGTGCCGTCGGGCAGCTTCCAGGTGTAGGACAGCTCCCGCTCACCCGCCGCCCAGGCACCGTTGGTGGTGTTGGTGACCGTGAAGTCCACCGTGTAGGTGGAGTTCGGGGTCATCCGGGACGGCGTCTGCGGCGCGTAGTACGAGTTCGCGGTCGTGGAGTCGACGTAGATCACCCGCCGCAGCGGGCCGAGCTGCCAGTCGGAGGTCTCCGAGGACAGGAACAGCGTGCGCTCCTGCGGACCGGTGGAGGACTCGTCGCGCAGCTTCACCAGCGCGCCGTGATTCGACGACGGCGTGGTGATCCAGCCCTGGGTCAGGCTGGTGGCGTCCCACCAGTGCCGGCCCACGTCCGAGACGGACCCGACGGTGTCGGAGACGGTGCCGGAGTAGTCACCTCCCGCACTGCTCCAGGCGGTCGACGAGGTCGCGTTGTTCCAGGTCGCCGACGTTTCGTCGAAGTCCTTGGTCAGGCCGTGGAGTTCGTAGATCGCCCCGTTGGAGCCGGTGGTGGTCTCCGCCCCCCACATGAACAGCCGCGACTCCAGAACGGTCGCCGTGTCCGGGATGGCGGAGGTGTCGAAGCCCAGCGCGGCGCGGGCCTTGCCGTAGGTGGCGGAGTTGTTGCCCACCTCCAGCCACGGCTGCGCCTTGCCGTACATGGACAGGGTGTCCTCGTTGCTGGTCGGCTGACCGGAGGACAGCGTGGTGTCCTTCACCTCCGACGCGCCCTGGATCAGCCGCATCGTCCGCCCCGCCTTCGGCACACCCACCACGCGGGTCGGAGAGCCCAGCAGCTCACCGCTCCTGGTCTTCACCACGATCTGGTAGTAGTACGATCGGCCGATCTCCGCCGAGGAGGAGTCCGGCGTCGGGGTGGCGGTGGTGTCCGTGTAGCTGGTCGCGTCCTTGCCGATCGGGGCGACCAGGGTCGCGGCGGACGGCGTGAACGCCTGCTGCGTGGAGCGGTGCAGCTGGTACTCCACGATGTCGTTGCCGCTGTCGCCGGTGTCGTTCACATACGGCTTCCACGACAGCTCCGGACCCGTCGCGTGGATCACCTGCGGCGAGTCCAGCTCGGTGCCGACCTTGCCGTAGGTCACCGTCAGCCGGGGGATCGTGGAGGTCTCACCGCCGTAGTCGCCGTCCCCCGCCTCATACCGCGGGCCGCCCAGCGGACCATTGGCCTCATCGGTCGTCTTGAGCACGAAACCGTTGTTCGTGGCCGTGCCGTCGATCCACTTCTGCACGGTGTCGGTGACCGGGAACCTGTGCCACTGGCTGTAGGCGCCGACGGACTTGGTGATCGTGGCGGGGTTCACCCAGCGCACCGCGTCCGCGATCACCGCGGTCGAGGTGGAGGCCGGCCCGTCGCCGAGGACGACCTTCCCGGCCGTGCCCTTGGCGAAGGCGATCTTGTTGCCGCTGTTCAGGGACGTCCACACGCCGCCGGAGCCGGAGGACTCATCCACCGTGTACGTGGTGGAGCCGCCGGAGCCGGTCACCGTGAACGGCGCGTCGGTGGCCCGGTCCGTGGCCGGCACATAGTGCACGTCCACCCGGTAGGAGTCGGCCTCCGGCAGCCTGGGCTGGAAGGTGTAGGTGTCCCCGGCGACGGAGTCCTTGTTGTAGCGGTAGTCCGAGCCGATGGCGTACTGCGTCAGCGACGAACCCGAGGCCGGCCAGGTGCCCGAAGCCGCCGTCGTCCCGGCGTCCCCGTCGTCCACCTGCACCGTCGTCCCCGACAGCGCACCCACCAGCGAGCTGGTGTTGTCCCAGGTCGCCGTCGCCTCGTCCCAGGCACCGGTGGCCTCTTGCACCTCGATCGGCACATCCGTCCCACCGGTGGTGTGGATGTTGTCGTAGTACATCTCCAGCCGGGCCGAATCGATCGTCGTGCCCGACGGGATCTCCGACAGCGGGAACTTGATCAACGACCGCGCCGCACCCGAGGAGGTACGGCCCACCGACAGCTTCCACGACTGCCCGTAGTTCGTCGTCGGCGCCTCGGCCAGGACCATCGCGTCCTGCGCGTCCGTCGGCGACGGCGCGATCGTGATCGTCGGGTCGATGACGACCGGGTACTGGCGCTCCTTCGCCGCCAGCCAGCCCGCGTCCGGCGTGACGGTGATCTTCCACGCCTTGCCGTCCCGGGTCAGCTTCTGGCTGACCTTGCGGCTGTAGGTCCGGCCGAAGACGGAGTCGTTCGGCTTGGCCGCGTCCGTCATGAACGGCGCCGGGATCACCATCACCGGCGTGTGCGGCAGCTCCCCGTACAGCGCGATCGAGCCGTCCTTGCGCGCCTTCGGGGTCAGCCCGTCCGCATCCAGGGTGAAGGTGAACTTCAGCGGGCCCGTGGGCGGTTCGGCCAGGGTGATGTTCTCCTTCACCCGCCCGGGACCGACCTCGTACGCCAGCTTCGCACCGTGCGCGGTGTCGTCGTAGGAGACCGTCGAGCCCTTGACATGCGGGGCCAGCTTCTTGCCCACGCCGTCCAGCCCGAGGGTGACCGCGCGCCCGTCCGGTGCCTGGAACCGCACCAGCTTCCCGGTGTCCGCCCCGAACCAGCTGCGGCCCTCGTTGGTGGTGTTCGCGAACTCGAAGCCCTTGGCCCCAAAGGCGCGCACCGAGGTGTCGATCGCCTTCCACGCCTTCGACTTCGGATCCCGGTAGGAGGTGGGCTGAGCGGACAGCTCCGCCTGCACCCGGCCGTCCGACAACTGCCAGAACCGCGCACTCGACGTGCGCCGCCCGGTCAGCTCCTTGACCCGCTTCGCCTTCGGTTCGGCCTTGCCCTTCGGCAGCTTCTGCCGGTCCGCGACACCGAGCTCGTCATGCGACGGCGGCTTGTCCAATGTGTGGTCGTCGTCCGTGAACCATCCCTTGACGGTATCGACAATTCCCTTGCCACCGCCGCCATCGGATCCGGACGTCGCATATGCGGCCTGGGGCAATGCGGTACTCGTCACCGCGGAAACCACCAGGCACGCGATCAGCGTGCCAAATCTGGGTCTCACCGCACCCCTTTTCAACTCTCTGACGTCATAAACGTGCCACCTTTAAACGCTTCTGACCTACCGTCAGGGCAGGTCAGAGGAGCGGCGCCGCGGTTCTAATCAGCCAAGTGGCGCCACGTCAAGTGAACTCGCAATTCGCACATATCAGTGTCTGCCCGATACCGGCGTCCAATTTGTCCGGCCGCTGGAAATCGTCACCCGGCATCGTGTATAAGGGCCCGGTTCCGGCGGTGGAGCGCGCCGGACGGACACGCTTCGATATTCCGTTTCGCGGCCGGTTTGTTTTCCGGTCGTCCGAATGCAGGGGAAAGTTCATGGGTGAGGAGAAGCCGACATCGCAGATGACGGCGGAGATGTCCGAGATTGCGGAAACACCGGAAACATCGGAGACACCAGGAACGCCGGAGACGTCATCCGCGCCGCCCGGCGGATCAGGCTCCCGGCGCCCCGACCGCGCCGCCCTGATCACTGCCGGCGCCGTCCTCGCCGCCTGCGCCGGACTGGTCCTCTACGGCGTCCTCGACACCGGCCACGGAGACGGCAAGGCCAAGCAGCCCCCCGCCCCCACCGCCCCCGTCACCTACGAAGTCACCGGCACCGGCACCGCCGACCTCACCTACCAGGCCCGCGACGAGACCGGGAAAGCCACCGTCGTCCGCCACGCCCACCTGCCCTGGCACACCACCGTCGACGTCCCCCTCGGCCAGAACCCCACCATCAGCATCGTCCTCGACCAGCACGGCGGCACCGCCCGCTGCAGCCTCGCCATCCGCGGACAGCACATCCAAAGCGCCACCGCCACCGGCACCTTCGGCCGCGCCACCTGCTCTGCCGCCCTGCCCCGCCCCGACGCGTCGTGAGCTGAGCTGCGCCGCACGGCCGCCCTGCGCCCCCTTCGTCCGAATTGTTCCCGGGGTGGCAATCGGACGCTCTGCTGCTGTATAACCGGGCCGGTTTCGCGGGGCCTGTGGGGCCTCTGCGCCAGTGTGTGCTGGTTGTATGCCCTCGCCCGTGTTCGTGCCCGTTCCCGACGAAGGGTTCCTTCGTGCTGCCCGAATTCTCTGCACTGTCCGTACGTTCCCGTCGGCTCGTCGTCGCCGCGGCCGTCTCAGGGGCGCTGCTCGTCGCCTCCGGTTGCGGGAAGGACGGCGGCGACACCGGGTCCGAACAGGTGGCGGCGGACGCGCAGGACACCTCGGCGCCCGCGAGTTCTTCGGCGAGTGGGTCTCCGAGCGCGTCCGCTTCCGCGTCCGCTTCGGTCTCCGCCTCTGCCTCTGCCAAGGCGAGCGGCAGCGCCTCTCCGAGCACGAGCGCATCCGGCGCCGCGGGCTCCACCAAGGCGGGCGCCGGCAGCGGCAGTGGCAGTGTGACGGAAGCCGCCGGAACCGAGGGCGGGTCCGGTACCGGCTCCGGAAGCGGCAGCGGGCAGAGCTCGGGCGGGAGCAGTGCCCCGGACTTCTCCGTCCCGGCCGACGTCGGCAACGCCACGCAGCTGATCACGGTCAAGGCCAGCGGCTCGTACGCCACGGTCACCGCCTGGGCCAAGGGTTCGGCCGGGTGGAAGGCGCAGTTCAGCACGAGCGCCGGGCGGGTCGGGTCCAACGGTGTGACGAACGGGGCGACCCGGCAGCAGGGGACGTGGACGACACCCTCGGGCACGTACACGATCACCGAGGGGTTCGGCGTGGCGGCGAGCGGTACGAGCATGCCGTACCACGTGGTCAATTCCGACGACTGGTGGGTGGAGGACCCCGAGTCGAAGTACTACAACTCCATGCACGGCGAGGCCGGCGCGGACTTCCCGCTCACCGAGTCCGGCGACCGGGGCAGCGAACACCTGATCAACTACCCCACCCAGTACGCCAAGGCCCTCGTCATCAACTTCAACCGGTGGCCCGCCACACCGGGTCGCGGGGCTGGGATCTTCCTGCACGTCAACGGGTCCGGCGCGACCGCCGGCTGTGTGTCGGTGCCGCGGGCCACGATGGACCGGATCATGGGCTGGATCCAGCCCGGCGCCCACCCGCGCATCGCCATCGGCTGACAGTCCTGTACGGCCGGGGGCCGTGAGCGCTACTCCGGCCGCGCGGCCAACTCCAGGAACGCCGACCAGGCGGCGGGCGCGACGGTGAGGTGCGGGCCCTCGGGGGTCTTGGAGTCCCGGAGGTGGATGGCGGTGGGGTGGGCGGCAATTTCGAGGCAGGCACCGCCCTCCTCGCTGCTGTAGCTCGACTTGAACCACTCAAGTGCGGTGCCGCTCATGCTTCTCCCAGAAGACGGTCCAGCAGGTCCCTGGTGTCCTCAGCTGTGAGGGCCTGCGTTCGCAGCATCGCATATTTCTGGTTGAGGATCGCCACCTCGGCCGGATCCGCGATCAGTTGACTGCCGCGCTGGGTCTCGACATAGGCAAGTCGTTGGTGCTCAGGCGTCTCCAACAGAATGAACGGCCCTGCGAGTCCTGCATGCGAGGTGCGACCCAACGGGAGAATCTGCAACACGAGACCGGGCAGGTCGGCGTACTCACGTAGATGCCGCAGTTGCTCGGCGTACACATCCCTGCCGCCCAGATGATCCCTCAGCGCCGCCTCCCAGATCACGAAGCTCGTGATCGGCGGCACCTTGCGGTGCAGGATCCCCCGGCGCTCTGTGCGCGCCGCCACCAACTGCTCAAGCTCGTCCTCGTCATAAACCGGAACACGGCCGCGGAAGACGGCCCGCGCGTACTCCTCGGTCTGGAGCAGACCAGGCACCAACAGGCTCTCGTACCACGAAATCGCGACAGCCTCCCGCTCCCGGTCCAGATACTCCTCCGCCCACAGCGGTACCAGATCCACCTCCGGCATGTACTTCAGCGCCTCGCTCAGCGCCCCCTTGGTGCCCAGGAGTCCGTCGAGCTGCTCGGCGAGATCCGGCTTCAGCGGCCGTCGCCCCTGCTCGATCGACGCGATCTGCTGCTCGCTGACGAAGAACCGTTCCGCGAGCGTCCGCTGCGTGTACCCGGCGGCCTCGCGGAAGACGGCGAGCAGCGCGCCCACCATCTTCATCGCCGAGGCGTTCCTGCGCGTCCGTGACCGTGTCGTGGTGCCCATGCGGCCGAACTCCCCACCCGCGTGCGTACGTTCACCGGCGCGCAGCCGTACGGTCCGGCCGTACGGATATGCGCTCTGTTCCATGATGGACACGGAGCGTGACTCTCGTCAGGTGAACACCGAAACCCGACTCCCCTCCCCACGTGAGCGTTTCTACCGGCGCGAGCGCCGGTCCGTGCCCGCCGCCCGCGCCTTCGCGCGCGAGGCGCTGGCCGACTGGAAGCTGACCGGCCGCGCGGACGACGTCCTGCTGTGCGTCAGCGAACTGGCCACCAACGCCCTGGTGCACGGCGCACCGCCCGGCCGTGGCTTCCTGCTGCGGCTGCTGCCGTACGACGACGGCGGCGGCCTGCGGGTGGAGGTCCACGACAGCGGGGACGGCGTGCCGGCCGTCCCGCGGCCGGACGCCGGGGAGCCGGGCGAGGGCGGCCGCGGGCTGCTGCTGGTGGCGGAGCTGGCGGACAAGTGGGGGGTGGGCGGGCGCAGCCCCGGAAAGGTGGTGTGGTGCGAGTTCGCGAGGTCGTGAGGAGGGCCCCGGGGGCGGCGTGACCGTGGGCACATCGGTGTGCCGTACGGCCAGGGCCTCACTACGCTGGCCGCATGGTCAATCTGACGCGTATCTACACCAGGACCGGCGACAAGGGCACCACCGCCCTCGGTGACATGAGCCGGGTCGCCAAGACCGATCTGCGCATCTCCGCGTACGCCGACGCCAACGAGGCGAACGCGGTGATCGGTACGGCGATCGCGCTGGGCGGGCTCGACGAGGAGATCGTGAAGGTCCTGGTCCGCGTGCAGAACGACCTGTTCGACGTGGGGGCGGACCTGGCCACGCCGGTGGTGGAGAACCCCGAGTTCCCGCCGCTCCGGGTCGAGCAGTTCTACGTCGACCGGCTGGAGGCGGACTGCGACCGGTTCAACGCGGAGCTGGAGAAGCTGCGGTCCTTCATCCTGCCCGGGGGTACGCCCGGCGCGGCGCTGCTGCACCAGGCGTGCACGGTGGTGCGGCGGGCCGAGCGCTCGACGTGGGCGGCGCTGGAGGTGCACGGCGAGATCATGAACCCGCTCACCGCGACCTACCTCAACCGCCTGTCCGACCTGCTGTTCATCCTGGCCCGGACGGCGAACAAGGAGACCGGTGACGTGCTGTGGGTGCCGGGCGGGGAGCGTTAGCCCCGATTCCCGCCCGGCCGCCCCGCCTCAGCGGTCGTCGTCGCTCGCCGCGTCCCGGTCGGCGGCGGCCACCGCGGACTCGGCGGCGTCCACCTTCTTCTGCATGTCCGCGTAGCCGGAGGGAGAGCCCGAGGGCGCGGCGGACGAGGCGGATCCGGACGGCGCCGCCTTCGGGGCCGTACCCCCGTGGCCGGCGCACCCCGCGGTGAGGCCCACCAGCAGGGCCGCCGCCACGACGGCCGTCCGCCGGGCGCGCATCAGCTCCCCTTCTCGTTCGTGCTCTTGCCGTTGTCGTTGGCCTGGCACCAGGTCTTCACCGCCGCCAGGTCCTTCTTGCGCTGCTCCAGGTCGGTACGCAGCGATGTGCGGTGGTTCAGGCGGTCCTGGAGGAAGGTGGCGATCTCGGTGTGGCCCGCCTCCTTGGCGTTGTCCACACGCTTCTGCAGCCGCGACACCGAGCCTCGGGTGCCGACGCCCGCGTCCAGCCGCTTCAGGGCCCGGTCGATCCGCCGGTCGAGCTTCGGCACCCGCTTGCACAGGGCGTGCGCGCCGTCGCCGGTGGGCCCGGGCGCCGGGGCGCTCTCGGCCGCCGCCGCGCCTGTGGTGCCCGCGAGGACCGCCGTCACGGCGAGTCCCGCGAGCAGCGTGCGCGTCCGTCGTCGTGCGTCCATCTGCCTCTCCGTTCGTTCGCATGCGTTCTCGTGCGTGGCCGGACGAGGGTGTCGTCCCTCGTCCGTCCGGTGCGACGCAGGCTAGGGACGGACTTTGGGGAAACTCTGGGACCGGTTCGTCCCGGCTGTGCCGGCCGCTCCCGCCGTGCCGATCAGCCAGTCCCGTCGGCCGGGCAGCTCACCGCCGTCGGAGCCGCCACCCGGGCTGCCGCCCGAGGGCAGCCGTACCTCGAAGCGCGCCCCCGTGCCGCCGGGCGCGTCCGTGACGGTGACGTTGCCCCGGTGCAGCGCCGCCTGCTGGGCGACGAGGGTGAGCCCGAGTCCGGAGCCGGCACTGTCCGGGCCCCGCTGGAACCGCTCGAAGATCCGTTCCCGGGCCTCGGGCGGTACGCCGGGCCCCTGGTCGTCCACCGTGACCACCACCTGGTCCCCCGCCCCGCGCACCCCGACGGCCACCCGGGCCCGGCCATGGCCGTCCCGGCCGTGGGCCAGGGCGTTGCCGAGCAGGTTGTCCAGCAGCAGCCGCAGCCCCGGCTCCCAGCCGTGCACCGCGAGGCCGGGCGGGGCGTCCAGGGTGATCCCGGCGTCCGGGGCGCGGCGCCGGGCCTCGGCCACGGCGGCGTCGGCGACCTCGGAGACGTCCACCGTCCCCAGCGCGTCCGCCTCCACCAGGTCCCCGCGTCCCAGCTCGCGCAGCATCACCAGCAGGCCGAGCAGCCGGGCGTGCTCACGCCCGAGGTCGGTGAGGACCTCGGTGCGGTCCGGTTCGGGCAGGTCGGGGTGGCCGGCGAGGATGTCGAGGTTGGTGCCCATGCTCATCAGCGGGGTGCGCAGTTCGTGGGCGGCGGCGGAGGAGAAGGAGCGGGCCGTGTCGAGGGCCTCGGCGGTGCGGGCGGCCTGCTCGTCGTAGCGGGCGAGGACGGTGCGCACGGTGGCCGCGAGCTCGTCGACCTCGGTGACACCGGTCGGCCGGTGGTCGAGCCGGGCGGCGGAGGTGCGCGGGTCGAGTCCGGCGGTGCGGCGGGTGAGGCGGCGCAGGGGCGCGCCGGCACTGCCGGCCAGGCCCCAGGCGAGCAGCCCGGACAGCGGCGCGGCGAGCAGCGCGGTCAGGACGACGCGCCGGCGTACGGCCTTCAGCTGGGCCCGGTCGGCGGTGTCCGGCGAGAACACCCACAGGGTGCCGGAGGTCGCGGGGCCCTTCAGCGGCCGGGACAGGGCGCGCCAACCGCGCCCGCCGGCGCGGAGCGTGACCGGCCCGGAGGCCTGGTCGGGCAGGCGCACCGAGGGGCCGGGCTGGGGTCCGCCGCTGAAGGTGGCGTCCGGGGCGACGACGCGTACGCCGACGTCGAGGGCGGAGCTGAACAGCTGCCGTTCCCTGGTGTCGGCGGCCTTGGGGCGGCCGTTGCGGGTGGCGCGCAGCAGGGCGCGGGCGTCCGGGGCGATCGCGGCGGCCCGGCGGCGCAGGTGGTCGTCCTCCACGCGGTGCAGGTCGCGGGCGACCAGGTGCAGCAGCAGCCAGCCGGAGGCCGCCACCAGCAGCGGGACGGTGCAGCCGACGGCGAGGCCGATACGGGTGGAGAGCCTCACGGCGCCTCCCGCAGGACGAAGCCGACCCCGCGCACGGTGTGGACCAGCCGGGGCCGCCCGTCCGCCTCCAGCTTGCGCCGCAGGTAGCTGACGAAGGTGTCGACCGTGTCGGTGCGGACGTCGAAGTCGTAGCCCCACACCCGCTCCAGGAGCTGGTCGCGGGTGAGGACCAGCCCGGCGTTGCGGGCGAGCACCTCCAGCAGCTCGAACTCACGCCGGGTCAGCTCCAGCGCCCGCCCGTCGCGCTCGGCGGTGCGCGCCGCCGGGTCGATCACCAGGCCCGCCACGCACAGCACCTCACGGCCGGCGGGCGGCCGGCGGCGCAGCAGCGCGCGCAGCCGCAGCACCAGTTCCTGCAACGCGAACGGCTTGACCAGGTAGTCGTCACCGCCCGCCTGGAGCCCGGCGATGCGGTCGGCGGTCTCGTCCAGCGCGGAGAGCATCAGCACAGGCACGTCCTGGCCGGCCGCGCGCAGCCGGGTGCACACCTCTATGCCGCTCATCCCGGGCATCGACACATCCAGGACCAGCACGTCCGGCGGCGCCTGCCCGATGGCCTCCAGCGCCTCGGCCCCGCCGCCCGCGCTGCGCACCGCGAACCCGCTCAGCCGCAGCCCCCGCTCCAGTGAGCGACGTATCGCCGCGTCGTCGTCGACGACCAGCACGTCCCCGGCCCGCCCGGCATCCGACATCCGCCCTCCTCATCGCCCGGTCAGCGTACGACCCTCGCGGAGCGCGGCCGCTCCGGCCGGGGGCTTTCCCGTACGGGCCGCCCACGCACGGGAGTTGGGGATCCGGCCGAACCTGCGGACACTGGTCCAGACCTATTGACCTATGGTCCAGACCTTTCTACGCTCGCAGCACCGCGGGCGTGATGGCTCAGTCATGCTCCTGACAATAACCGATAATCCCCCCGACAAGGGAGGCGCGGTATGCGCTTCAGACACAGAGCCGCGGCAGGGTTCGCGACCCTGTTGCTCCCCCTGGCCGGACTGGTCGGGCTCTCGGGCCACGCCCAGGCCGCCGCCGACGCGACCTCGGCCACCGCCACCTACGCCAAGACCCAGGACTGGGGCACCGGCTTCGAGGGCAAGTGGACCGTCAAGAACACCGGTACCACCTCGATCAGCTCCTGGACGATCGAGTGGGACTTCCCCTCCGGAACGTCCGTCACCTCCGCCTGGGACGCCGACGTCACGTCCTCCGGCACCCACTGGACCGCGAAGAACAAGTCGTACAACGGCTCCATCGCCCCCGGCGCCTCGGTCTCCTTCGGCTTCAACGGCACCGGCTCCGGCGCTCCGAGCAACTGCCTGGTCAACGGCGGCAGCTGCGACGGCGGCACGACCGTCCCGGGCGACAACCCGCCCTCCGCGCCGGGCACCCCGACCGCCTCCTCCATCACCGACACCTCGGTGAAGCTCAGCTGGGGCGCGGCCACCGACGACAAGGGCATCAAGAACTACGACGTCCTGCGTGACGGCAGGACGGTCGCCACCGTGACGACGACCTCGTACACAGACAGCGGTCTGACCGCCGGCACCGACTACTCCTACACCGTCCAGGCACGCGACACCGCCGACCAGACCGGCCCGGTCAGCGGATCGGTCGCCGTGCACACCACCGGCGGCACGACCACCCCGCCGCCCACCGGCGGCAAGGTGAAGATGGGCTACTTCACCGAGTGGGGCATCTACGGCCGCAACTACAACGTCAAGAACCTGGTGACGTCCGGCTCCGCGTCGAAGATCACGCACATCAACTACGCCTTCGGCAACGTGACCAACGGCCAGTGCGCGATCGGCGACTCCTACGCCGACTACGACAAGGCGTTCACCGCCGACCAGTCCGTCAGCGGCGTCGCCGACACCTGGGACCAGCCGCTGCGCGGCAACTTCAACCAGCTGCGCGAGCTGAAGGCCAAGTACCCGAACATCAAGGTGATCTGGTCCTTCGGCGGCTGGACCTGGTCCGGCGGCTTCGGCGACGCGGCCAAGAACCCGGCGGCCTTCGCCCAGTCCTGCTACAACCTGGTGCACGACCCGCGCTGGTCGGACGTCTTCGACGGCATCGACATCGACTGGGAGTACCCGAACGCCTGCGGTCTGAGCTGCGACTCGAGCGGCCCGGCGGCCTTCAAGAACCTGATGGCCGCGCTGCGCGCCAAGTTCGGCAACGAGCTGGTCACCGCCGCCGTCACCGCGGACGGCTCGGCCGGCGGCAAGATCGACGCGACCGACTACGCCGGTGCCTCGAGTTACGTCGACTGGTACAACGTGATGACGTACGACTTCTTCGGCGCCTGGGACGCGCAGGGCCCGACCGCTCCGCACTCCCCGCTCACGTCCTACAACGGCATCCCGAAGGCCGGGTTCACCACCGCCGACGCGATGGCCAAGTTCAAGGCCCAGGGCGTGCCCGCGAACAAGCTGCTCATCGGCATCGGCTTCTACGGCCGCGGCTGGACCGGCGTCACCCAGGACGCCCCGGGCGGCACCGCCACGGGCCCGGCGGCCGGCACCTACGAGCAGGGCATCGAGGACTACCACGTGCTCAAGACGGCCTGCCCGGTCACCGGCACCATCGCCGGTACGGCCTACGCGCACTGCGGCAGCAACTGGTGGTCCTACGACACCCCGGCCACCATCAAGTCGAAGATGGCCTGGGCCGACAGCCAGGGCCTCGGCGGCGCGTTCTTCTGGGAGTTCAGCGGTGACACCGGCAACGGTGAACTGGTGAGCGCCCTCAGCAGCGGCCTGTCATAAGGAGACCAGGCCCCGGAAACACGGAGCTCCCCCGGACCTGGTCCGGGGGAGCTCCGTCATGAGTGCCGGTGGCCTACGCGACGTTCACCCTCTGTCCGGGCGGGGCCGCCTCCAGCCAGGCCAGGAATCCGGTCAGGGCGTCCTCGCTCATGGCCAGTTCCAGGCGCGTGCCCCGGTGCAGACAGACGAGGATCACCGCGTCGGACAGCAGGGCGAGTTCCTCCTCGCCCTCGGGCAGCCGGCGGCCGGCCACCTCGATCGACGCGCGCTCCAGCGTGCGGCGCGGGCGGGGGGCGTAGGAGAAGACCCGGAACCACTCCACGCGGTCGCCGTTGTAGCGGGCGACGCCGTAGCTCCAGCCCTTGCCGCTGGTGTCGGGCTTCTCCGCCACGTCCCAGCGCAGACTGCAGTCGAAGGTGCCGCCGGAGCGCTGGATGAGCCTGCGTCGCAGCCCGAAGACGAACAGTCCCACCACCACGAGCGCGACCACGACCCCGCACACACTCAGAGCGAGGACCATCGATACCGACCTCCTCGTCTCCTAGGTAATGGAACGGAAAAAACACCCACATCCGCCTCAGCCGCGGCCGGTACCGGATTGCTCCGGTACCGGCCGCGGCTGAGTGGTGTCATCGCATGGCGCTCGGTTCAGCGCGCCGCCGCAGCCGCCCGCAGACGGACGTCGGCGCGCCGCTGGGCGGCCTCGTCCTCGTCCGCCTTCGCGCGCTCCAGCTCCTGCTCCGTGCGCTGGACGTCGATCTCCTCGGCGAGCTCGGCGATCTCGGCCAGCAGCGAGAGCTTGTTGTCCGCGAACGAGATGAAACCGCCGTGCACCGCGGCGACGACCGTTCCACCTTCACTCGTACGGATGGTCACCGGGCCCGACTCCAGCACACCGAGCAGCGGCTGGTGACCGGGCATGACGCCGATGTCGCCGGACGTGGTGCGCGCGACGACCAGGGTGGCCTCGCCGGACCAGACCTGGCGGTCGGCGGCGACCAGCTCGACGTGCAGCTCAGCAGCCAAGGGTGGCTCCTCGGGTCACCACCCGGCGGTAGTGCCGGGTGTTGGGGTCAATTCTAAGGGGCGTGAGGAAGGGGGCGGGACGCGCCCGCCCCCTTCCGGGTGTGAGCCGTAAGACTCACTTCGTGTGAGCCGTGCGACTCACGCCGTGTGAGCCGCGAGGCCCACTCCGAGCTACGGGCTCAGGAGACGCCCAGCTCCTTCGCGTTCTTCTTCAGGTCCTCGAGACCACCGCACATGAAGAACGCCTGCTCCGGGAAGTGGTCGTACTCGCCGTCGCAGATCGCGTTGAAGGCCGCGATCGACTCGTCCAGCGGGACGTCCGACCCGTCGACGCCGGTGAACTGCTTGGCGACGTGGGTGTTCTGGGACAGGAAGCGCTCCACGCGACGGGCACGGTGGACGACGAGCTTGTCCTCCTCGCCGAGCTCGTCGATACCGAGGATCGCGATGATGTCCTGCAGGTCCTTGTACTTCTGCAGGATGTTCTTCACGCGCATGGCCGCGTTGTAGTGGTCCGCGGAGATGTACCGCGGGTCCAGGATCCGGGACGTGGAGTCCAGCGGGTCCACGGCCGGGTAGATGCCCTTCTCGGAGATCGGACGGGACAGAACCGTCGTCGCGTCGAGGTGGGCGAAGGTGGTCGCCGGGGCCGGGTCGGTCAGGTCGTCGGCGGGGACGTAGATCGCCTGCATCGAGGTGATCGAGTGACCGCGGGTCGAGGTGATGCGCTCCTGGAGGAGGCCCATCTCGTCGGCCAGGTTCGGCTGGTAGCCCACCGCGGACGGCATACGGCCGAGCAGCGTGGAGACCTCGGAACCGGCCTGCGTGAAGCGGAAGATGTTGTCGATGAAGAACAGCACGTCCTGCTTCTGCACATCGCGGAAGTACTCCGCCATGGTCAGACCGGCGAGGGCCACGCGCAGACGGGTGCCCGGGGGCTCGTCCATCTGGCCGAAGACCAGCGCGGTCTTGTCGATGACGCCGGAGTCCGACATCTCCTCGATGAGGTCGTTGCCCTCACGGGTGCGCTCGCCGACACCGGCGAACACGGAGACACCGTCGTGGTTGTTGGCGACGCGGTAGATCATCTCCTGGATGAGCACCGTCTTGCCGACGCCGGCGCCGCCGAACAGACCGATCTTGCCGCCCTTGACGTACGGGGTCAGCAGGTCGATGACCTTGACGCCGGTCTCGAACATCTCGGTCTTCGACTCGAGCTCGTCGAAGTTCGGCGCCTTGCGGTGGATGGACCAGCGCTCGCCCTCGTAGGTCTCGTCGACGTTCAGCACCTCACCGAGGGTGTTGAACACCTTGCCCTTGGTGAAGTCGCCGACCGGGACGGTGATGCCGTCACCGGTGTCGACGACCGGGGCCTGGCGGACCAGACCGTCGGTCGGCTGCATGGAGATGGTGCGGACCAGGCCGTCACCCAGGTGCTGGGCGACCTCCAGGGTCAGCGTCTTCTTCTCGCCCGCGTTCGCCGGGTCGGCGACCTCGACGTGGAGGGCGTTGTAGATGTCCGGCATCGCGTCGACGGGGAACTCCACGTCGACGACCGGGCCGATGACCCGGGCGACGCGGCCCGTAGCCGTCGCGGTCTCAACAGTGGTGGTCATTTATCGGTCACTCCCCGCGGTCGCGTCGGCCAGGGCGCTCGCGCCACCGACGATCTCGCTGATTTCCTGGGTGATTTCGGCCTGGCGGGCCGCGTTGGCAAGACGGGAGAGCGTGTTGATCAGCTCGCCCGCGTTGTCGGTGGCCGACTTCATCGCGCGCCGCGTGGCGGCGTGCTTCGAAGCGGCCGACTGGAGCAGCGCGTTGTAGATGCGGCTCTCCACGTAGCGCGGCAGCAGGGCGTCGAGGACGTCCTCCGCGGACGGCTCGAAGTCGTACAGCGGAAGGATCTCGTCCTTCTTCTGCGTCTGCTCCGCCACCTCTTCGAGGCGCAGCGGAAGCAGCCGGGAGTCGACCGCCGTCTGCGTCATCATCGAGACGAACTCGGTGTAGACGATGTGGAGTTCGTCCACGCCGCCGCCCGCCGTCTCCTTCTCGATGGCCTCGATCAGCGGCGCCGCCACCTTCTTGGCGTCCGCGTACGTGGGCTCGTCGGTGAAGCCCGTCCACGACTCCGTGATCTTGCGCTCACGGAAGTTGTAGTGGGCGACACCACGGCGGCCGACGATGTACGTGTCGACCTGCCTGCCCTCGCGCTCCAGGCGCTCGGTCAGCTGCTCCGCGGCCTTGATGGCGTTGGAGTTGAAGGCGCCGGCCAGACCGCGGTCGCTCGTCAGGAGCAGGACCGCGGCACGGGTCGGGTTCTCCGTCTCCGTGGTCAGCGGGTGCTTGGTGTTCGAACCGGTGCCGACCGCCGTGACCGCGCGGGTCAGTTCCTGCGCGTACGGCGTGGACGCCGCCACCTTGCGCTGCGCCTTGACGACGCGCGAGGCGGCGATCATCTCCATCGCCTTGGTGATCTTCTTGGTCGCGGTGACGGATCGGATGCGACGCTTGTAGACCCGGAGCTGGGCTCCCATGAGTCAGGTCCCTTCCTTACGTCACTTGGCGGCAGCGGCCGGGGTGTCCTCGCCGAGCAGCTTGCCGTCCGAGGTCTCGAACTGCTTCTTGAACTCCGCGACCGCGTCCGCGATGGCCTGGATCGTGTCGTCGGACATCTTGGCGCCCTCCTTGATGGAGGTCATGAGGCCCTGCTCCTTGCGGTGCAGGTACTCCAGGAGCTCCTTCTCGAAGCGGCGGATGTCGGCGACCGGAACGTCGTCCATGCGGCCGGTGGTACCGGACCAGATGGAAACGACCTGGTCCTCGGTGGCCATCGGCTCGTACTGGTTCTGCTTCAGCAGCTCGACCATGCGCTGACCGCGCTCCAGCTGGGCCTTGGAGGCCGCGTCCAGGTCGGAACCGAAGGCGGCGAACGCCTCCAGCTCACGGAACTGGGCGAGGTCCACACGCAGGCGGCCGGAGACCTGGCGCATCGCCTTGTGCTGGGCGGAGCCACCGACGCGGGAGACCGAGATACCGACGTTCAGCGCGGGGCGCTGACCGGCGTTGAACAGGTCGGACTCCAGGAAGCACTGGCCGTCGGTGATGGAGATGACGTTGGTCGGGATGAACGCCGAGACGTCGTTGGCCTTGGTCTCGACGATCGGCAGACCGGTCATCGAACCGGCACCCATGTCGTCGGAGAGCTTGGCGCAGCGCTCCAGCAGCCGGGAGTGCAGGTAGAAGACGTCACCCGGGTAGGCCTCGCGGCCCGGCGGGCGGCGCAGCAGCAGGGAGACGGCACGGTAGGCGTCGGCCTGCTTCGACAGGTCGTCGAAGATGATCAGGACGTGCTTGCCCTGGTACATCCACTGCTGGCCGATGGCGGAACCGGTGTAGGGCGCCAGGTACTTGAAGCCGGCCGGGTCGGACGCGGGGGCGGCGACGATGGTCGTGTACTCCAGCGCGCCGTTCTCCTCCAGCGCGCGGCGGACCGACGCGATGGTGGAGCCCTTCTGGCCGACGGCGACGTAGATGCAGCGGACCTGCTTGCTCGGGTCGCCGGTGCGCCAGTTGTCGCGCTGGTTGATGATCGTGTCGACGGCCAGGGCGGTCTTGCCGGTCTGGCGGTCGCCGATGATCAGCTGACGCTGACCGCGGCCGATCGGGGTCATGGCGTCGACGGCCTTGTAGCCGGTCTCCATCGGCTCGTGCACCGACTTGCGCTGCATGACCGTGGGGGCCTGCAGCTCGAGGGCGCGGCGGCCCTCGGTCTCGATCTCGCCGAGGCCGTCGATCGGGTTGCCGAGCGGGTCCACCACGCGGCCGAGGTAGCCCTCGCCGACGGCGACGGACAGGACCTCGCCGGTGCGGGTGACCGGCTGGCCCTCCTCGATGCCGCTGAACTCACCGAGGACGATGGCACCGATCTCGCGCTCCTCGAGGTTGAGGGCGAGGCCGAGGGTGCCGTCCTCGAACTTCAGCAGCTCGTTGGCCATGGCCGAGGGCAGGCCCTCGACCTTCGCGATGCCGTCGCCGGCAACAGTGACCGTACCGACCTCCTCGCGCGAGGCCGCGTCCGGCTTGTACGACTGGACGAAGTTCTCCAGCGCGTCCCGGATCTCCTCCGGCCGGATCGTGAGCTCCGCCATCTGGGTTCCCTGCTCTCCTTGTTGGGCCCGAAGTTTCACTTGGGGGGTGTTCCACGGGTTCGGGACTCCCCCCAATAAGAGGTGAATCCTCTGCACGGCCCAACCAGGGCCGTCGTGTACGTCTTGCGTGTTGAGTTGCTGCTAGCTCGCCATGCGGCGGGCGGCGTCGTCGAGCCGGTCCGCGAGGGAGCCGTTGATCGTCTCGTCGCCGACCTGCACCCGGATCCCGCCGATCAGCTCGGGGTCCACGTCGATGTTGAGGTGCATCTGACGGCCGTAGAGCTTGGCGAGGGCGGCGCCGAGGCGCTGCTTCTGCCGGTCGCTCAGCGGGACCGCCGTGGTGACGACGGCGACCATGCGGTTGCGACGGTCGGCGGCGAGCTTGGACAGGGACTCCAGTCCCGTCTCCAGGCTACGTCCCCGCGGCACGGTCACAAGGCGTGTCACCAGACGCTCGGTGGTCGGCTTCGCCCGGCCGCCGAGCAGCCGGTGCAGCAGCTCGACCTTGGCCGAGGTGCGCGCGGCCCGGTCGGTCAGCGCCGAGCGCAGCTCGGTGCTGGAGGAGACGATCCGGCCGAAGCGGAACAGCTCGTCCTCGACGTCGTCGAGCGTGCCGGACCGCTGGGCGGCGGTGAGGTCGGCGAGGTTCGCCAGCTCCTCCAGCGCGTCCACCAGGTCACGCGACTGCGACCAGCGCGAGCGCACGATGCCGGCCACCAGGTCCACGGCCTCGCCACCGACCTGGCCGCCGAGCAGCCGCTGGACCAGCGTGGCCTTGGCTTCGCCGGGCTGCGCCGGGTCGGTGAGGACCCGACGCAGGCCTGCCTCGCGGTCGAGCAGCGCGGTGACGGCCGCCAGCTCGTCGGCGAGCTTCGCGGCGTCGACGGACGTGGCGTCCGTCAGCGCGTCGAGACGCTCGCGTGCGGCGGTCAGAGCCTCGCGGCTCGCTCCGGTCATCGCGCGGCCTCGGCCTTCTCCTCGAGCTCGTCGAGGAAGCGGTCGATCACGCGGCTCTGCCGGGCGTGGTCCTCGAGGGACTCACCGACGAGCTTGCCGGCCAGCTCGGTGGCGAGCTTGCCGACGTCCTGACGGAGCGCGGACGCGGCGGCCTTGCGGTCGGCCTCGATCTGGGTGTGGCCGGCGGCGACGATCTCCTCGCGCTGACGCTGGCCCTCGGCCCGCATCTCGGCGATGAGCGTGGCGCCCTGCTCCTGAGCCTCCTGGCGCAGGCGCGCGGCCTCGTGCCGGGCCTCGGCGAGCTGGGCCTTGTACTGCTCGAGGACGCTCTGGGCCTCGACCTTCATGGCCTCGGCCTCTTCGATACCGCCTTCGATCGCCGCGCGGCGCTCCTCCAGAACCTTGTTGATGTTCGGCAGGAGCTTCTTCCCGAGGAAGAAGAAGACGATGGCGAAGGTGACGAGGCCGATGACCAGCTCGGGGCCGGGCGGGATGAGAGGGTTCTGCTGCTCCTCCGCCGCCAGCTGCACCAGCTGCTGTGTCAGCTGCATGTCATCAGTGCCTTTCCCTTAATGGGGTGGGTCGTCCGCCGCGGTTTACTTGTAGGTGTAAACGAACGGCATGACGATGCCGATGAGGGCGAGCGCCTCACAGAAGGCGAAGCCCAGGATCTGGTTGGCACGGATCAGACCGGCGGCCTCGGGCTGGCGGGCGAGCGCCTGGGTGCCGTTGCCGAAGATGATGCCGATGCCGATGCCGGGACCGATGGCGGCGAGGCCGTAGCCGACGGAGGCGATGGAGCCGGTGACGGCGGCAAGGGTCTCAGTGGCAGCCATGCTGATTCTTCCTTCTCTTTCAAGGACCGGTGGGGGTTGGCCACCGGACGTCTGTGACGGGGCGGTGCGGGACGGTGGCTCAGTGGTGCTCGGCGAGAGCGCCCTGAACGTAGGAGCAGGCCAGGAGGACGAAGACGTACGCCTGGACGGCCTGGACGAAGAGCTCGAACAGGATCATGACCATGGCCATGACGAACGAGACGGCGCCGGCCGCGATCAGCCAGCTGTTCATCAGGTACCAGCTGGCGACGGTGAACATCACGAGCAGCAGGTGACCGGCGAACATGTTGGCGAACAGTCGCACCGCGTGCGTGAACGGGCGGACCAGGACGTTCGAGAAGAACTCGATGACCACCACGAGCGGCAGCACCGCGCCGAGCGACTTGTCGTAGCCGGTGAGGTTCTTGAAGCCGCCGGCGAAGCCGTGCTTCTTGAACGTCAGGACCATCCAGGTCACGTAGACGATCGCGGCCATGGCGGCCGGGTAGGCGATGATCGACGTCACCGGGAACTGGGCGACCGGGATGATCGACCAGAGGTTCATGATCCAGACGAAGAAGAAGATCGAGACCATGAGCGGGACGTACTTCTCGCCCTCGCGCTTGCCCAGCGTCTCGTAGACGATGCCGCGGCGAACGAAGTCGTAGCCCGCCTCGCCGACCATCTGCAGCTTGCCGGGCACCACCTTGGCCTTGCTGAAGGCGGCCCAGAAGAAGCCGACCACGACCAGCGAGGTGACGATGGCGAGCAGCATCGGCTTGTCGAAGTCGTAGCCGCCGACCGTGAACATCGGCTTGAAGATGAAGGAGTGGAGGCCCGGCGACGGGAAGCCGCAGCCGTTTTCGGCGAAGACGCGGCAACTCCAGTCAAAGGCGAGCGTGGTCTGGTCAGCACTCACCGCGGGCTCCTTCGGCGTGGCGCATGGATACGGCAACCTCGTTGTGTCGGCGCGGCGGGCAGCCGCGGGTCGGCACCGGACTGGTGTTACGGATGTGGGGGCGGCCGGCGGGCATCGAGCCTCGCGATCGAGCAGGCGTCAGCTCAGATGCCCGCGCCCGCGATGCCGCAGTTGGCACCGGACGATAGCAGGAGATCACACACGTCTTTATCCCGGCCCTACCCCTCACGACGAGGACCCTGTCTTCTCGGACTTGTCGTGCTTCTCGGAGTCCGGTTCGACGTAGAAGATCTTGGACTTCATGTGCGCACGGGCCTGCGCCGCCATCCATACGACGGTCGCGGCGACGAGCGAGAACGCGAAGGCCCTGGCGTTGAAGAGCGAGGTGCCCTTGAAGACGGCCAAGAAGATCATGAGCAGCAGGAGTTGGGCGACGTAGAGCATCAGGCCCATGGCCTGGAAGAGCTGCGGCAGCGTTTTCGCCGTCCACTGCAGCACGTAGAGACCGATCCCCATGTACAGGATGGCCAGGGCTACGCCGACGACGGCCCCGATCGCGCCCTTTCCGCCGGCGACCGCGCCGCTGACCGCCACCGCGACCACACCGACAGCTGCGGTGGGCACTGCGGTGTGCAGTAGGTTCCGGACGTCATTGGACGGCATGGCGGCAACTCCGCTTTCACAGGGGGCAGGGGTGTCGTCATGGACGAGCGTAGTCCCCGGTTCGGACGAGGATCCTCCACACCAAGGGCCCCTCGCACTCGGGTCCTTCGGTTGTATCCGGGGTTCTCGTGAACGGTATCACAAACTATTTGATGAGGTCTTTACCTGCTGGGTGTGCTGGCCGTCACACATGAGAGTGAAGCTGCCCGTCTGTGCAAAAAGCGGACCAAATTGTCTGATATTGGGGGTCTTTGTCCCCCCACGAGATGGCAACGCTTTAGTCAGATTCTTACCTTGCGGCGTCAGCGCGACGTTCCCGCTCTGCGCCCGTCGAGGACGCGCGAACGGGCGCCCACGGCGGTGGCTCCGTTGACTCCGGCCACCCCGGCCGCGATCGGCGCGGAGTGCTCGCGAGCCGCCTGAGCCCCGTGGACCTCATGAGACTCGCAGGCCTCGGCGGCCTCCTGCGTCTCCCGGAGCGCGGCTCCGACCGCCGCCGGAGTGGCGGCGCCCGGTGCCGTGGCCCCGCGACGGCGGCCCCGCCGGTAGCGCGGCGGCACGAACCCCTCCGCCCAGCGCGGGGTACGCGGCGTGAACCGCGGCAGCAGGAGCAGCACCAGGCCGAGGAAGCTGAGGACGACGATGCCCAGCACGATCCACATCGACGCCGAGTTGACCGAGTAGGCCAGCGCGCCGAAGCCGATCAGGGCCGCCCAGAAATACATGATCAGCACGGCCCGGCTGTGCGAGTGGCCGATCTGGAGCAGCCGGTGGTGCAGGTGGCCGCGGTCCGCCGCGAACGGCGACTGGCCGCGCCAGGTGCGCCGCACCACCGCGAAGACGAAGTCCGAGGCCGGGATGGCGATGATCGTCAGCGGCAGCAGCAGCGGGATGTAGACCGGCACCATCTGGTGCACCGCGTTGCGCTCGGAGCCGGCGAACAGGTTCATCACGTCCGGGTCGACCTGCCCGGTCACCGAGATCGCGCCCGCCGCCAGCACCAGGCCGATCAGCATGGACCCCGAGTCGCCCATGAAGACCCGCGCGGGGTGCATGTTGTGCGGCAGGAAGCCCAGGCACATGCCCATCAGCACGGCCGCGAAGAGGGTCGCGGGGGCGGCGGCCTCGATGCCGTACGAGTACCAGATCCGGTAGGCGTACATGAAGAACGCGGCGGCCGCGATGCACACCATGCCGGCGGCCAGCCCGTCCAGGCCGTCGACGAAGTTGACCGCGTTGATCGTGATGACGACCAGCGCCACCGTCAGCAGGGTGCCCTGCCACTGGGTGAGCGCGACCGTCCCCACGCCCGGCACCGGCAGCCACAGGATCGTCAGACCCTGCATGACCATCACACCGGCGGCGATCATCTGGCCGCCCAGCTTGATCAGGGCGTCGATCTCGAACTTGTCGTCCAGGACACCGATCAGCCAGATCAGCGCGGCCCCGGAGAGCAGCGCGCGCGGCTCGTTCGACTTCTCGAAGACCTCGTTGAGGTTGGTGAGGTGGTCCGCGACCAGCAGGCCCGCGCACATGCCGAAGAACATCGCGATCCCGCCGAGCCGGGGGGTGGGTTCCCGGTGCACGTCACGTGCCCGGATCTCCGGCATCGCCCCCGCCACGATCGCGAACTTGCGCACCGGCCCGGTCAGCAGGTACGTCACCGCGGCCGTGATGCAGAGCGTCAGCAGGTATTCACGCACGGGCTTCCCCACAGGTCTCGCTGGCCATCTCAGCCCCACACCCTAGCGACGCGGGCATATGTATGGGGACTTCCGGGTAGCGACGATGGTTGCACGTGTGGCTGTGCACGTCTCCGGACGGGCCCTGCGACGACCGTGCGCCTACCCCGTCCCGGGCGTCTCAGGCCCCGTCCCGGCCGTCTCAGGCTCTCTGGGCCTTTCTCGGGCTCTCTCACGCGCTCTCAGACGGGATACGGCGGGAACCGTACGGTGAGCTCGCGCACGTCCTCACGGGCCCGCGCCGCGTCGAGCTCCCCGCGCAGCACCTTGCCGAAGAGTACGGCGATCCGCTGCATCTCCTCCTGTCCCATGCCCTGCGTGGTCACCGCGGCGGTCCCCAGGCGCAGCCCGCGGGCATCGCCGTGCGGCAGCGCGCAGCAGTCCAGCACCATCCCGGCGGCGGCCAGCCGGCCGCGCGCGGCGCGCCCGTCGACGCCGAGGGGCGCCGGGTCGGCGGTGATCAGATGGGTGTCGGTGCCGCCGGTGGTGATGTTCAGCCCCTCCACGGCCAGGTGCGCCGCCAGCACGCGCGCGTTGACGACCACCTGGTGGGCGTAGGCGGCGAAGGCGGGGCCGGCCGCCTCGGCGAACGCCACGGCCTTCGCGGCGATCGTGTGCATCTGGGCGCCGCCCTGGGTGAAGGGGAACACCGCCCGGTCGACGCGTTCGGCCAGCTCGCTCCCGCACAGGATCATCCCGCCGCGCGGCCCGCGCAGCACCTTGTGGGTGGTGGCGCACACCACGTCGGCGTACGGGACGGGGCTGGGCGCCGCTCGCCCGGCGACCAGTCCTATCGGGTGCGCGGCGTCCGCGATCAGGTAGGCGCCCACCTCGTCGGCGACCGAACGGAAGAAGGCGTAGTCGATGTGGCGCGGGTAGGCGATCGACCCGCACACGATCGCCTTGGGCCGGTGCGTACGGGCCAGGGTGCGGACCTGGTCGTGGTCGATGAGCCCGGTCTCGGCGTCGACGCCGTAGCCGACGAAGTCGAACCAGCGCCCCGAGAAGTTCGCGGGCGAGCCGTGGGTGAGGTGACCGCCGTAGGGCAGCCCGAGGGCGAGGACGGTGTCCCCGGGCCGCAGCAGGGCCGCGTAGGCGGCGAGCACGGCGGACGACCCGGAGTGCGACTGCACGTTGGCGTGGTCGGCGCCGAACAGGGTCCTGGCGCGCTCCACGGCGAGCCGTTCGGCCATGTCGACGATCTCGCAGCCGCCGTGGTGCCGGGCGGCCGGGTACCCCTCGGCGTACTTGTTCGCCAGCGGCGAGCCGAGCGCGGCCAGCACCGCGGGCGAGGTGAAGTTCTCCGCGGCGATCAGTTGCAGGGTGGTCGTCTGCCGTTCCAGCTCCCCCAGCAGGATGTCGGCCACTGCGGGGTCCTGCCGCCGCAGGACATCGGCCTCGAGGGCAGGGATGACCGACATGGTGGTCTCCGGACGGTCGACGGTGACGTACGTCCAATGTAGGCCCGCCCCGACCCCCGCGCGCGACCGTTACCCCTCCCGGCCCACCACCCACCCCACACACCCTCCCTACGGCCCACAGGGACACCCTCGGCAGGACCCGTGGACCCCGAGGGCCTCAGGCCCGGGCGGGCACCCCGGTCAGGGCCGTGACGACCGGGTCCCGACCCCGACGCGCCCCTCGCAACGCCCCGCCCTCGCCGGCCCACCGGCTTCGAGCCGCCGCGGCGAACTCCGTCCACCCGCGAACAGACCGAGCCCCGGCAAAGACCGTCAGGACACACCCCCACCAACGCACGCTCGGACCCCGACAGCACCAGACCCGCGCCGGAAGCCCGCCCGCCCTCAAGCCCGCGCCGGCACCCCCGTCAGGGCTGTGACGACCGGGTCCAGGGCCTCGTGTATCTCGTCGCCGATGGAGCGGAAGAAGGGCAGGGGGGCGCCGTAGGGGTCGTAGACCTCGTCGGCCTCGACGCTGGGGGCCAGGAGCCACCCGCGTAGAGCGGCGGCGGCGCGGACCAGGGCCCGTGCGCGTTCCACCACGCCGTCCTCCAGGGGAGGCAGCGTGGCCAGGTCTATCGCCTTCACCAGGCGGGTGAACTCCTTGAGCGTGAAGGTGCGCAGGCCGGCCGAGTGCCCCATGGAGATGACCTGGGCGCGGTGGTCGCGGGTCGCGGTCAGGACCAGGTCGGCCCTGATCACGTGCTCGTCCAGCAGTTCGCGGCCCACGAAGCCGGAGGCGTCCGCGCCGAAGTCCGCGAGGACCGTCTCGGCGTTGCTCTCCATGGGCGCGCCCTCGTGGCCCCAGGTGCCCGCGCTCTCCACGATGAGCCCGCCGCCGGCCGGGTCGCCGAGCCGGTCCGCCAGGAAATGGCGGGTCAGCCGCTCGGTGATGGGCGAGCGGCATACGTTGCCGGTGCTGACGTGGAGGATGCGGAAGGTGTCGCGGGGCGGGCCGGGCTGCGCCGGGATCCCCGTCTCGTACTCCTCGCCTATGCCACGCCCCGCTTCAGGGGCCGTCAATTCGCCACCTCGAGGTCGGGTACGACCTTCCGCAGCTCCTCCGGCGACAGGGCGCCCTCACGGAGCAGTACGGGCACCTCGCGGGTGACGTCGACGATGGAGGACGGGACGTTGCCGGGAGTGGGGCCGCCGTCGAGGTAGACGGAGACGGAGTCGCCGAGCATCTCCTGCGCGGCGTCGCAGTTCTCCGGCGCGGGGTGGCCGGTGAGGTTCGCCGAGGACACGGCCATCGGGCCGACCTCGGTGAGCAGTTCGATCGCGACGGGGTGCAGGGGCATCCGGACGGCGACCGTGCCGCGGGTGTCGCCCAGGTCCCACTGCAACGACGGCTGGTGCTTGGCGATCAGCGTCAGCGCGCCCGGCCAGAACGCGTCGACCAGCTCCCAGGCCATCTCGGAGAAGTTCGTGACCAGCCCGTGCAGCGTGTTCGGGGAGCCGATGAGGACGGGCGTGGGCATGGTGCGGCCCCGGCCCTTGGCGGCGAGCAGGTCGGCCACGGCCTCGGAGGAGAACGCGTCGGCACCGATGCCGTACACGGTGTCGGTCGGCAGCACCACGAGTTCGCCCCGGCGGACGGCGGACGCGGCCTCGCGCAGACCCGTCACGCGGTCGGTCGCGTCGTTGGTGTCGTATCGCCGTGCCATTGTCAGCGGGCCTCCTCGTACACGTACTGCTGGCTTGAAGTCCTGGTGGGCGCGGTCACGGCAGCGCCTTGCGTGCGGTGGCGAACCGCGGCCGGTTGTTGAGGTCGGGATGGTCGGCCGCGTCCGCCCAGCCCCGCTCCTCGGTGAAGATCCACGGCACCTGGCCGCCCTGGGTGTCGGCGTGCTCGATCACGACGACCCCGCCGGGCCGCAGCAGCCGGTGCGCGGTGCGTTCGATGCCGCGGATCAGCTCCAGGCCGTCCTCACCCGAGAACAGCGCCAGTTCGGGGTCGTAGTCGCGCGCCTCCGGCGCCACGTACTCCCATTCGGTCAGCGGGATGTACGGCGGGTTGGAGATGACGAGGTCGACCTGGCCGTCGAGGTCCGGGAAGGCGGTCAGGGCGTCACCCTGACGCAGGTCGACCCGGGACCCCTCCATGTTCTTGCGGGTCCACGTCAGCGCCTCCTCGCTCAGCTCCACGGCGTGCACGCGCGAGCGCGGCACCTCCTGGGCGAGAGCGAGCGCGATCGCGCCCGAGCCGGTGCACAGGTCGACGATGCACGGCTCCACCACGTCCATGGCACGCACGGCGTCTATCGCCCAGCCCACCACCGACTCGGTCTCGGGCCGCGGCACGAACACGCCGGGCCCGACCTGGAGCTCCAGGTACCGGAAGTAGGCCCGCCCGGTGATGTGCTGCAGCGGCTCGCGCTGCTCGCGCCGGGCGACGACCTCCCAGTACCGGGCGTCGAAGTCGGCGTCCGGCACGGAGTGCAACTGGCTGCGCTTGACGCCGTGCACGAACGCGGCGAGTTCCTCGGCGTCGTTGCGCGGCGAGGGCACGCCCGCGTCGGCCAGCCGCTGGGTGGCCTGCGCCACCTCCGCGAGCAGCACGCTGCGGGGGCTTGGGGGTCGCCCCCCAAATTCTTGCTGCACGCTGGTCCTCCGTGCTTGGTACTCGTCCGTACGTCCCCTGCGTTCGGTCCGTACGTGCCTTGCGGGCCTTCCCGGTGCTCAGGCCGCCGCGAGCTTGGCGGCCGAGTCCGCGTCGACGCAGGCCTGGATCACCGCGGCGAGGTCGCCGTCCAGCACCTGGTCCAGGTTGTACGCCTTGAAGCCGACCCGGTGGTCCGAGATGCGGTTCTCCGGGTAGTTGTAGGTACGGATCTTCTCGGAGCGGTCGACGGTGCGGACCTGGCTGCGGCGGGCGTCGGCGGCCTCCTTCTCCGCCTCCTCCTGCGCCATGGCGAGGAGCCTGGAGCGCAGGATACGCATCGCCTGCTCCTTGTTCTGCAGCTGGCTCTTCTCGTTCTGGCAGGAGGCGACGACTCCGGTGGGCAGGTGCGTGATGCGCACCGCGGAGTCGGTGGTGTTCACGGACTGGCCGCCCGGCCCGGAGGACCGGTAGACGTCGATGCGCAGGTCGTTGGGGTTGATCTCGACGTCGACCTCCTCGGCCTCCGGCGTGACCAGCACACCGGCCGCGGAGGTGTGGATACGGCCCTGGGACTCGGTGGCCGGCACGCGCTGCACGCGGTGCACGCCGCCCTCGTACTTCAGCCGCGCCCACACGCCCTGGCCGGGCTCGATCTGCCCGCGGGCCTTCACCGCGACCTGGACGTCCTTGTAGCCGCCCAGCTCGGACTCGGTGGCGTCGATGATCTCGGTCTTCCAGCCGACGCGCTCGGCGTAGCGCAGGTACATCCGCAGCAGGTCACCGGCGAACAGCGCCGACTCGTCCCCGCCGGCACCCGCCTTGATCTCCAGGATGACGTCCTTGTCGTCGCTGGGGTCGCGCGGGATGAGCAGGAGGCGCAGCTTCTCGGTCAGCTCCTCGCGCCGCTGGTCCAGCTCCTTGGCCTCGGCGGCGAAGTCGGGGTCGTCGGCGGCCAGTTCGCGCGCGGTCTCGATGTCGTCGCCCGTCTGCTTCCAGGAGCGGTACGTGGCGACGATCGGGGTGAGCTCGGCGTACCGCTTGTTGAGCTTGCGCGCGTTTGCCTGGTCGGCGTGGACCGACGGGTCGGCGAGCTTCTTCTCCAGGTCGGCGTGCTCGGCGACGAGCTCCTCGACGGCCTCGAACATCTTTCGGCTCCTGATACTGCGGGGGGGTGGGGAAGGGCGGGCGACCAAAAACGCCGGTCCCGGCGCACCCCCGCCAGGGGGCACGGCCGTGGACCGGCGAAAAGGGGCTCGCTACTTCTTGGAGCCGGCGGCAGCCTTGCCGAAGCGGGCCTCGAAGCGGGCCACACGGCCACCGGTGTCGAGGATCTTCTGCTTGCCCGTGTAGAACGGGTGGCACTCGGAGCAGACCTCGGCCCGGATGGTGCCGGACTCGATGGTGCTGCGGGTGGTGAACGACGCGCCGCAGGTGCAGCTGACCTGCGTCTCGACGTACGCGGGGTGGATGTCGCGCTTCAAGGTGTCTCCTAGGTTTCGGGAGGGCGCCGGGTCGCCGCCGCGGGGTGCGGGAGCGTGAACCGGAGCCGACGTACCAGTCTGCCAGGACTGGCGCCTTCTTCCCAAACCGGGGGGTGCGGTCGTTTGTTCCCGGCGGGGGCACCCCACCAGGCACCCGGTGGGGTGCCTGATGGGGTGCCTGGTGGCTCCGGGCCCCTCAGCCGCTCACGACGCCCTTTGCCTTGCCGGTGGCCGTTCCCCGGGTCGCGCCCGCCGGGATCGGCCGGTCGTTCTTCAGGGCGTCCCAGACCTGCTGCGCCTTGGACTTCTCGATGATCACGCGGTTGGGATTCGCGGGGTCGTACTGGACCGGCATGGTGACCATGTTCATGTGGGAGGCGCTGATGCCCTTCAGGCCGTCGGCGAAGGAGATCAGGGAGTTCACCGAGCCGAGGTCGGAGTCGGTGGTGACGGCCCTGGTCGCGGTGTCGGCGAGGTCGTACAGCTTCTTGGGGTTGGTGAACAGGCCGACGTGCTTGACCTGGTCGACCAGGGCCTTGACGAAGGCCTGCTGGAGCTGGATGCGGCCCAGGTCGGAGCCGTCGCCGACGCCGTGCCGGGTGCGGACCAGGCCGAGGGCCTGCTGCCCGGTGAGCGTGTGCGTGCCCGTGTCGAGGTTCAGGTGGCTGTCGGGGTCGTGGATGGTCTTCGTCGTGGTGACCTGGACGCCGCCGAGCTCGTCGATGAGCTTCTGGAAGCCGCTGAAGTCGACCTCCAGGTAGTGGTCCATCCGGACACCGGTGAGCGACTCGACGGTCTTGACGGCGCAGGCGGCGCCGCCGGTGGAGTACGCCTCGTTGAACATCACGCCGTGTGCGGCCGGGTGCGTGCCGCCCTTCGCGTCGGTGCACTCGGGGCGGTCCACGAGGGTGTCGCGCGGAACGGAGACCACGGCGGCCTTCTTGTGGCCCGCGTACACGTGCACGATCATCGCCGTGTCGGAGCGGGCGCTGCCGTCGTCGGTGCCGCCGCCCAGCTTCCTGTTGCCGCCGCTGCGCGTGTCGGAGCCCAGGACCAGGATGTTCTCGGAGCCGCCCGCGGCCTTGCCGGGGCGGTCGGTGCCGAGGGCCTGGTTGATGTCGACCGTCTTGAGGTTGCCGTTGAGCTTGAAGTAGAGGTAGCCGGCACCGGTGCCGCCGAGCACGACGATCCCCGCGGTGGTCCAGGCCGTGGCCGAAAGCGCCCTGCGCCGCGTGGTGGGCGGCTTGCGGCGGCCCTTGGCTGCCCGGCGGCGGGGGGTCTCGCTGTTCTTCCCGGGTATCCCCGGGCCCGGCGTGCTCTCGGCGGACATGCGCTCCTCGGCTCTCGTATCCGGTCGGTTACCCCCTGTTTTCAGGGTCAGGCCCCGGTCTGTCCTGGCTCGTGCCGTCCTCGGTGAGAAGGACCGGTACGCACCATCGTCGCTCGTACGGTCAGACGGGGGAACTCGGGCAAGGGTTGCACAGCACCCTGTACGGATCGCGCCCGGTACCTGTGGCGAACCTCTCGCCGGTCCGGGGGACGCCGAAGGGCCGCCCCCCGTCACGGGAGCGGCCCTGGGCACAGCCGCGGCGGTGCCGGCGGGATCAGCCGAAGAGGTCGAAGGCCCCCCAGCCGACGCCGACCTGGACCCTGCTCCTGAACGTCGCCGTACCGGTGCCGTAGCCCTTGTACAGCCACATCACGCCGGAGCCGTCCCGCGCGAGCAGGTCGGGCCTGCCGTCGCCGGTGTAGTCACCGGCGGTGTCGAAGGCGTTGTAGATGTTCCAGCCGGGACCGACCTTGATCCGGGTGCCGAGCGCCGGCGAGGCCTTGCCGGTGCCCGGGTACAGCCACAGCACGCCGGAGCCGTCCCGCGCCAGCAGGTCGGGCCTGCCGTCGTTGTTGTAGTCGCCCTTGCCGGTGACGGTGTACGACGACCAGCCGGGGCCGATCCGGACCCGGGTGCCGAACAGCCCGTTGCCCCTGCCCGGGTAGAGCCACAGGTAGCCGTCCTTGTCCTTGGCGACCAGGTCGGGCAGGCCGTCGCCGGAGAGGTCACCCGGGACCCGGATGTCCTTCATGACGTTCCAGCCGGGGCCGATACGGATCGACTGGTAGCTGTCGCTCCCGTTGAACGCGTAGTCGTACAGGACGCCGTCCGGTGTGCGGTACAGGTAGTCCTGGTAGAAGTCGCGGTTCAGGTCGGCCTGGCGCACCAGGCTCAGGCCGCTCCAGTCGCCGATCGAGTACCGGTTGCCCAGGTAGGGCCACTTGTCCCCGAGCGAGTAGTACTCGTAGGCCCCGCCCCCGGACGAGCGCCGGGCGAACAGGTCCGCCAGGCCGTCGAAGTCGAGGTCGGCGTCGTCGATGCGCGCGTTGACCGCGCCGACGTAGGAGCGGGTCTTGGCGTAGACGCTGTAGGCGCCCGTCTCGACGCAGTCCTGGACGCCCCACGACACGACACCGGCGATCCGGCCACCCACCACGAGCGGGCCGCCGGAGTCCCCGTTGCACGGGGAGACCGTACCGGCGTCCTGGCCGGTGGCCGGGTTGCCGGCGCAGGTCATCTGACCGGGCACGAAGTCGGAGCCGTAGTACGCGGTGCAGGCGGAGTCCGACCGCATCGGCACGGTCGCCTTCTTCAGCGTCAGCGACAGGTCGTCGCTGGTGGAGCTGGTGCGCCCCCAGCCGTACACCGTCGCCGGGGTGCCGTTGGCGTACGAGGTGGTGTCGGAGCTCGGCGTCAGCTGGAGCGTCTTGTACGGCAGAGCCTCGGTCAGCGTCAGCACCGCGAGGTCACCGCCCGCGGTGGTGGCCGGCTTGTAGGTGGGGTTGACCCACTGGCGCCACACGCCGGCGACCCGGCCGCCGTGCAGGTCGTCGCCGTCCGGCAGTCGGCTGGTGCCGGCGAGGACGGCGCCGTTCTCCGCCCAGTCCAGGCCGTACACGCAGTGGGCGGCGGTCAGGACCTTCGTCGGGGCGACCAGGGTGCCGCCGCAGAAGTAGCCCTCGCCGGTGGTGGCGTCGTAGTAGTGCAGCTGCACCATCCACGGCGCCTCGGAGAGGGACGCTTCCGTACCGCCGATGATCTTCGGGTCGACGGTGCCGGACGAGGCCGTGGGACTCGCGCCGGCCGTCGCCTCCCCGGTGGGAGCGGCGGCCGCGCCGTCCTTCAGCGCGGTCTCGGAACCCTTGATCCGCGCCAGCAGCTCGGTCAGGGAGGCGCTGGGCCTCTCGGTGACGGCCGGTCCGGGCGGGAGGGGGGTCGTGCCGGACGCCTGGGCGGGAGCGGCCGCGAGGACCGCGCCTCCCAGGGCGAGTGCCGCGGCGGCCGCGGGAAGACCCCGTCTGGGTCTTCGGGAAGTACGGGAAGTACGGGAACTGGGTGCCACTCGGTTCTCCTGTCACCGTGGATCGCTCGCGGGAGAGAAGAACCCGGCGGACGCGGAGCCGTCGAAGGCAGCACGGACCGTCCCCCATGGGCGTATGAGAAAATACGTTCCCCCCCACTTCGGTGCGCCGAGGCTACAGAGCAAAAGTGAAGCCGCCCCGTCACTCAGGTGACGGGGCGGCTTCGGAGCAGCGTCGCAGAAGGACGGCCGTGGCTCAGTCGCCGTTGCCGGGGGCCGGGGTCGTCTTCTGGATCTGCATCAGGAACTCGACGTTCGACTTGGTCTGCTTCATCTTGTCGAGCAGCAGCTCGATCGCCTGCTGCTGGTCGAGCGCGTGCAGCACCCGGCGCAGCTTCCAGACGACGGACAGCTCCTCGTTGCCGAGCAGGATCTCTTCCTTACGGGTACCGGACGCGTCCACGTCCACCGCCGGGAAGATGCGCTTGTCGGCGAGCTTCCGGTCGAGCTTGAGCTCCATGTTGCCGGTGCCCTTGAACTCCTCGAAGATCACCTCGTCCATGCGGGACCCGGTGTCCACCAGCGCGGTGGCGAGGATGGTCAGCGAGCCGCCGTCCTCGATGTTGCGGGCCGCACCGAAGAAGCGCTTCGGCGGGTACAGGGCCGTGGAGTCGACACCACCGGACAGGATGCGGCCGGAGGCCGGGGCGGCCAGGTTGTAGGCACGGCCCAGACGGGTGATCGAGTCCAGCAGGACGACCACGTCGTGACCCAGCTCGACGAGGCGCTTGGCGCGCTCGATGGCCAGCTCGGCGACCGTGGTGTGGTCCTCGGCCGGGCGGTCGAAGGTCGAGGAGATGACCTCGCCCTTGACCGACCGCTGCATGTCGGTGACCTCTTCCGGACGCTCGTCGACGAGGACGACCATCAGGTGGCACTCGGGGTTGTTGTGGGTGATCGCGTTGGCGACCGCCTGCATGATCATGGTCTTGCCGGTCTTCGGCGGGGCCACGATCAGACCACGCTGCCCCTTGCCGATCGGCGACACCAGGTCGATGATGCGGGTGGTCAGCACGCCCGGGTCGGTCTCCAGGCGGAGGCGGTCCTGCGGGTAGAGCGGGGTCAGCTTGTTGAACTCCGGGCGGCCGCGGCCGTGTTCGGGCGCCATGCCGTTGACGGAGTCCAGGCGGACCAGCGCGTTGAACTTCTCGCGGCGCTCGCCCTCCTTCGGCTGGCGCACGGCACCGGTGATGTGGTCGCCCTTGCGCAGGCCGTTCTTGCGGACCTGGGCGAGGGAGACGTACACGTCGTTCGGGCCGGGCAGGTAGCCGGACGTACGGATGAACGCGTAGTTGTCGAGGATGTCCAGGATGCCCGCGACCGGGATCAGGACGTCGTCCTCGGCGATCTGCGGCTCGGAGACGTCCTCGCGGCCGCGGCGGCCACGGCGGTCGCGGTAGCGGCCGCGACGGCCCCGGCGGCCGCCCTCGAAGTCGTCGTCGTCCTGCTGACGGTCCTGGCGTCCGCCGCCCTGCTGCTGACCCTGCTGCTGACCGCGCTGCTGGCCCTGCTGCTCGTCGCCCTTGCCGCGGCGGTCGCGGTCACGGTCACGGTCACGATCGCGGTCGCGGTCACGGCCGCGCTCACGGCGGTCCCGGCGGCGGCCCTCGCCGCCCTCACCGGCGTCGCCCTTGGCCTCGCCCTGCTGAGCCTGCTGCGGCTGCGCGGGGGTCTCTGCCTTCGGCTCGCTCTTGGCCTCGGCGGCGACGGTCTCGGCGCTGCCCGCCGGGCTGCCCGCCTCGGCGGTGGCACGGCGCCGGCGGCGCTCCACGGGAGCGTCCTCTCCCCCACGCTCGCCTTCGCCCCCGCGGGCGGTGCCCCCAGCCGGCTGGCCGGGGATCTCGATCTGCTGCTGGGCCACGGCCTTCTCGGCGGGGGCCTCGGCCGCCTTCTTCTCCGCGGCGGGGGCCTCCTCACCCGTTCGGGCCCGGGAGGTGGTGCGGCGCTTCGGCTTGGTCTCGGCGGCGTCGGCCTTCGCGGGAGCAGCGCCCCCTGCCGCCTGCGCCTCCTTGATGACCTCGATCAGCTGGCTCTTGCGCATGCGCGCGGTGCCCCTGATACCGAGGCCGGAGGCGACCTGCTGCAGCTCGGCCAGCACCATGCCCTCGAGGCCGGTACCGCGGCGCCGCCGGGAGCCCGCACCGGTGGCAGGCGCGGAGGCGTCCGTGGCGGGCGCGGCAGCGGTCTCCTCGACACGTGCGCCCATCAGATCGGTGGTGTCGCTCACGAAGGGTCCTTCCCTGGAGCGGACGTCGGCCTGTCTGGCTCGGCGACCGGTTGTGCTGTCCGGCTACGGCCCTTGCTGTGTGGACCGTGCCGGGGCGGTGGTCCGCCAAAGCGGCGGAAGAGATATCTGGTGATTGGCGCTTCCCCGAGCCGTGGCACCGAGTGTCACTGTGTCACGTGGTGGTCGCACCGATTCCGGAGCGTGCCCTGTGAACCGCTCAGCGTCCGCGTACGACGTACTGCCCAGATACGGCGTTCGGAACGCAGAGTGCCTTGGGGAGCTCCCGGAAGAATGTTGGTCCCGGACGGGGACGCGAAGCACCTCGCCATGGTGGGGTCGGGTGCAGACTTGAGGTTAACACTACCGGATCCAACAAACATTCCCCCTCTCACAATCCGGCAATCGCGTGTCAGCCCGACAGCGGCAGCACGCTCGCTCCCTGCTTGTCCAGGCTGAGCCGGTTCGCCGCCCATTCGGCACCGGCCAGTTGTTCCACCTTGTCGGCGGTGTCCGCGTCGGCCAGGGCCATCACCGTGGGCCCGGCACCGGAGATGACCGCGGGGACGCCGTCGGCGCGCAGCCGCTCCACCAGCGCGGCGCTCTCCGGCATGGCCGGAGCGCGGTACTCCTGGTGGAGGCGGTCCTCGGTGGCGGGCAGCAGCAGCTCGGGGCGCCGGGTGAGGGCCTCGACGAGCAGCGCGGCACGGCCCGCGTTGACGGCCGCGTCGACGTGCGGCACGGTACGCGGGAGCAGTCCCCGCGCGGTTTCGGTCAGCACCGGCTTTCCGGGCACGAAAACCACCGGAACGATGGAATCGCAGGGCTCCATCCTGATCGCCCTGGCGGCGCCGGCCTCCATCCAGGACAGGGTGAAACCGCCGAGCAGACAGGCCGCCACGTTGTCCGGGTGGCCCTCGATCTCGGTGGCCAGCTCCAGCAGCGCGGTGTCGTCGAGCCTGGCCTCGCCGCCTATGGTCACGGCGCGGGCGGCGACGATGCCGGCGCAGATGGCGGCGGAGGACGAGCCGAGGCCGCGGCCGTGCGGGATGCGGTTCGCGCAGACGATCTCCAGGCCGCGCGGCTGCCCGCCGAGGACGTCGAAGGCGGTGCGCAGGGAGCGCACGAGCAGGTGTTTCTCGTCACGCGGCAGCGTCTCGCTGCCCTCGCCCGCGATGTCGATGTGCAGCCCGGAGTCGGCCACCCTGACGACGACGTCGTCGTAGAGCCCCAGCGCGAGGCCGAGGGCGTCGAAGCCCGGGCCGAGGTTGGCGCTGGTGGCGGGGACGCGCACCCGGACGGCGGCGGCGCGGAACGCTGGACCGGCCATCGCTCGTTGACTCTCCTTGAGCTGCGTGATGGTCGAGTGGCATTCGACCGACATTCGACACGTACGTGAGGACCCTCGGGCCGTGGAGACGGCGCGGCACCGCGCCATGCGAGGCATATGCGGCGGGCGGGTTACCTACAGCCTATCGAAGGAAGGTTCTGTGGCGACATAGGGCGCACAGGAGGCGCACGATGCGTGTCGTAAGCCCCTTGTGCACCCTCAGCGGGGTTCCTCGGGTTCCTCGGGTGAGGACGCCTGCGGGTGCCGCGGGGTTGCGCGGGCCGGCGGGGCGTGGCGCGGCGACGCGTGCGGCGGGGTTGTGGCGGTCTGCGCGCCGGGTGGTGGGTGTACGCCGCCGTGGGCGGTTTCTCGCCGTGCGAGCCGGGCGGGGTCCGCGGGCGTGAGCGAGCGAGGGCGGGCGTGAGCGAGCGGGGGCGGGCGTGACCGGTGGAGCCGGTGGAACCGGCGGTGGATGGCACGGGGTGCCCGGTCAACCTCTGCCGCCGAACGGGCGGCGGGCGGGCGGCGGGCGCCCCGTACCGGGCCCCGCCCTGTTCCGTCCGCCGCCGGGTCAGGCGAGGCCGAGCCGCTCCGCGGCCGTGGCCGCGTCGACCGGGACGGTGACCGGCTGCGGGGCGCCCGCGACGGCCCAGTCGGGGTCCTTGAGGCCGTTGCCGGTGACGGTGCAGACGATCCGCTGCCCGGGGTCCACCTTGCCCTGCTCGGCGGCCTTCAGCAGACCGGCGACGGACGCGGCGGACGCCGGCTCGACGAAGACGCCCTCCTGCGCCGCCAACAGGCGGTAGGCGCGCAGGATCTCACGGTCCGTTACCTCGTCGATGACACCGCCGGACTCGTCGCGCGCGGCCAGCGCGTACTGCCAGGAGGCGGGGTTGCCGATCCGGATCGCGGTGGCGATGGTCGACGGGTCCTTGACGATCTCGCCGCGCACGATCGGGGCGCTGCCGGAGGCCTGGAAGCCCCACATGCGGGGGGACTTGGTCGAGACGCCGTCGGCGGCGTACTCCTTGTAACCCTTCCAGTAGGCGGTGATGTTGCCCGCGTTGCCGACCGGCAGGACGTGGATGTCGGGCGCGTCACCGAGCATGTCGACGATCTCGAAGGAGGCCGTCTTCTGCCCCTCGATACGCACCGGATTGACCGAATTGACCAGCGCCACGGGGTAGTTGTCGCTGAGCGCGCGGGCGAGGGTCAGACAGTCATCGAAGTTGCCGTCGACCTGGAGGATCTTGGCACCGTGCACGAGTGCCTGGCCCATCTTGCCGAGGGCGATCTTGCCCTGCGGTACGAGCACGGCGGAGACCATCCCGGCCCGTACGGCGTAGGCGGCCGCGCTGGCGGAGGTATTGCCGGTGGAGGCGCAGATGACCGCCTTGGCGCCCTCCTCCTTCGCCTTGCTGATGGCCATGGTCATGCCTCGGTCCTTGAAGGACCCGGTCGGGTTCGCGCCCTCGACCTTGAGGTGGACCTCGCAGCCGGTGCGCTCGGAGAGCACCTGCGCGGGCACGAGGGGCGTACCACCCTCGCGGAGCGTGACGACCGGCGTGCTGTCGGACACCGGCAGCCGGTCCCGGTACTCCTCGATGATTCCGCGCCACTGGTGGGTCATTGCTCGTTACTCTCCTTCAACCCGCATGATGCTGGCGACACCGCGGACGGTGTCGAGCTTGCGCAGCGCCTCGACGGTCCCGGTGAGGGCGGCGTCGGAAGCACGGTGGGTGACGACGACGAGAGAGGCCTCGCCGTCCTTGCCCTGCTGGCGAACAGTGTCGATGGACACGCCGTGCTCAGCGAACACGGTGGCGACCTGGGCGAGGACGCCCGGTTTGTCGGCGACGTCCAGGCTGATGTGGTAGCGCGTGACGACGTCGCCCATGGGCGAGACGGGCAGCGCGGCGTAAGCGGACTCGCCGGGCCCGGTGGCCCCGCTCAGCCGGTTGCGGCAGACGGCGACCAGGTCGCCGAGGACGGCGGAGGCGGTGGGCGAGCCTCCGGCGCCGGGGCCGTAGAACATCAGCTGCCCGGCGGCGTCCGACTCGACGAACACGGCGTTGTACGCGCCGCGTACCGAGGCCAGCGGATGGCTGAGCGGGATCATCGCGGGGTGCACGCGCGCGGTGACGGAGGCGCCGTCGGCCGCCCGCTCGCAGATGGCGAGCAGCTTGATGGTGCAGCCCATCTCCTTGGCGGAGGCGAAGTCGGCGGCGGTGACCTCGGTCATGCCCTCGCGGTAGACGTCGTCGAGCCGTACGCGCGTGTGGAAGGCGATCCCGGCGAGGATGGCGGCCTTGGCGGCGGCGTCGAACCCCTCGACGTCGGCGGTCGGATCGGCTTCGGCATACCCGAGGGCGGTGGCCTCGTCGAGGGCCTCCTGATATCCGGCGCCGGTCGAGTCCATCTTGTCGAGGATGAAGTTGGTCGTCCCGTTGACGATGCCGAGCACCCGGTTGACCTTGTCCCCCGCGAGGGACTCGCGCAGCGGCCGGATCAGCGGGATGGCGCCGGCCACGGCGGCCTCGTAGTACAGATCCTTGCCGTGCTCGTCGGCGGCGGCGTGCAGGGCGGCGCCGTCCTGGGCGAGGAGCGCCTTGTTGGCGGAGACGACGGAGGCGCCGTGCTCGAAGGCGGTGGTGATGAGGGTCCGCGCGGGCTCGATCCCGCCGATGACCTCGACGACGACGTCGAGGTCGCCGCGTTTGACGAGGGCGGTGGCGTCGGTGGTGATGAGGTCCGGGTCGATGCCCTCGCGGACCTTGGAGGGCCGCCGCACGGCCACCCCGGCGAGTTCGACCGGGGCACCGATGCGGGCGGCGAGGTCGTCGGCGTGCGTCGTCATGATGCGCGCCACCTCTGAGCCGACAACCCCACAGCCCAGCAGCGCCACCTTCAGCGGACGCGTACGCATCATCCGACCTCGTTTCCTCATACCGTCTACGGTTGGACCAGTCTCACTCACCGGACCGGAGTTTCTGTCATTTGTCCGGATCCTGAGACATCTATTTCATTTCGGCCGGGCCGGAAGACCGGAGATCTTCCGGCGCTCAAGTGCTTTCCGTGTCACCAGGGATCGCTTTCCGTGCCACCCGAGATCGTCGTCTTCCGCGCCATCCGGGATCGTCTTCCGTGCCACCCCGACCCGGCATCTCACCCGACATCGAGGCGGAGAAGATCCTCCTCCGTCTCCCGGCGGACGATCACCCGGGCCTCGCCGTCGGCGACGGCGACGACCGGCGGGCGCAGCACGTGGTTGTAGTTGCTGGCCATGGACCGGCAGTAGGCGCCGGTGGCGGCCACGGCGACGAGATCGCCGGGAGCGAGGTCGGCCGGCAGGAAGGCGTCCTTGACCACGATGTCCCCGCTCTCACAGTGCTTGCCGACGACACGGACGAGCATCGGCTCGGCGTCGGAGGTGCGGGAGACGAGCGCGACGGTGTACTCGGCGTCGTAGAGCGCGGTGCGGATGTTGTCCGACATGCCGCCGTCGACGGAGACGTACGTACGCAGCCCCTCGAGCGGCTTGATGGTGCCGACCTCGTAGAGCGTGAAGGCCGTCGGACCCACGATGGCGCGCCCGGGCTCGACGGAGATGCGCGGCGTGCGCAGCTTGGCGGCCTCGCACTCGCGCGTGACGATCTCGGTCAGCGCCTTGGCGATCTCGTGCGGCTCACGCGGGTCGTCGTCACTGGTGTACGCGATCCCGAGCCCGCCGCCGAGGTCGATCTCGGGCAGCTCGACACCGTGCTCGTCGCGGACCTCCCTGAGCAGCCCGACGACGCGGTGAGCGGCGACCTCGAAGCCCGACATGTCGAAGATCTGGGACCCGATGTGGCTGTGGATGCCGATCAGCTCGATCCCGTCGAGCCGGAGGGCGCGTCGTACGGCCTCGGCGGCCTGCCCGCCGGCGAGCGGGATGCCGAACTTCTGGTCCTCGTGCGCGGTGGCGATGAACTCGTGCGTGTGCGCCTCGACACCGACGGTGATCCGGATCTGGACCTTCTGCCGCTTCCCGAGCGACTGCGCGATGTGCGCGACCCGGACGATCTCCTGGAAGGAGTCGAGCACGATCCGCCCGACCCCGGCCTCGACGGCACGGTGGATCTCGTCCGTGGACTTGTTGTTGCCGTGGAAGGCGATGCGCTCCGCCGGCATCCCCGCGGAGAGCGCGGTGGCCAGCTCGGTCCCGGAGCAGACGTCGAGATTGAGCCCTTCCTCGTCCAGCCACCGCACGACGGCACGGGACAGGAACGCCTTCCCGGCGTAGAAGACGTCGGCGTCGTGCCCGAAGGCGCCGCGCCAGGCCCGGGCACGGGCGCGGAAGTCGGCCTCGTCGAGGACGTAGGCCGGGGTGCCGAACTCCTCGGCGAGCCGGGTGACGGGAATCCCGCCGACGGTCACGACACCGTCGGCGTCCCGCCCGACGGTCTGTGCCCAGACCTTGGGATCGAGGCTGTTGAGGTCGGCGGGCGGGGCCGAGTAGTGCCCCTCGGGCAGGACATCGGCGTGACGGGGCCCGGCGGGATGTGCGGAACGGCTCATGTCGGTTACGTCTCTCTGGCTCTCTCAGAGGTGGTCGGGTGCGTCGATGCCGAGCAGGGACAGGCCGCCGGCCAGCACCGTCCCGGCGGCTTCGGCGAGGGCGAGCCGGGCACGGTGGGCGGCCGAGGGTTTCTCCTCGCCGAGCGGCAGTACGGCGGGCAGAAGGGGCAGCACGGCATCGGCGACGGTGACGAGGTGCCGGGCGAGACGGTCGGGCGCACGGTGCGCGGCGGCCTGCGCGAGGACGCGGGGGTGATCGCCGAGGGCGGTGAGCAGCGGACGGACGGCCGCGGTGTCCGTGGCAGCCGGCGTCCCGGGCTCAGGGCGGAACCCGAGGTCGGCGGCGTTGCGGCACAGGGCCCGGGTGCGGGCGTGCGCGTACCGGACGCGGAAGAGAGGGTTGCTCTCACGCTGGACGAGGTGCCGGCCGTCGACCTGGACCCGGTCGTGCCCCGCGGGATGCAGCAGGGCCCAACGCCCGGCGTCACGCCCGAGGCCGAGGACCTCGGCGCAGTGGGAAGCGGGAACGGGAACGGGCCGGATGCCCGAGGCACCGGAGGTGCCGGACGCGCGGAAGAGCCCGACACGTACCCCGAGAAGCGAAACCCACTCCGGCGGAGGCGGGCAGCCGCAGCGAATATGAACGTCGTCGTGTCCCTGGGCCTGAAGCAACCGGGCAACGGCATCGGAGACGACGACGGCACGGACATCACAAGGACAGTGCAGCTCGAGGCCCCGCCCGTCCTCTGGCTCGACATGGCGGACATGCCCGTACCGAACACCGGCCCCCAGGATCTCGGCGACGAGACGACCGGAGCCGCCCTCGGAGTCATGGAGGCTGATGTTGAGGAACCCGGGCCCGGTGACGGACACGTCGTCGATACCGTCGCAGGCGACAAGGTGCCGGCGCAGCACCTGGGCGACCCGCTGGGCGGGCTGCCCGGCGGGCCGGGCGAGCTGGAGGGCGACGTTGGTGGCGTAGTCGCCGCACCCCCCGGGCCCCGGCGGCCCGACGACCACCCGCTCAGGAACGCTCACTCGCAGTTCCCCCACGTCCACAGCACGACGCACCGCGTGCAGGACGGTGCGAGAGAGCTCGAGGGGGGTCACGGGACAAGCGTAGGGGAGGAGGGGGGTGGGCAGGCGAACTGGTTTCGCCGGGATATCGGCATGTGGACGCCGGTGCGCCGTACCCGTACGGATCACCGAGGGCGGCAGGGCTCACCCACTGCTGCTGCCGTACCCGGCCCACTCGCCCCCGGAGGACCCACTGCCACCACAGGGCCCACTGGTCCCACTGCTCCCACTGGACCCGACACCGGCCCCTCGCCCCTCGACCAACCGCAGCACGACCCGGACGAGCTCCGACGGCTCGAAGGGCTTGGCGAGGAAGGCGTCGACGCCGACCCCGAGCCCGGCCTCGACCTCGTGCTGCGTACAGGCGCTGACGATGGCGAGGGGAAGGTCACGCGTACGGGGATCGGCACGCAGCTGGGCCGCGGTCGCGAGCCCGTCGAGCCGTGGCATGACGACATCGAGGGTGACGACATCGGGCCGCACCTGGTGCACGACATCCAGACACTCGGCACCGTCGGCCGCGGTCACGACCTCAAGACCCTCGAGCTCGAGATTGACCCTGATCAGCTGCCGGATGACCTTGTTGTCGTCCACAACAAGCACCCGGCCGGAAGCCCCTGGCACAACTCGAGAGTAGGTCCGGACCGGCCACCGCGTCCGGGTTTTCCCCACTTCCACCCCCTCCGGGGGACACAACCCCACGGAGTGGACACCACTCCCCGCCCGGCCCTGCGGAAAACGTTCATGACCACCCCACGAGAGCTGGTAATGTTCTACCCGTCGCCGGGCGCACACACCGCGCCCGACCCGCCCCCGTAGCTCAGGGGATAGAGCAACGGCCTCCGGAGCCGTGTGCGCAGGTTCGAATCCTGCCGGGGGCACCTCGAAGAAGGTGCCAAAAGACCCCGCCACCAGCGAAAACGCTGAGTGCGGGGTCTTCTTGTTTGTGCAGGCGTATGCAGCGCCGAGCGGCCCTATGACGGAGTCTGTGGACTATTCGTGGACAGGATCTTGGAGCGTCTGCCGAGGTCAGCCCCAGCAAATGGCAAGGCCCCCGGACGCGTCCGCACGCAGGGGTCGCGGGCGACACCGCCCGAGCGCTACCGGACACCGGGGACAACGACATGGCCGGCGCGTGCCCAGGACACCGACCCCCTTGCCGCCGGTCCACCGCACGACTGGCCATATGTGAACAAACCGGCCAGGCTTGCCAGTGTTGCCGGTACCAGCGCAGCAGTGGCAGGAGACGAGCGGTGACGCAGCCAGGGTCAGGCGCGGATGGACACCGCGAGGTGGACGGGCCTGACGATCGTGTACCCACGGGCGATCGGCTCTCGGGTGTCCGCCGCGCCTCCCGCACCTCCAGGCCGTCCGGTGCCTTCGGGCGATCCCGGGGCCGTCCGGAAGATCCCCCGCGCGGCAGTGGCCGGCGTCAGCATGCATCGCGCGCCGCCCCGGGCCACCGCTCACAGGCCGGGGGCGAGTCCGCGGGGTCCGTCCGACACAGCAAGCGCCGGGAGGCGTCCTCCTGGCCCTGGCTGTCCCCTCTGCTGACTCCCGCCCGGCCGGCGCCCGGGGTGTACATCTCCGCGGGCGACCAACTCCTCGCGCCCGGCGGCAGCAGGTGGGTCGGCCTGGCGCGCGTCCTGGTGTGGCTGGCGCCGTGGCTGCTCCTCGCGGGTGCCGTGTCCCTCGAGGCGACGGTGCCGGCGCGCTACAGCGGCCTCCTGGCGATCTTCGTGGCGGCACCGCTGATCGCCGCGCCGTTCTACCGGATGCGGTACGTGATGATCGTCAACGCGATCGCGCTGATCGGTGTCGCGGCGCGCAATGCCGAGCGCATGTCGGTCGGCTCCTCCAACGCCATCACCCAGATCAGTACCTCCTTCGCGGTGGCCCTCCTCACCGTGCTCATCAACCGCGTCGTACACCGGGGTTACACCCTGCTCGGCTCCGCGCGCGAGATCGCGTTCGCCGCCCAGCGCGCGGTGCTGCCCGAACCCGCCGAGCGTATCGCTGGGCTGGAGGTGGCGGCGCACTACGAGGCGGCGCAGGCGGGTGCGTTCATCGGCGGTGACCTGTACGCCGTACAGGACACCCGGTGGGGCGTACGGGTCCTGGTCGGCGACGTGAGGGGCAAGGGGATGAGCGCGGTGGCCGCCGTCGCCGTGCTGATCGGCGCCTTCCGGGAGGCCGCCGAGCAGACGTCCTCGCTGGAGACAGTGGCGCAGCGGCTCGACCGCGCACTGGCGAGAGAGGCGGCGATGCGACGTGGCGAGGAGGCCTTCGAGGAGTTCGCCACCGCCGTCTTCGCCGAGATCCCGCACGACGACGGCACCATCCGGATCGTCAACCGCGGTCACCCCTGGCCCCTGATCGCGTACGCGGACGGCGCTCTGCAGGAGGTGGCGACCGAGGAGGGCTCGCTGCCGCTCGGCATGTCCGAACTGGGCGTCTGGCCGCCGCAGTCCCAGACCCTCGCTTTCCCCCAGGGAGCGATCCTGCTCATGTTCACCGACGGGGTCACCGAGGCCCGCGACGCGCAGGGCGTCTTCTTCGACCCCGTGGCGAGCCTGAGCGGGAGGGTGTTCGACGCGCCGGGCAGGCTGTTGAGCGTCGTCGTGGAGGAGGTCCACCGGCACACCGCCGGCGCCGGCGAGGACGACCTCGCGCTGCTGGCGGTGCGCCGGCCGTGAGGTGGGGACTGCCGTTCCGGAGTGCGGGGCGCAGCCCATCGGCGGTTGTCCTGCTTGGCGAGGCGGGCGAGGTGCTCAAGGCGCAGCACGCGGCTGCCAACCTTGCGCAAGATATGCGATAGAGATCCGACTGATGGATGCCACCTGTAGCCATGCGAGTCAGTCAGCGTGTCATGCCCATGCTCTCCGACCGTGCGCGCAGGTTCGAATCCTGCCGGGGGCACCTCGAAGAAGGTGCCGAAAGACCCCGCCACCAGCGGAAACGCTGAGGTCCCAGACGAAGACCTCACCCCGCTCCGGACACACCTCCGACTCACCCACGAAGCCGGACAGGTCGGCCCCGCAGACCTGCATGTGAGCCTCGGGCTGCACCGCCTCGTCACCATCGCGAACGCGTGCCGCGTAGTTCCGGACAGGACCTCCACGATGAGCGCCGACATACTCAATGTGTAGGTCTCGCCTGCAGGAACGGACTACGCCTGCTGCTCTTCGGTTCCGCTGAGAGTGGGCATGCCAGAACCTCCGCACCGACACCCAGCCGTGCAGAGGCTCCAAGGGCAAAAAACAGTCCCCGGTAGTACTGCGCGTGTCCTGAAGCTTCAGTCGTCACTGTCGCCTCGGTATCGCGCCGGCTTGCCGGGGGCCTCAACCACATCCTGTCCAAGTCACTCCGTCGACTAGACGTCCTGATCGACTTTGTGACTCTTTCGGTGTTATGGCCTTACTCACCAGGATGCGCACTAAATGTCATGAGTCAATAGCTTTTCGGTAAATTCCGGAGGGAACTTCCTGCGATCACCTTCGACTGCCAGGTCCGGGGGCCTAAGCCTGACAGCACGTGCGATCACTCGTACTCGCGCAGCAATTCTTCGATCTTGCGGTTTGCGATCTCCTGCCGACCGTCGATAGTCAAGGTCGGCGTAGGGGCTCGGGCTGGAGCAGCCTCGGACGCGGTCCCAGCCCGGCGTGCCAGTCCCGCTCCAGATCACCTTTGTCGAATACGCTGCGAAGACGTCCGACCTGGAGGCCTCGACAACGCGGATGCGCGGGAATGCCGCCCGGTAGCGGCTCTCCACGTATGCCCGGACGGCGCAGCTGCCGGATACGGAAGGGGCGTGGCGTGAGATTCCCGGGCGTGCACCTACGGGAGATCACCGACGACGACCGGGATGCCGTGCGTGCCCTCCGCGTCCGACGTGACCAGAAGCAGTTCGTCGCCTCCGTGTCCCACTCCCTCAAGGAGGCGGCGAAGAAACCGGAGGCCAATCCCTGGTACCGCGCCGTGTACCGCGGCGATGAGCCAGTCGGCTTCGTGATGCTGTCGTGGAAACCGCCGGCCGGTCCTTACAAAGGGCGTCACTTCCTCTGGCGCCTCCTCGTCGACAAGCGGTACCAGGGGCGAGGGATCGGCCGAGAGGCGCTCACGCAGGTCACCACCCTGGTGCGCGCGGACGGCGCCACCGAGCTGCTGACCAGCTACGAGCCCGGCGACGGCGAACCGTGGCCCTTCTATCAGAAGTTCGGGTTCGAGCCCACCGGGGAGATCGACGACGGCGAGATCGTTCTGCGACTCACCTTCCCCGCCCGGTGAGCTGTTTTACGGAAGCGCGGCCAGTTTTGACCTGAGGTGGTCACACGGCGAGAGGCTGGTGGGCACCTGGAAGTCCATGCCCGCCAGCTGCATGTCCGCCCCAAGTGACCTAGAAGGGTTGGGCACGCCTGCGCCTCGCGGTGAAGAGCAGCTGGCCCTTCGAGGTCACCCGATGTCGAGAGAGGCCACCTGCCGGCCGCCGCGACCCAAGAGGCTGCCGCCGCGCTCAGGCCGTACTCAACTGCTTCAGAACCGCCTCTGCCACTCCCCTGGCGCTACCAGGGTTCTGGCCCGTGATCAGCCGCCCGTCCTCGACGACATACGACTCGAAGGGCTTGTCGGCCGTGCTGTAGTCGGCCCCGAGTTCCTTCAGCCTCTCCTGCAGGTTGTAAGGGACGGCGTCTGCTCGGTTCGCCAGTTCCTCTTCGGGCCAGGAGAAGCCCGTGACCCTCTTCCCCTTAACGAGGGGGTCGCCGTTGCTCAGGACGACGTTGAGCAGACCAGTCCCACCGTGGCAGACCGTGGACACAACGCGTCCCGATTCATAGAACCGCGCCATCAGTTCTTCCAACTCAGGGGTCTGCGGAAAATCGAACATCACCCCGTGACCGCCCGTGAGGTAGATCGCGTCGTAGTCGTCGAGATGCACATTGGATATTTTCCTCGTGTCTTCCAGGAGATCCATGAACGCTCGGTCCCGGTACCGCTTGTCGGTGCCGAGTTCCGCGAGAACCTCATGGGAAAGACTCTCGGGATCCAACGGGATCCTGCCGCCCTGAGGACTCGCGATGTCCATGGTGTAACCACCCTCAGCAGCCACATCCCAGAAGTGAGTCAGCTCCCCCAGCCACAGCCCCGTACGCATGCCGACTTTCTCGTACTCACCGACGTTGGTGACGATGACCAGGATCTTCTTCGTCGTTGCCATGATCTCTTCTCTCGCTCCAGTCGAGTGTTCACCTACCGAACGACGCCTTGGCTTGAAGAAAGCCGTGGCATTTGACCTTCGTTCCGCGGTCAGAGCGAGGTTGCTCCCTGAGCCCCGCCTCCTCATTGACTGAAGGGTGGACGTCAGGGAGATCCCGAAAACAACCGTAGACCGATCGATTTGGCACGGCAAAGTCAAGCCCCAGCAACGCCGAAGGCCCCCGGGTTGTCCAGGGGCCCTGTGTCTCATGGCCGGCTCGCTCATTCGTACTCGCGCAACAGCCCTTCGATCTTGCGGTTGGCGATCTCCTGCCGGCCGTCGATGCACTTGGCGTAGCGGGACAGCAGCACCTCAACGCTGTTACCCGCGCGCTCCGCGACCTCTGTCGGGTCTACTCCGGAGTTGAGCCACGTCGACAGTGCCGAATGCCGAAGATCGTACGGCCGGGCGGCAAGTGGCGAGGCGACCGCGGCCGGCGGGAGCGCCAACGCCCGCGCTTCCTGCCAAACGCGGTAGTACGTGGACGAGCCGACCACTCCCCCGCGCTCGTTGGTGAACAGCCGCCCGTCCTCGGCGGTGCCGAACGTGTCGAGGTGCTGCCGGAGGATGGTGACGAGCTGGGGTGGGATCGGCACGAGCCGGACCTCCTCCACCGGCCGGTTCTTGAGACCACGGTCATCATGGGTCTCGCCGGAGTCGGTCCACTGCTTGCCGACACTGGGGCGCGTCCGGTTCAACAGGGCTGTCCCCCAGCCGACTTCGGGCAGCTTCAGGTCCGCACTGGTGAGGCCGACGGCCTCAGCCGGGCGCAGGGCACCGTAGTACATGCAGGCGAACAGGCCGACGAGTCGGCGACCACGAGCGCGGCCGTATCCTCCGACGTACGAGACGGCGGTCAGCAAGGAACGAGCCTGCTCGGGATTGGCGACCACCCGGGGATCGACCTCCCCGGCGGCTTTCGGCTTCTGCCAGCGGATGCCCGTGATCGGGTTCTCTTTGAACTCACCGAGGTCCACCGCGTAGTGCATTGCATTGACGAGTGTCCGTCGCTTGCGCCGTACGGTCTCCGCTGCTGCCGCCGTTCCGTCGAGCTTCAGCTTGAGGGAGTCCAGCACAGACCTACCGATCGCAGGGTCACCGAGGTCAGAGAGAGGGCGCGACGCCTTGGCGACCCAGTGCAACGTGTTCGTCACCTCGGTCGGCAAGTCGCGACCCTCCGGGCCAGGAACGACGAAAGCCCAGTTCCGCAAAGCCCCCCTGAGCTGCTCATCGGACGGCCGCCCCGGACGATCGTCGAGAAGGGCTACCGTCACGGCGGTCAACGATTCGTTGATCCCGTTGCGCGTGTTCGGTGCGGCGTGGGGCCACTTCATCGCCAGGTACTCCAGCGCGAAGGCGTACCAGGTCTTCGACGGTGCCTTTTCAACCAGTGAGTCAGGCAGTCCCGTCGCCGTGTCGAACTCTTCGCCGGCATGGGTGGCGCGGAGCAACTTGGAACGGTAGTGGTCCGCTAACCCTTTGGTACGGAACTGTTCGGAGAACACGTTCCCGGCGACAGTCCACCGGACGTCATAAGACGACTTCTTGGTGTTCCTCTTCCGGACGCCCCACACCTTTACATCGAGAGACTTCACGCCGCCGCCTCCAACTGCCGCAGCCAAGCGGTGAAGTCGCTTCGCCAGACTCGCAGCTCGCCATTGGGAAGCTTGAATGCGGCCGGCCCCTGCCCCAGCTCGCGCCAGCGGTAGAACGTCCGTCGAGAAACGCCGCCCAGCTCGTCCAGGACTTGATGAACAGTCATCAACTCGTCGCGGCGGGTGTCCATGTCGGCTCTCCTTCCGTTCCGAGGGCGGGTTCGAGGGATGCGGCAAGCCAGGCTTCGGCGCGGGACAGGCCGGTACCGGCGAAGACCCAGTGCGCGAGGACGAGCGTGGTTTCGCCGTCCTGCGGGATGGGCGGAGCCGCTTGGGCCCGGCGCCAGTCGGCGCGCGCGTCGCGGAGGGCGCCGAGGGTGGTGGAGTAGCGGCGGGACTTGGTGGAGAAGTGTCCGCGGAAGCCGAGCATGTGGGCCCAGGCCCGCAGACGGAGGTCTGCCAGCTCGGGGCGGGCGCCTAA
>NZ_JAVACL010000053.1:0-49635 GCF_032658145.1 Streptomyces sp. MK7
CGCGGGCGGCACCCGGTCGAGCTGTTCGGCGGGGTGCGCTTCCCGGCCATCGGCGAGCTGCCGTACCTGCTGACCCTGGCGGGGCACGGCTTCTACTGGTTCCGGCTCCGTACGGACGGCGTCACCGCGTAGCACCCCCTGGTGGGGCGGTTTCCCCCGCCCCACCTGTGGGCACGCGTCAGTCACAACCGACCAGCGATTGGACGCGACGCCATGTCGGAAGCCATGTCGCAAGCCGTCACACGCTCTGTCACCACCAGCCCCGTCACGAGCGGCTCCGCCACCAGCAGCGGCCACGGTCTCCTCGCGTCACTGGACCCGCTGCTGCGCGAGTGGCTGCCCCGGCAGCGCTGGTTCGCGGGCAAGGGGCGCCCGGTCACGGGATTCTCGCTGGTCGCGGCCACGGAGCTGCTTCCCGTCGAAGGGAAGACGGGGCTGTACCACCTGCTGGTCCGCGCCCACCAGCCGCTCGCCGCCGTGCAGGGGCACGTCCCGCACCCCGGCGACTGCTACCAGCTGCTCATAGGCGTGCGCGAGGCGCTGCCCCCGATGCTGGCGCCCGCGCTGATCGGTCACGTCCACGAGGGCCCGCTCGCCGGCCGCACGGTGTACGAGGCCCTGTACGACCCCCGGGCCGCCGAGGTGATCCTGGAGGCGCTGCGCACACGGGCCCGTATCGGCGGGCTGCGCTTCGAGCGGCGCGGCGAGATACGTCCCGACCTGGTGCCCCGCATGGTGACCGCCGAACAGTCCAACTCGTCCGTCATCTATGGCGATACGTTCATTCTCAAACTGCTGCGCCGGGTCCTGCCCGGCGTCAACCCCGACCTGGAACTGCCGCTCGCCCTGGCCCGCGAGGGCTGCCCGAGGGTTCCCCCGCCGACGGCGTGGATGACGGCGGAGGCCACCATCGAGGCGGGCACCGACGAGCCGTACGTCCTGGGCGTGCTCCAGCCGTTCGTCCAGGGCGCCTCGGACGGCTGGGAGCTGGCGCTGCGCGAGCTGGCCAAGGGCGAGGACTTCAGCGCCGAGGCACGGGCGCTGGGCCGCGCCACGGCCGAGGTGCACACCACGCTCGCCCGGGCCCTGCCCACCGTGACCCTGGGCCACCTCCAGCTCCAGTCGCTGGTCGACGGCATGACCGAGCGCCTGGAGGCGGCGGCGCAGGCGGTGCCCGCGCTCCAGCCGTACGCACCCGCCCTGTGCTCCGCCTTCGAAGCGCTGGCCGACCTGGCCGCCGAGGGCGAGACCTGGACGGCCCAGCGCATCCACGGCGACCTCCACCTCGGCCAGTGCCTGCGCTCGCCGGCCGGGGAGTGGTCGCTGATCGACTTCGAGGGCGAGCCTGCGAAACCGCTGGCCGAGCGGCGGATGGCCCAGCCCGTGGAGCGTGACGTCGCCGGGATGCTGCGTTCCTTCGACTACGCCGCGCACTCGGCGGGCGGCCCGCCCGCACCGGAGTGGGCCGAGGCCTGCCGGGCCGCCTACTGCACCGGATACGCGGAGGTCAGCGGGCGCGACCCGCGCACCGACCCGGTCCTGCTGCGGGCCTACGAGACCGACAAGGCGATCTACGAAGTCCTCTACGAGGCCCGGCACCGCCCCGACTGGCTGCCGGTACCGCTCTCCGCGGTGCGCCGCCTGGCCGGCCCCGCCCCGGTGTGATGCCTCTGTCAGCACGCACCGACCCGACCTGTCCTGTCCTGCGCCGAGGAGGCTCCGCCCGTGACTGACCGCCCCCCGTCCAGCGGTTCGGACCCGAAGCAGACGGCCCAGGCCGCCGGCGCCGAGCAGCCGGCGGTCGCGAAGAAGGCCACCCCGAAGAAGGCCGCCGCGAAGAAGACCACGGCGAAGAAGGCGACCGCGAAGAAGACGGCGGTCAAGAAGACGGCCGCCAAGAAGACCGATGCGGCGACGGCGATGACCACGGCGAAGAAGACCGCCGTGAAGAAGACGGCCGCGAAGAAGACGACCGCGAAGAAGACGGCGGCCGGGGAAGCGACCGCCACCAAGGCACCCGTGAAGAAAGCCCCCACGAAGAAAGCCCCTGCCAAGAAGGCCCCCGCCAAGAAGGCCCCCGCGAAGAGGTCCCCCGCCGAGGCGGTCGCCTCCGCCGCCGTGCCGGCCGTAGGGACGGAGGCCGCCGGGCTGACGGCGTCGGCGGGCATGGCCCTCTCCCCCGCCGTCGGCGTCCTGGACCGCGAGCGGCTGCTCGGCGGCACGCACCACGACCCGCACTCGGTGCTCGGCGCGCATCCCGTGCCCGGCGGGGTCGCCGTGCGGGCCTTCAGGCCGTACGCGCTGGGGGTGGCCGTCATCGCCGGCGACCTCCAGGTCGAGCTGAGGCACGACGGGGAGGGGTTCTTCTCGGGGCTGCTGCCGCTGCCGGACGTACCGGAGTACCGGCTGGAGGTGGCCTACGCGGGCACCGTGCAGCGCACCGAGGACGCCTACCGGTTCCTGCCCACGCTCGGCGAGCTGGACCTGCATCTGATCGGTGAGGGGCGGCACGAGCAGCTGTGGCAGGCGCTGGGGGCGCATCCGATGACCCACCAGGGCGTGGCCGGCACCCGGTTCGCGGTGTGGGCGCCCAACGCGCGAGGGGTGCGGGTGGCCGGTGACTTCAACTTCTGGGACGGCACCGCGTTCCCGATGCGCTCGCTCGGCTCCACCGGTGTGTGGGAGCTGTTCGTGCCCGGGATCGGCGAGGGCGAGCTGTACAAGTTCGAGATCACCCGGCCGGACGGCTCCCGGACGCTGCGCGCCGACCCGCTGGCCCGCCGCACCGAGGTGCCGCCCGCCACCTCGTCCGTCGTGCACGCCTCCCACCACGAGTGGGGGGACGGGGAGTGGGTTCTCCGGCGCGCGCAGCGGCCCGCGCACGAGGCGCCGTTCTCCGTGTACGAGGTACATCTGCCGTCCTGGCGCCCCGGGCTGACGTACCGTGAACTGGCCGAGCAGCTGCCCGCCTACGTCAAGGACCTGGGCTTCACCCATGTGGAGCTGATGCCGGTCGCCGAGCATCCCTTCGGCGGCTCCTGGGGCTACCAGGTCACCGGCTTCTACGCGCCGACCGCGCGTCTGGGCACCCCGGACGACTTCAAGTACCTGGTGGACCGCCTGCACCAGGCGGGCATCGGGGTGCTGATGGACTGGGTGCCGGCGCACTTCCCGCGCGACGAGTGGGCGCTGGCCGAGTTCGACGGGCGCCCGCTGTACGAGCACTCCGATCCGCTGCGGGCCGCGCACCCCGACTGGGGCACCCTCGAGTTCGACTTCGGCCGGCGCGAGGTGCGCAACTTCCTCGTCGCGAACGCCCTGTACTGGTGCGAGGAGTTCCACATCGACGGGCTGCGCGTGGACGCGGTGGCCTCCATGCTCTACCTGGACTACTCGCGTGAGCCGGGCCAGTGGACGCCGAACCAGTACGGCGGCCGGGAGAACCTGGACGCGGTGGCCTTCCTGCAGGAGATGAACGCGACCGTGTACCGCAGGGTGCCGGGCGTGGTGACCGTCGCCGAGGAGTCGACGGCCTGGGACGGCGTCACCCGGGCCACCCACCACCGGGGCCCGAGCGGCTTCGGCGGCCTGGGTTTCGGGCTGAAGTGGAACATGGGCTGGATGCACGACTCGCTGCAGTACATGAGTCACGAGCCGATCCACCGCAAGTACCACCACGACGAGATGACGTTCTCGATGGTGTACGCCTACAGCGAGAACTACATGCTGCCGATCTCCCACGACGAGGTGGTGCACGGCAAGGGCTCACTGGTGTCGAAGATGCCCGGCGACTGGTGGCAGCAGCGCGCGAGCCTGCGCGCCTATCTCGGCTTCATGTGGTCCCACCCGGGCAAGCAGCTGCTGTTCATGGGCCAGGAGTTCGCCCAGGGCAGCGAGTGGTCCGAGGAGCGCGGCCCCGACTGGTGGCTGCTGGACCCGTCGTACGGCGCGGCGGCCGACCACCGGGGCGTGCTGGACCTGGTGCGCGACCTGAACGCCGCCTACCGGGCGACGCCCGCCCTGTGGGCGCGGGACGTCCACCCCGACGGCTTCCAGTGGATCGTCGGGGACGCGGCGGACGACAACGTCTTCGCGTTCCTGCGCCACGACACCGAGGGCGCCCCGCTGCTGGCGGTGTCCAACTTCTCCCCGGCCGTCCGCCACGACTACCGGCTCGGCGTCCCCGACGACGTTCCCGCCTGGCTGGAACTGGTCAACACGGACGCGGCCCGCTACGGCGGCAGCGACGTCGTCCACCCCGATCCGATCAAGCCGGAACCCCAGGGGTGGCACGGCCGGCCGGCGAGCATCCGGCTGGCCCTGCCGCCCCTGGCGACGGTGTGGCTGCGCCCGGCGTGAGTGTCCCGGGGGCTCCCCGGAGCTCCCGGAGCCCCCGGAACCCTGGAGCGACCGGAGCCAGGACGGCCACCGCTACTCGGTGAACGCGGCGGCCAGGGCGGGGGGCAGCGCCCCCGTGTGCACCACACCGAGCCGCTGCGTGGCCCGGGTCAGGGCCACGTAGAGATCGCTCGTGCCGTAGCGGCCCGGCTCGACCACCAGGACGGAGTCGAACTCCAGGCCCTTGGCCTGGCGCGGGTCGAGGAGGACGACCGTGTGCGTCAGGTCGGGTTCGGCGCCGGCCGTGACCCCGTCCAGCCGGGCGGCCAGGGCGCGGTGCAGGTCGCGCGGGGCGATCACGGCGAGCCGGCCCTCGTCCGGGGTGAGCTCGGCGACCGCCTTCTCCACCGCGCCGGGCAGGTCGTCGGTGGCACGGGCCCAGGGCCGCACGCCCGTGGAGCGCACCGAGCTCGGCGGCCGGAAACCGGGGTTCTCCGCGCGGACCACGGCCGCGGCCACGTCCATGATCTCGGCCGGGGTGCGGTAGTTGACGCCGAGGCGGGTGTGCTCCCAGCGGTCCTCGACGTACGGCTGGAGGATGCCCTCCCAGGAGCCGACACCGGCCGCCTCCGCGGTCTGCGCCGGGTCGCCGACCAGGGTCATCGAGCGGGTGGGGCAGCGCCGCATCAGCAGCCGCCACGCCATCGGCGACAGCTCCTGCGCCTCGTCGACGATGATGTGCCCGAACGCCCAGGTCCGGTCGGCCGCCGCGCGCTCGGCGGCGCTGCGGTGGTCGGCCTCCTCCTGCCGCTCGGCGAACCGCTCGGCGTCGATGATGTCGTGCGCGGACAGCACCTCCGACGCGTCCGGGTCACCGTCCTCCTTGTCCTCGAACTCGTAGGTCCGGGAGGCGTACGACACGTCCAGGACGCCCTGCGCGTACGCCACCTGGGTCTCGCGCTCCCGCTCGGCGCGGGCCCGGGCCACCCGGTCGTCCTCGCCCAGCAGCTCGGCGGCCTCGTCGAGCAGGGGGACGTCCGCCACGGTCCAGGCCCGGGTCACCGGCCGGCGGACGGCGTCCGCGTCCTCCTCGGACAGATACCCGTCCGGCTCGGCGAGGAAGTCCGCGACCAGCCGCTGCGGGGTCAGCCGCGGCCACAGCTGGTCGATGGCCGCCCAGACCTCGGGGTTGTCGGCGAGTTCGTCGCGGATCTGGGTGATGTCGGAGGCGTCGAGAAGGCTGGAGCCGTCGTAGGGGTCGGTGCCGACCCGCTCCGCGTACAGCTCGGTCAGCGTGTTCAGGACGTGGCCCTCGAAGTGCTCGCGGGCCACGTTGTGCGGCAGCTTCGCGGCGCGGGTGCGCTCGCGGGCCACGCTCACCAGGCCGTCGTCGAGCATGAGCACCTCGCGCTCGTGCTCGACGGCGATCACCGGATCGGGCAGCGCCTGCCGGTCCCTGACGGCGGCGGCGAGCACGTCGGCCATGTCGGCGCGGCCCTTGACGGCGGCGGCCTCGGGCGTGTCGGTGCCCTTGGCCCGCACGCCGGGGAACAGTTCGCCCACGGTCGCCAGCAGGACGCCGGTCTCGCCCAGGGAGGGCAGCACCTCGCCGATGTAGCCGAGGAAGGCGGGGTTCGGGCCGACGATCAGCACGGCGCGCCGGGCGAGCAGCTCCCGGTGCTCGTAGAGCAGATAGGCGGCCCGGTGCAGCGCGACCGCGGTCTTTCCCGTGCCCGGGCCGCCCTCCACCACGAGCACACCACGGTGCGGCGCGCGGATGATGCGGTCCTGGTCGGCCTGGATGGTCCGCACGATGTCGCCCATCCGGCCGGTGCGCGCGGAGTTGAGCGCGGCCAGCAGCACCGCGTCGCCGGTCGGGTCCTCGTGCCCGGTGCGGGTGGCGTCGCCGAGGTCGAGGATCTCGTCATGCAGGGAGGTGACCCGGCGGCCCTCGGTGGAGATGTGCCGGCGGCGGCGCAGGCCCATCGGGGTGTGGCCGGTGGCCAGGTAGAAGGGCCGGGCGACGTCGGCCCGCCAGTCGATCAGGATCGGAGTGCGCTCGGCGTCGTCGGCGCGCAGCCCGATACGGCCGATGTGATGGCTGACTCCGTCGGTGAGGTCGATCCGGCCGAAGCAGAGCGAGCCGTCCACAGCGTTCAGCGCGGCGAGCAGCCCCGAGCGCTCGGCGACGAGGATGTCCCGCTCCAGCCTGGCCTGCATGGGCTTGTCGCCCTGTGCCAGCGCGTCCGTGACGGAGGCCTCGGCGTCGCCGCGCAGGGCGTCCACGCGCACGTACAGCCCGTCGATGAATTCCTGCTCCTGCCGCAATTCACCGTCGTGAAATTCGGTGTTTGACAATTCCGCTCCCGCCCGGATATACTGTGCGCACAACACTTCTCGGTGACCCGATTTCTCGGAAGTCGTGAATCACCGAATATACGCAGAGAAATCCTCCGAGCGCAATTGCGCTCGGAGGATTTCTCGTCTCTCCGGGCCCGCGGCCGGCCCGCTGTCGCCGAACCGCTCAGAGCACGTCGGCCAGCTCCTCCATCAGCCGCCGCTTGGCCCGCGCCCCCACCATCGACCTCACCGGCTCCCCGTCCCGGAACACCATCAGCGTCGGGGTGCCCAGCACGCCGTAGGCGAGCGTGGTCCCGGGATTCCGGTCCACGTCCAGCTGGACGATCTTCAGCCGGTCGCCCTCCTCGAACGCGATCTGCCCCAGCACGGGCGCCAGCTGCCGGCACGGCCCGCACCACTCGGCCGTGAACTGCACCAGCACCGGCAGGTCCGCCCCGAGCACCTCGGCCTCGAAGTCCGCGTCGGTCACCTCGGCCACCCCGGCCACCTGCTTGATCATCGCTCCTGCCCTCCCGGCGCCTGCTCGGGCACCAGCTCGCACCTCGGCTCCGGCCCACCCGGAACCAGCGCCTCGGCGGCCAGCTCGGTACGCGCCTGCTCGGCCCGCGACAGCTGCCCGGCGACCCGCGCCCGCACCGCCCGCAACTCACCGATCAACGCGTCCAGCTCGTCCAGTTTGCGCCGGTACACCGCGAGCGAGGCCGGGCACGAGTCCCCCTCCGGATGCCCGGCCCGCAGACACTCCACGAAGGGCCGCGTCTCCTCCAGCTCGAACCCGAAGTCCTGGAGCGTCCTGATCTCCCGCAGCAGCTTCAGGTCCCGCTCGTCGTAGGTACGGTGCCCCTGGGCATCCCGCCGCGCGGGCAGCAGCCCCCGCGACTCGTAGTACCGCACCGCCCGCGCCGTGGTCCCGGCCCGACCGGCAAGCTCACCGATTCGCATGCCGTCGACGGTACGGCTTGACGCCGACGTCAAGGGAAGCGCGAGGGGTCGCGGACCGTCAGACCAGCACGCCCGCCGACTCCTCCACCTCCAGCAGGGAGGCGCTGCGGCGCTCCTCGTCGAAGGCCCGGCGGCCGCCGCGCAGGCCGAAGAGGCGCTTGGCGAGGGCGATGTAGAGGACGGCGAGGACGTTGAGGGCGAGGGTGGTGATCTTGACCGCGCTGATGTGCTCGGTGAGTTCGTAGATCTCCAACGGGAGGAACGCGGCGGTGGCGACCACCGTCAGGTACTCCGCCCAGCGCTTGGCGTACCACAGGCCGACCGCCTCGATCAGTTCGATCAGGGCGTAGACCAGCAGCACTCCGGCCAGCAGGAGCAGGGTGGAGTGCTTGTATCCGAAGGTCTTCTGGATGGTGCCGACGACCGGAGAGTGGTCCAGGTCGTAGTGGAAGTGCCGGAAGACGGGCCGGAAGACGTCCAGGTACTCGTTGAACAGCCGGCGTACGGCGTCCTGGCTGTTGCTGAATTTCCACACCGCGACCGCGACCAGCACGATGAACACCCCGCGCACGGCCCGCTCGATCGCGAGGAAGCGCAGGATCAACAGATCCCGCAGCACCTTGCCGCGCGGCACCAGCGGAGCGTTCGCGGCCGGACCGGAGCCGTGCGGCTCCCCGAGCACGAAGTCGCCGCAGCGCAGGCAGCGCCAGACCTCGCCCAGCGCGGTGTCGGCGTGCAGCCGGATGCGCAGCCGGGGGTCGTCGGGCGCGTAGGTCACGTGGCCCTTGCGGGCGCAGGTCCGCCGGTTCCAGTCGATCGCCATCCCCCGTGCCTCCGTCTACGTGCTCGCGCGGCCGCGCCGCGCCGGTCGATCCGGCACGGCACGGTAGTGCATCGTGGTGAGAGACGTCGGCCGGGGGCTTTCAGTTCACGCCCGCACCGCTTTCCACCAGCTCCTTCACTTCCTCTGCCGGCTGGGCCGCGCGGGCGGTGCCGCGCGGCAGCAGCAGGGCGACGGCGAGCGTGCCGAGGCCGAGTATCACCGCGCCGACCAGGCTGGTGTGGGCGACCGCGTCGGCGAAGGACGAGCCGACCGCGTCCCGCATCCGCCGGGCACCCTGGGCGAGCTGCCCGGCCTGGGCCTTCAGCTGGGCGGCCTGCTGGGGGTCGCTCGCGTGGGCGGCCTGTGCGGCGAGGTGCCGTGCCTTGTCGCCGATGCCCTGGGCCACGGCGTATCCGGCGCCGACCGAGTCCTGGGCGGTGGACAGGGCGCTCGCCGGGAGCCCGCTGCCGGCGGTGGTGTCGGAGAGGTGATGGGAGTACGACGTCGACAGCAGCGAACCGAGGATCGCGATGCCGAGGGAGCCGCCCAGCTCGAGCGAGGTGTCGTTGACGGCGCCGCCGACGCCCAGCTCGGACTCCGGGAAGGCGCCCATGATGGCGTCGGTGCAGGGCGAGAGGGCGAGTCCGATCGCCAGGCCCAGGATCACCAGGGGTGCCACGAAGTCACCGTACGAGGACGAGCCGTCCACCCGGGTCAGCAGCGCCAGCGCGGCGGTGCCGCCGGCCATGCCCGCGGTGACCGTCCACCGCATGCCGACGCGCGGGGTGAGATAGCCGGTCAGGGCCGAGCCGGCGAAGACCGCGCCCGCCAGCGGCAGCATGCGCAGGCCGGTGGCCAGGGCGTCGTAGCCGAGGACGAACTGCAGGTGCTGGGTGAGGTAGTAGAAGGCGCCGAAGACGGCCAGGAAGAACAGGGCGACGGCGAGGTTGGAGCCCGCGAAGCGGCGGGCGGTGAAGCGGCGTACGTCGATGATGGGGCGCGGGTGGCGCAGCTCCCACAGGACGAAGGCCACCAGGCCGGCGCCCGCCACCGCCGCGGCCGTGACCGCCTTGGCGTCCCAGCCGAAGTGCGGGCCCTCGATGATCATGTAGACGAGCGAGCCGATCCAGATCACGGACAGCAGGCCGCCGACGTGGTCGATCCGCTCGTGGTGGCGGGCCCGGGAGGGCGGGACGAGCGCGAGGGCGGCCACCAGGGCCACGGCGGCGATCGGCACGTTGATCAGGAAGGTCGACGCCCAGCCGTGGTCCTTGAGCAGGGCGCCCGCGACGACCGGGCCGGCGGCGATCGCGAGGCCGGCGGTGGCGGTCCACAGGGTGATCGCCTTGGCGCGTTCGGCGCGCGGGAAGGTCGCGGCGAGCAGGGAGAGCGTGGCCGGCATGATCAGTGCGGCGCCGACGCCCATGACCGCGCGGGCCGCGATGACGGTGGTGGCGCTGTCGGCGAGGGAGCCGAAGACGGCTCCGCCGCCGAACACGACCAGGCCGAGGACGAGCGCTCCGCGCCGGCTGTACTTGTCGCCGATCGCGCCGAGCAGCAGCATCAGCGCCGCGTACGGGACGGTGTAGCCGTCGATCACCCATTGCAGGTCCGCGCTGGACAGGCCCAGGTCCCGGGTCATGTCGGGCGCGGCGACGGTGAGGGCGGTGTTGGCCATCACGATGATCAGCAGGCTGAGGCAGAGCACGAGGAGCGCCCACCAGCGCCGGGCGTAGGGCCGGTCCATCCGTTCGACCGGTTCGTTGATGACGAGTCGCATGGCAGGGGTCGCCTTCCTCGGATGCGCGACGAGACTTGCACAGTGATGTGCAGTTGCACAATGCTGTGCAATGTACGCCGGTTGCACAGCGCTGTGCAAGTCGGGAGGAGGGCACAATGTCAGCCATGACCACGGGTAACACCAGCCGCGCCGACGCGAACCGGCGCCGCATCCTCGACGTCGCTCTCGCCGAGCTGCTGCGCGACCCCGACGCGTCCATGGACCAGATCGCGCGCGCCGCGGGTGTCGTACGGCGCACGGTGTACGGCCACTTCCCCAGCCGCGAGGCGCTGATCAGCACGCTCGTCGACGACGCGGTGCAGGCACTCGCCGAGGCGCACGCGGCGGGCCGCGAAGGCGTGGAGGAACCGGCGGAGGCGCTGGCCCGCTCGGTGCTGGCGATCTGGCACATCGCCGACCGCTACCGCCTGCTGGTGGCGCTCGCCCAGCGCACGGTCACCACGCAGGGCATCCGCGAGCGGCTGACCCCGGTCCGGGAGAGCTGTGCGGAACTGCTCCGGCGCGGCCTCGACCAGGGCGCCTTCAGCTCCCCGCTGCCCGCGCCGGCCCTCGCCTACGTTCACGAGCAGATCCTGTTCGCCCTGATGGAGGCCGTGAACGACGGCCTGCTGGCAGCGCGGGAGGCGGGGCGCTCGGCGGCGGTCACGGTGCTGACGTCGGCGGGGGTGCCGGCCGCACTCGCGGGCGCGCTGGTGGAGAAGATCGGCGACTGACCGGCTGACCGGCTGACGTGGGCCGGCCGGCCGGGGCAGGCTGGTCAACCGGGGCACGCACGCAAAGAACCGAGCGGCCGGCCCACGGGGGAAGGGCACGGCCGCTCGGCGGTATTTCCTTGTCGCCGGATGCCCGGCCCGGGTTCAGACGGAGCCGGGCATCCGGAGCAGGGGTCGGCAGGGCGTATCGGTGTCAGGCCTTCGCCAGCTCCTTCTCGCCGCCCTCGCGCTGCTCCGGCACGTCCGTACGGGCGTCGTCGCCGGCGGAGTCGTCCAGCAGGGTCCGCTCGTCGAAGGGCAGGTCGCCGGCGAGCACCCGCCGCACCCGGTCCTTGTCGACCTCGCCGGTCCAGGTGCCGATCAGCAGGGTGGCGACGGCGTTGCCCGCGAAGTTCGTCAGGGCGCGGGCCTCGCTCATGAACCGGTCGATGCCGACGATCAGGCCGACGCCGTCGACCAGGGCGGGCTTGTGGGACTGCAGGGCACCGGCCAGGGTCGCCAGGCCGGCGCCGGTGACACCGGCGGCGCCCTTGGAGGCGATCATCATGAACAGCAGCAGGGTGATCTGCTGGCCGATGGAGAGCGGCTGGTCCATGGCGTCGGCGATGAAGAGGGACGCCATGGTCAGGTAGATCATGGTGCCGTCGAGGTTGAAGGAGTAGCCGGTCGGCACGGTGATGCCGACGACCGGGCGGCTCACACCCAGGTGCTCCATCTTGGCGATCAGCCGGGGCAGGGCCGACTCCGACGACGAGGTGGACAGGATCAGCAGGAACTCGCGGCCCAGGTACTTCAGCAGCTGGAAGATGTTGACGCCGGAGACCAGGCGGGTCATCGCGCCGAGCACCACGAACACGAACAGCAGACAGGTGACGTAGAAGCCCAGCATGATCGTGGCGAGTGCCTTCAGGGCGTCGACGCCCGTCTCACCGACGACGGCGGCCATGGCGCCGAAGGCGCCGATCGGGGCGGCCCACATGATCATGGCGAGCACGCGGAAGACCAGCCGCTGGATGTGCTCCACCCCGCGCAGGATCGGCTCGCCCCTGCGGCCCATGGCCTGCAGCGCGAAACCGACGAGGAGGGCGACCAGCAGCGTCTGGAGCACCTGGCCCTCGGTGAAGGACGACACCAGGGTGGTCGGGATGATCCCGAGCAGGAAGTCGACGGGGCCCTCCGTCGCGGCGTCCGCCTGCGCGTGGCCCACGCCCTTCACGGCCTCGGTGAGGTGCATGCCGCTGCCCGGGTGCACGATGTTGCCGACGACCAGGCCGATGGCCAGCGCCACGAACGACATGGCGACGAAGTAGCCGAGGGCGAGCCCGCCCACCTTGCCGACCTTGGCGGCCTTGCGCACCGAACCGACGCCGAGCACGATCGTGCAGAAGATGATCGGGGAGATCATCATCTTGATCAGGTTCACGAAGCCCTTGCCGAGCGGCTTGAGCTCCTTGGCGAAGTCCGGTGCGGCGAACCCGACGATGATGCCGAGGACCACCGCGGCGATCACGGCTATGTAGAGATAGTGGGTACGGTCCCGCTTTGCTGCGGGGCCGGGTCCTGCGGCGGGTGCGGCGGGTGCCGTATCGGCTGCGCTGCTCACGAGCGGCCCTCCTTGACGACGTCGTCGGCATCACCGGCGTGCGGCTCACGTCCGGGGTTTTCGGGGATGCCGTGACTATCTCCCGTCATGTGAGGGCGGTCACCCTTCCGTTCATTTAGTTCACGCCAGAACGGAGAGGCAGACTGACGGCATGCGGATACCCGTCCCTTCGAAACCTCGCAGCCTGGCGGGCCAGCTCTTCGCCATGCAGGCCGTGCTGCTGGCGCTCGTCGTGGCCGGATATGCACTGTTCACCTTCGTCAGCGACCGCGGCCAGGCCGAGAGCGCTGCCCGTCGGCAGGCGACGGCGGTGGCCCGTTCGATCGCCGACTCCCCCTCGGTACGGTCCGCGATCCACACCCCGAACCCCACCGCGGAACTCCAGCCGTACTCGCTGAAGGTGCAGCGGGACACCGGGGTCGACTTCGTCACGATCATGAGTCCGCAGGGCATCCGCTGGACCCATGTGGACTGGAAGCAGATCGGCAAGCCCTTCATCGGCACCATCGCGCCCGCCCAGCACGGCCGGACCTTCACCGAGACCTACACCGGCACCCTCGGCCCGTCCGTCCGTGCGGTCACGCCCGTCGAGGAGGGCGGGCAGGTCATCGGCCTGGTCAGCGCCGGCATCAAGGTCGAGGCGATCAGCCAGCGGATCCAGGAGCAGGTCACCGCGCTGTTCGGGGTCGCGGCCGGCATCCTCGCGCTCGGCGCGCTCGCCACGTACGTCATCAACGCGCGGCTGCGCCGGCACACCCACGGGATGAACGCCGAGGAGCTCAGCCGGATGCACGACTATCATCAGGCCGCGCTGCACGCGGTGCGCGAGGGGCTGCTGATGCTGGACGCGCAGTACCGGGTGGCGCTGATCAACGACGGCGGGCGCGAGCTGCTCGGGGTGGGCCGCGAGGCCGGTGAGGCGGACGTGGTGGGCAGGTCGGTGGCGGACCTCGGCCTGCCCGCGCCGCTGACGGGCGCGCTGCTGGCCTCGGAGCCACGGGTGGACGAGGTGCATCTGACCGACTCGCGCGTCCTGGTGGTGAACACCTCGCCGGTGTCGGGCGGTGAGCGCCGGGGCACGGTGGTGACCCTGCGCGATGTCACCGAGCTGCAGTCGCTGATGGGCGAGCTGGACTCCGAGCGCGGTTTCACGCAGGCGCTGCGCTCCCAGGCGCACGAGGCGGCGAACCGGCTGCACACGGTGGTGTCGCTGATCGAACTGGGCCGCGCCGAGGAGGCGGTCGGCTTCGCCACGGCAGAGCTGGAGCTGGCGCAGGCGCTGACCGATCAGGTGGTGGCGGCGGTCAGCGAGCCGGTGCTGGCCGCGCTGCTGCTCGGCAAGACCGCGCAGGCCAACGAGCGGGGCGTGGAGCTGGTGGTGTCCGAGGACAGCGGCCTGGACGACGGCCTGCTCCCCGAGACCCTGCCGCCCCGGGACCTGGTGACGATCCTCGGCAACCTCGTCGACAACGCGGTGGACGCGGCCCAGGGGGCCGAGAGCGGCCTGCGGCCGCGGGTGACCGTGACCGTCACGGCGTGCGCCGAGGACACCGAGCTGGTCCTACGGGTCGCGGACACCGGCCCCGGCGTGGACCCCGCCCACGCCGACCTGGTCTTCCAGCGCGGCTTCTCCACCAAGCCGACGGGCCCCGGCGGCCGCGGTCTGGGACTCGCCCTGGTGCGGCAGGCGGTCCACCGCCACGGAGGAACACTGACGGTGACGGAGGCCGAGAGCGGCGGCGCGGCGTTCGAGGCCCGACTGCCCCTGGGAGACGCCCCGGAGGAACGGGCGGCCATCGGGATCGGGGCCACCGGGACGGGGACCCGGGACGGGTCCGGGGCCGAGGTCACAGCCGGGCGCCGAGGCCGGGACGGGAGACACGGATGACGGACGGCAGCGGTGCGGCGATCCGTGTGCTGGTGGTCGAGGACGATCCGGTCGCGGCGGACGCGCACGTGATGTACGTGGGGCGGGTGCCCGGGTTCGTCGCGGTCGGCAAGGCGCACACGGGTGCGGAGGCCCGGCGGGTGCTGGAGCGGACCCCGGTGGACCTGCTGCTGCTCGATCTGCACCTGCCGGATGTGCACGGGCTCCAGCTGGCCCGTTCCCTGCGGGCCGCCGGCCATCACGCGGACGTGATCGCGGTGACCTCGGCCCGGGACCTCGCGATGGTGCGCGAGGGGGTGTCGCTGGGCGTGGTCCAGTACGTCCTGAAGCCGTTCACCTTCGCGACCCTGCGGGACCGTCTGGTCCGCTACGCCGAGTTCCACGCGGCGGTCGGCGAGGCCGGCGGCCAGGACGAGGTGGACCGGGCGCTCGCGGTGCTGCGCGCCCCGGGCCCCGCCGCCCTGCCCAAGGGGCTGAGCGCGCCGACGCTGGAGCGCGTGACCGGCGCGCTGCGCACGGCGGAGGAGGGGCTCACGGCGGCCGGGGTCGCCGAGGCGGTGGGCATCTCCCGGATCACGGCCCGCCGCTATCTGGAGCACCTGGTGGACGCGGGGCGGGCCGCGCGGCGCCCGCTCTACGGGCAGGTGGGCAGACCGGAGCTGGTGTACCGGTGGGTGCCGGGGGGTGCCCCGAGCCGGTAGCCGAGCGCGTCCGGTGCCGCGACTGCCGCGACTGCGGTGACGTGGGGGGGTGACGTGGGCGGTCACGCGGGCGGTCAGGCGGGCGGTCACGCGGAACCTACGGAACCGTAGGTTCGTACAAGCTGTGATCCTGTGGGAACGGACCGTGGTCAAGGGGTCGGCGGGGCCCTAGCTTGTGGGCGTGCGCCGACCCGACCAGCCCAGTTCGTCCGCCGCTCCGCCGTTCAACGCCCCGGCCGCGCGGCGGCTTCGTGCCGCACTCGGGATGGGGCCCGAACATGTCGCCCACGGGATGCGGGTCTCGTACGGGCTGCCCTACGTCACCCCCGGCCTCGTCACCGCCTGGGAACGCGGGATCGCCTCCCCGTCCGGCCCGGAGCTGACCGCGCTCGCCGGTGTGCTGTGGTGCGCGCCGGGCGAGCTGATCGGCAGGCCGCGCACCCTGCGCGAGCACCGCATCGCGCGCGGGCTGCCGCCGGAGGACGTGGCCCGCGCGGTCGGGCTCGACCTGCCGCGCTATCTGCGGATGGAGGACCGCGACGACTTCAGCGGCACCGAGCGGCAGTCCGCCGCGCTCGCGGGCGTGCTGGAGCTGTCGCTGCCCGACTTCGTCGCCGTCGCCGGACGCGAGGGCAGACTGGCCGAGTTGCTGCGCAGCGCCGTCGACACCCGCTGGCAGGCCTACGTCCGTCCGGTGGGCAAGGTGGTGCCCCTGGAGCGGCGCGTGCTGGAGAAGGTGCTCCAGGAGCTGCACCAGGACTACCAGGGGCAGATGGTCGCCTCGCTCAGCTGGGGCGGGAACAGCGCCGCCGACCAGGCGGGCGACGCCGGGCGCGACTTCCTGGAGCGGATCGTGGAGCGGTTCTGGGCCAAGGCCGGCCCGTACGGCTAGAAGACCGACTCCGCCTCGTCCATCCGGTCCTTGGGGACCGTCTTCAGCTCGGTCACCGCCTGCGCCAGCGGGACCATCACGATGTCGGTGCCGCGCAGTGCGGTCATGTGGCCGAACTCGCCGCGGTGCGCGGCCTCCACCGCGTGCCAGCCGAAGCGGGTGGCGAGGACACGGTCGTAGGCGGTGGGCACGCCGCCGCGCTGGACGTGGCCGAGGATGACCGGCTTGGCCTCCTTGCCGAGCCGCTTCTCCAGCTCGTAGGCCAGCGCCGTGCCGATGCCCTGGAAGCGCTCGTGGCCGAACTTGTCGATCTCGCCCTTGCCGTAGTCCATGCTGCCCTCGACGGGGTGGGCGCCCTCGGCGACGCAGATCACGGCGAACTTCTTGCCGCGGGCGAAGCGCTCCTCGACCATCTTGACCAGGTCGACGGGGCCGAAGGGGCGTTCGGGCAGGCAGATGCCGTGGGCGCCGGCGGCCATGCCGGACTCCAGGGCGATCCAGCCCGCGTGCCGTCCCATGACCTCGACGACCATCACCCGCTGGTGGGACTCGGCCGTCGTCTTCAGGCGGTCCATCGCCTCCGTCGCGACGCCGACGGCCGTGTCGAAGCCGAAGGTGCGGTCGGTGGAGGAGATGTCGTTGTCGATGGTCTTGGGAACGCCGACGACCGGGAGTCCCGCGTCGGAGAGCATGCGGGCCGCCGTCAGCGTGCCCTCGCCGCCGATCGGGATCAGGGCGTCGATGCCGAACTGGTGGATCATGTCGGAGGCGTTCTCGCAGGCCTCGCGGAGCCGGTCGCGCTCCAGCCGGGAGGAGCCGAGGATGGTCCCGCCGCGGGCGAGGATGCCGCCGACCGCGTTGAGGTCCAGCTCGCGGTAGCGGCCGTCGAGCAGGCCGGCGTAGCCGTCCTCGAAACCGATGACCTCGTCGCCGTACGTCGTGACCGCTCGGTGCACGACCGACCGGATCACCGCGTTCAGTCCCGGACAGTCGCCGCCTGCCGTGAGAACTCCGATACGCATCGTGCTGTGTCTCCTGCTCGCTGTTGACACCGGTGATCCTGTCCGATTGTTTCACGAACCGGAGGCTGCTCGGTCTTGACGGGCGCCTTATCTATCGGCGGGGGTATTGTCAAGAGGGTTCCGCTCACCCCGGCGGGCGTTTTTTTGCCCAGATGGGCGACACATCGGAACACTCCCGATGAAGCCGGCCATCTCGGCGTACCCGATGAACGACCACCACGACGTACCTGATGAAACGGAGAGCCCGCGTGACTCGCAGCGTGTACGTGACCGGCATCGACCGCGGTGACGGCCGCCAGGTCGTCGAGCTGGGAGTCATGGAGCTGCTGACCCGGCAGGTCGACCGGGTCGGCGTCTTCCGCCCGCTCGTCCACGACGGTCCGGACCGGCTCTTCGAACTGCTGCGCTCCCGCTATCGGCTGGCCCAGGACCCGGCGACCGTCTACGGCCTGGGCTACCAGGAGGCGTCCGCGCTCCAGGCCGAGCAGGGCACCGATGAGCTGGTGTCCGTGCTCGTCGACCGCTTCCACCGGGTGGCCCGGGACTACGACGTGGTGCTGGTGCTGGGCACCGACTTCGCCGACACCCAGCTGCCGGACGAACTGTCGCTGAACGCCCGGCTCGCCAACGAGTTCGGCGCCTCCGTGCTCCCGGTCGTGGGCGGCCGCAGGCAGACCGCGGAGTCCGTGCTCGCCGAGACCCGCAACGCCTACCGCGCCTACGACGGCCTCGGCTGCGACGTGCTGGCCATGGTCACCAACCGGGTGGCCCGCGAGGACCGCGACGAGATAGCCGGGCGGCTGGCCGGCCGGCTGCCCGTGCCCTGCTGGGTGGTGCCCGACGAGCCCGCCCTGTCCGCGCCGACCGTCGCCCAGATCACCCAGGTCCTGGACGGCAAGGTGCTGCTGGGCGACGACGCCGGGCTGTCCCGGGACGCGCTCGACTTCGTCTTCGGCGGCGCCATGCTGCCCAACCTCCTCAAGGCCCTGACCCCGGGCTGTCTGGTCGTCACCCCCGGCGACCGCGCCGACCTGGTCGTCGGCTCGCTCGCCGCGCACAGCGCCGGCACCCCGCCGATCGCCGGCGTCCTGCTCACCCTGAACGAGGCGCCGGGCGAGGAGATCCTCACCCTGGCCGCCCGGCTCGCCCCGGGCACCCCGGTCGTCTCGGTCGCCGGCAACAGCTTCCCCACGGCCGAGCGGCTGTTCTCCCTGGAGGGCAAGCTGAACGCGGCCACCCCGCGCAAGGCCGAGACAGCGCTCGGCCTGTTCGAGCGCTACGTCGACACCTCCGACCTCAACAAGCGCGTCTCCGCGCCCAGCAGCGACCGGGTCACTCCGATGATGTTCGAGCACAAGCTGCTCGAACAGGCCCGTTCGGACAAGCGGCGGGTGGTGCTGCCGGAGGGCACCGAGGAGCGTGTGCTGCACGCGGCGGAGGTGCTGCTGCGCCGCGGGGTGTGCGACCTGACGCTGCTCGGTCCGCAGGGCACCATCCGCAAGAAGGCCGCGGACCTCGGCATCGACCTCGGCGACTCGCAGCTGATCGACCCCGCCGTCTCCGACCTGCGGGACGCCTTCGCCGAGAAGTACGCCCGGCTGCGCGCCCACAAGGGCGTCACGGTCGAGCTGGCGTACGACGTCGTCTCCGACGTGAACTACTTCGGCACGCTGATGGTCCAGGAGGGCCTGGCCGACGGCATGGTGTCGGGGTCGGTGCACTCCACGGCCGCCACCATCCGGCCCGCCTTCGAGATCATCAAGACGAAGCCGGGGGCCTCGATCGTGTCGTCGGTGTTCTTCATGTGCCTGGCCGACAAGGTGCTGGTCTACGGCGACTGCGCGGTCAACCCGGACCCGGACGCCGAGCAGCTCGCCGACATCGCCGTCCAGTCGGCGACCACCGCCGCGCGGTTCGGTGTCGAGCCGCGGATCGCGATGCTGTCGTACTCCACCGGTACGTCCGGCTCGGGCGCCGACGTGGACAAGGTGCGCGAGGCCACCGAGCTGGTGCGGCTGCGCCGCCCGGACCTGATGATCGAGGGGCCGATCCAGTACGACGCGGCCGTGGAGCCGTCGGTGGCCGCCACCAAGCTGCCGGACTCGGAGGTCGCCGGGCAGGCCACCGTGCTGATCTTCCCTGACCTGAACACCGGCAACAACACCTACAAGGCCGTGCAGCGCTCGGCGGGCGCCATCGCGGTCGGGCCGGTGCTCCAGGGCCTGCGCAAGCCGGTGAACGACCTGTCCCGCGGCGCGCTGGTGCAGGACATCGTCAACACCGTCGCGATCACCGCGATCCAGGCCCAGAGCCCCTCGGCGTCCACGACGCCGGCCGCCGAGCCCGCCCACTGACGTCCACGACGCCCACACAGAGAGCTTTCGAACACCGTGAACGCGACCCGCGTCCTCGTCCTCAACTCCGGTTCCTCCTCGGTGAAGTACCAGCTGCTCGACATGCGCGACGCGAGCCGCCTCGCCGTCGGACTGGTCGAACGCATCGGCGAGCAGACCTCCCGGCTCAAGCACGCCTGCGTCGCCTCGGGGGACACCCGCGAGCAGAACGGCCCCATCGCCGACCACGACGCCGCCCTCAAGGCCGTCGCCGAGGAGCTGGCCAAGGACGGGCTGGGCCTGGACTCCCCCGAACTGGCCGCGATCGGGCACCGGGTGGTGCACGGCGGCATGTTCTTCACCGAGCCGACCGTCATCGACGACGCCGTGCTCACCGAGATCGAGCGGCTGATCCCGGTCGCCCCGCTGCACAACCCGGCCAACCTCACCGGCATCCGCACCGCCATGGCGCTGCGCCCCGACCTGCCCCAGGTCGCCGTCTTCGACACGGCCTTCCACACCACCATGCCGGAGTCCGCGGCCCGCTACGCCATCGAGACCAAGCTCGCGGACCGGTACCGGGTGCGCCGCTACGGCTTCCACGGCACCTCGCACGCCTACGTCTCCCGCAGGACCGCCGAACTTCTGGGCAAGGCTTACGAGGACGTCAACGTGATCGTGCTGCACCTGGGCAACGGGGCGTCCGCCTCGGCGGTGCGGGGCGGCAGGTGCATGGACACCTCCATGGGGCTCACCCCGCTGGAGGGTCTGGTGATGGGCACCCGTTCCGGTGATCTGGACCCGGCCGTCATCTTCCATTTGCAGCGGGTTGGCGGAATGTCCATGGACGAGATCGACACTCTTCTCAACAAGAGGAGCGGTCTGTTCGGTCTGTGCGGCGACAACGACATGCGGGAGATACGGCGCCGGATGGACGAGGGCGACGAGCAGGCGCGGCTCGCCTTCGACATCTACATCCACCGGCTGAGGAAGTACATCGGCGCGTATTACGCGGTACTCGGCAGTGTGGACGCGGTCGCGTTCACCGCCGGGGTGGGCGAGAACGCGGACTTCGTGCGCGCCGCCGCCGTCGCGGGCCTGGAGGGGCTGGGCCTCGCGGTGGACGGCGAGCGGAACGCCGTGCGCGGCGACGAGGCGCGGCTGATCTCGCCCGACGGCGCGCGGGTGGCCGTGGCCGTGGTTCCCACGGACGAGGAAATGGAGATCGCCGGCCAGACCTACGCACTGGTCGGAAAGGACAACCGAGACAACTGAATTCATTCGGCACTCGTTCGACCGGCACTCGCCTGAGCGCGGACCCGCCCATTTGTATTTTCCGCCAGCCGGAATATTCCGCAGCGAAACAAACCGATAGGATCGCCCCATGCGCCGTTCGAAAATCGTCTGTACTCTCGGCCCCGCGGTCGACTCCCACGAGCAGCTCGTCGCGCTGATCGAAGCCGGCATGAACGTGGCCCGCTTCAACTTCAGCCACGGCTCGCACGCCGAGCACCAGGGCCGCTACGACCGTGTCCGCGCCGCCTCCAAGGAGACCGGCCGGGCCATCGCCGTCCTCGCCGACCTGCAGGGCCCGAAGATCCGTCTGGAGACCTTCGCCGAGGGCCCGGTGGAGCTGGAGCGAGGTGACGAGTTCACCATCACCACCGAGGACGTCCCGGGCGACAAGCAGATCTGCGGTACGACGTACAAGGGGCTGCCGGGCGACGTCTCGCGCGGCGACCAGGTCCTGATCAACGACGGCAACGTCGAGCTGAAGGTTCTGGACGTCGAGGGCCCGCGGGTGCGGACGATCGTCATCGAGGGCGGCGTGGTCTCCGACCACAAGGGCATCAACCTGCCCGGCGCGGCCGTGAACGTGCCCGCGCTGTCCGAGAAGGACGTCGAGGACCTGCGCTTCGCGCTGCGCATGGGCTGCGACATGGTCGCCCTGTCCTTCGTCCGGGACGCCAAGGACGTCGCCGACGTCCACCGGGTCATGGACGAGGAGGGCCGTCGCGTCCCGGTCATCGCCAAGGTGGAGAAGCCGCAGGCGGTGGAGAACATGCAGGACGTCGTGATGGCGTTCGACGCTGTGATGGTGGCCCGCGGTGACCTGGCGGTGGAGTACCCGCTCGAGAAGGTCCCGATCGTGCAGAAGCGCCTGATCGAGATGTGCCGGCGCAACGCCAAGCCGGTGATCGTGGCGACCCAGATGATGGAGTCGATGATCACCAACTCCCGCCCGACCCGCGCCGAGGCCTCCGACGTGGCCAACGCGATCCTGGACGGCGCCGACGCGGTGATGCTCTCGGCCGAGTCGAGCGTGGGCGCGTACCCGATCGAGACCGTCAAGACGATGTCGAAGATCGTCCAGGCGGCCGAGGAGGAGCTGCTGTCCAAGGGCCTGCAGCCGCTGGTCCCGGGCAAGAAGCCGCGCACCCAGGGCGGCTCGGTGGCCCGTGCCGCCGCCGAGATCGCCGACTTCCTCGGCGGCAAGGGCCTGGTGGCCTTCACCCAGTCCGGCGACACGGCCCGCCGGCTGTCCCGCTACCGCGCGACCCAGCCGATCCTGGCGTTCACCACCGACGAGTCCACCCGCAACCAGCTGACGCTCAGCTGGGGCGTGGAGCCGCACGTCGTGCCGTTCGTCGACAGCACCGACGCGATGGTCGACCTGGTCGACCAGGAGCTGATCAAGCTCAAGCGGTTCACCGAGGGCGACATCGTGATCATCACGGCCGGCTCCCCGCCCGGCGTCCCGGGCACCACGAACATGGTCCGCGTCCACCACCTGGGCGGCGGCGAGCGCGACTAGGGTCTGTCCGGCGGACGGTTCCGTACGGCGCTGAGGGCGCCCCTCGCCTTGCGGCGGGGGGCGCCCTCAGCTGTTGCGGCTCCCGGACGGGCTTTCGGTGACCGTCAGTCGGTCGTGTACACGTGCATGCCGGGCACGTGCAGGTTGCCGCCGAACTGGGCCGCCTGGACCACCTTCACGTCGGTGAAGTAGATCAGGGGGATGTTCAGCGGGGGCGGGCTGTCCGGGCTGAAGGTGACCGGGATCAGACCGAGCAGGTTGCCGGAGATGGACTCGGTGTACATCACCGTCTTCCCGCCGCGGATCGTGGACGTCGAGCCCTTGGCCGCCTGCACGTGGTAGGTCTTGCCGGACTGCTTGTCCTTCACCGTCTGGTGCAGGTCACCGATGTCCGTGCCATCCGATATGACGTACTTCAGGACCTTCTTCACGGTGCCGTTGGCGGTCTTGACCTCCACGACGCCCTGGTAGTCGGCGCCCTTCAGCAGCAGGGAGCTGGCGTTCAGGTACCAGGGGTCGTCCGCCAGGGGCACCGTGTTGTCGACGCCGCCCTGGGCGTCGGTGGCCGCCGGGCAGTTCTCGGGGTCGGTGGTGGAACCCGCGGACGGGCTCGGCGAGGCGGTGGCCGCGTCGACGGTGTCCTTCACGGTGTCCTTCACCGTCCCGGTGACGTCCCCGACCGCCTTGGACGCCGTGTCGGTGGTGTCCTCGACGGTGCCGGTGACCTTTCCGGTGGTGTCCTTGACGGTGTCCTTCACCGTGTCGGTGACACTCGTGCCGGAGGAGCCGCCCGAGCCGTCCTCGGTCGCGCTCGCCGAAGGCGTGGCGGAGGCGGACGGCGTGGCCGTGGCGTCCGACGTCGTACCGGAGTCCGACGTCCCGCCGGTCAGCACGTTCCCGAGCGTGTCGCCGATCGCGCCCAGCAGGCCGCCGCCGCTGCCCGAGGTCGCCGACGGGGACGGGGTGGCCGTGTCGCCGCCGGCGGAGCCCGAGCCGGAGGTGGACGTATCGGGCGCGGCCTTGTCGTCGGAACCTGAATCCGACGAAGAGGACGTGTCCGAAGGCGACTTGTCCGCCGTACCGCCGGCGTCGGCCGAGGAGGACGGCGACGGGGTCGGCTGCGCCGAGCCGTCGTTGCCGTCGCCGGTCTTGCCGTCGTCGCCGGTCTTGCCGTCCGCGGTGGAGTCGCCGGCGCTCGTGGAGGGCGACGGCGTGGGCGAGGCCGAGGACGTGTCCTTGGCGCCGTCCAGCGCCGCGACGCAGTCCTTGTACTCGTCGGCCGTCAGGGTGTTGGACGGCGAGGACGTGGAGCTGTTGTTGTCGGCGAGGGCGAGCGAGGACGTGAAGCCCATCCCCATGAGGACGGCCGTCGGCATCGCCACCGTGGCTATCGCCTTGCCTGCCGGCATGTGGAACCTGGTGAACAGCGGCTTCTTGGGTGCCGCGTGGCGCGGCCCGGTTCTCACACGGGACTCGTCCACCTCAGTCCCGTGGGTCACCTCGTCAGCCGGCACTGTGCCTCCCGTTCGCCCCGTTGGCCGGGCTCGTTCCTGACAGGTCGTTCGACTCGTTGCTCATCCCGTCCACCGCCGGGCCGGGCGCGGCCTCAGGGGCGCCGTCCCGTGCCGGACCGCTCTCCTCGGCACCCTCCGGGGCGGACTCGCTGCCCGGTGCCCATGCCACGGCCATCGCGCCACCGATCAGCGCGAGCAGGAAGCCGACGACGAAGCCGCCGAAGTTCGACACGGGGAGGGACACCAGCGCCAGCAGAATCGCCGCGACACCCGCGAAGACCCGGATGTGCTTCTGGAACCAGAGGCTGATGCCCAGAACGACGAGCAGTACGCCGATGATCAGGGAACCGGCACCCGCGGTGGTGGCCATCGCCAGGGTCAGATGACCGAGCTGGAGATGGGCGTACGGGAAGTACATGATCGGAAAGCCGGCGATCAGGACGAACAGACCGGCCCAGAACGGTCGCGTGCCCCGCCAGGCGCGGAACTGCAGCCTCCGGCGGGTGAACTGGCCGGGTACGGCAGGAGTTTCGGCGCTCATGGAAAACAGCTCCCTGGTGCGGCGTTGCTGTGGTGAGGGGTGGTGGTGCGTGTGGGGGGTGTGTGAAGGAGCGGGTGAAGGTGGAACGGGCGGGGGCGCCATCGGCTCCCCCGCCCGTCACCGAGCGCCTAGTAGCACTCGTGCGTACCCGTCTTCAGCGACATCTTCAGGCCACTGAGCTTGAAGGTTCCGGCGGTGGTCGCCCACGCCGTCTGCTTCACGCCGGTCAGCGTGGCCGAGTCGGCCTGCTGGGCGAACCCGTACGGGTTGGACATCTCGCCGTTGCCCTTCATGCCCGGACCCTTGTTGGCGTCCTTGGCGGCAACACCGATGTCGATGTTGTTGAAGGTGGCGTCGGCGTTGAGGTCGGCGACGTCGATGTAGAGGTTGTCGGCCTCGACCGGCTTGTCACCGCCCGCCTTCAGAACCAGGCTCACCGAGCCCAGCAGCGGGATGTCCGGCGTGACGACGGACTGGCACATGTTGTTGATCGAGGCCTTCTTGAAGGCCGAGACCGCGACGGGGTGCGCCGTCTTCTGCCCGTCGAGGGTGTAGCCCTGGTCGATCGCGCCGTACTGCTCGAACCCGGTGCCGACCAGCTTGTCGGCCGTCACCTTGAACGACTGGCCGGAGACGCTGAACGACGCGGCGAGAGCACCCTGCGCCAGGGCCACGCCTATCGCCGCCGTGGCGGCCACGCTGGGCACCATGACGACGGCGAACCGCTTCCATCTGGTCCCGCCACGCACCTGGGACTCCATATTTCCTCCTTCTCGGACGTACATCTCCTGGCCTCGGCTCGCCTCCGGGTCGGCGGCTGGAGCCGGGCAGGGATGGGAGAAGTGCTACGTCCTCGGGAAGGAGAGCGCCCGCGCTCGTCAGGCGCGAACCGCACCCGAATCACCGGCGATCACCCCCGAGCGACAACCACTGGTCGCGCCTGACACGCATCACGCACAACCTTGCTGGACAGGCTTCGCCGGAAAGGGCGAAGACCCCCCTGTCCAAGAGCCGGCGCCACTGCCGCCGGCTCTGCTCGGTGGGGACCCAGACATCCCGCGACCCGACCGGCTGCCGGGGTACGGGAATGGACCGAGCGTCGCCGATCGTGGTGCATTCTCGCCGCCCGCACAAGGGGGTTCGTTACTGGCTAGTAACGGCCGCATAACCGCGTGACGACGCACCGGCCCCGAACGGCGACACTGGGTGGTAACAAGGGCCGGAACAAAACTGTTGATGACTGGATAGAAGCGGGCAGAACAACGCCCTCGACTTACTCGCAGTAACAGCGGCCGCGATTACCAAGTTTTGGTAAAGCGCGGCCGCTGTGACGGCTCGTCGGCAGATCTTTCACTCGGGCATCACATGCCCTGGCGTTTAGCGACTGGTCAGCCGACCGGCTCTCGGCCGGCTCAGAACAGCGCCCGCGCGAGCGCCCGGCGCGCCCCCGCCACCCGGGGATCCTCGGCTCCGACCACCTCGAACAGCTCCAGCAACCTCAGCCGCGCCGCGTCCCGGTCCTCACCGGCGGTGCGCTGCACGGTCTCGATCAGCCGGCCGAAGGCGTCCTCCACATGGCCGCCCACCAGGTCCAGGTCCGCGGCGGCGATCTGCGCGGCCACATCGGCCGGCTTCTCGGCCGCCTCCTGACGGACCCTCTGCGGGTCCATGTCCTGCACCCGCTGGAGCAACTCGGCCTGCGCGAGACCCAGTTTGGCCTCGGGGTGGGCCGGGTCGTCGGCCAGTACGTTCTTGTACGCCTGGACGGCGCCGCCCAGGTCACCGGCGTCCAGGGCCTGCGCGGCGGCGTTCAGGAGCGAGTCGTACGGACCCTCCTTGGGCCGGGGGGCCTCCTCGGCGCCGCCCGGCTGGGCGTTCGGGTCGACCGTCAGGCCGGTCAGGCCGAAGCGCTGCTCGGCGACCTGCACCAACTGGTCCAGCGTCTGCCGGATCTGGGCCTCGCCCGCGGCCCCCTGGAACAGGGGAAGGGCCTGGCCGGCCACCACCGCGAAGACCGCCGGGATTCCCTGGACCCCGAACTGCTGCATCAGCAGCTGGTTGGCGTCCACGTCGATCTTGGCGAGGAGGAAGCGCCCGTCGTACTCGACGGCCAGCCGCTCCAGGACCGGGCTCAGCTGCTTGCAGGGCTGGCACCACTCGGCCCAGAAGTCGATGACGACCGGGACCTCGGCGGAGCGCTGCAGGACGTCTCGTTCGAAGGTGGCCTCGTCGACGTCGATGACGAGATCGGCGGGGGCGACGGCCCCTGCCCCGCCCTCCCGGGCGGCTTGGGCGCGCACCTGCTCCGCCTTCGCCTTGGCCTCCTGGGCCGCCTTCACCGCGGCGAGGTCGACGACTCCGCTCATGGACATGTTCCGTGGCTGCATGCGTCTATCCTCCCCCGATCCACGTGCCTGAGTGAAAACGGCTGGGAAAGCCGGTTCGTTCCGGGCGCCTGGTCCCCACCGGGCGCCGGTGTGCTTGATGGTGCGTGATGCCGTTCTGTACCGCTGTGCGTGGTGCTGCGATGTGGTCGTCGCTCGGGCACGGGCTGCCGCCCATGCTTTCGATACGACCCGTAGCGTAATGGCACGGGGTGCCTCCGCGAAACCGGGCGCCGGTGATCTCCCTCACGACCGCTCACGAACGGCGGATTTCGGTCCGGTTATGGTCATGGGATGCAGAGCCGCACCTCGCCCAACCGTGCCGGCCGCCCGCGCAACGCCGCCGCGGACGCGGCGATCCTGGCCGCCACCCGCGCGGCCCTGGTGGAGCTCGGCTGGTCCAAGCTCACCCTGGGAGACGTGGCCACCCGGGCCGGGGTCGCGAAGACCACGCTGTACCGCCGCTGGGCAGGCAAGAACGAACTGGTCGTGGACGCGGTGGCCGAGCTCTTCGACGAACTCCGGCTGCCCGACCGCGGCAGCCTCGCAGCCGACATCGAGGGCGTGGTCCTGCAGTTCGCGGCGATCCTGGTCCGCCCGGAGGCCAAGAGCGGCCTGATGGCCGTCGTCGCCGAGTCGACCCGTGACGACGCACTGCGGGAACGTATCCGCGACTCGATCGTGGAACGCCAGAAACGGCTGGTTCTCGAGGGCCGCGCCCGCGCCCAGACCCGGGGCGAACTCCCCGTCGAGGAGCCCCCCGAAGAGGCCTCCCGCACCGCCGACCTCATCTTCGACATGGTGGCGGGCGCGGTGGTCCACCGCACCCTGTTCAGCGCAGAACCGGCGGACGAGGAGTGGGTACGGAGCTTCACCCGGGTACTTCTGACCGGGCTGGCATCGAGCAGCCCGTCCAGGGGTGCCCCCTCCGGGGGAGATTGAGGACGAGGCCGTCAAAGGCCGATGCGGGGGTCTGGAGACGCGGCCCCCAGGGACGGGCAGGGGCGGCGGGGGCGAAAACCCTCCGGCGCCCCGGCCACCCTCCGGCGCTCAGAACCCAGCGGGCTCCGTGTACACCCCCCACTCGTCCCGCAGCACCCCACAGATCTCGCCCAGCGTCGCCTCGGCCCGCACCGCCTGAAGCATCGGCTCGATCATGTTCGCCCCGGACCGCGCGGCCGCCAGCATGGCGCCCAACGCCGAGCGCACCGCCTCCTCGTCCCGCGCCCTCTTGCGCTCGCCCAGGATGCGGACCTGCTCCCGCTCCACCTCGTGGCTCACCCGCAGGATCTCCAGGTCCCCGGTGACGGACCCAGTGTGCACGTTGACGCCGACGACCTTCTTGTCGCCCTTCTCCAGCGCCTGCTGGTACCGGAACGCCGACTCGGCGATCTCGCCGGTGAACCAGCCGTCCTCGATGCCCCGCAGAATGCCGGAGGTGATCGGCCCGACCGGATGCTGCCCGTCCGGGTGGGCGCGCAGCCCCCGCTCCTTTATCTGCTCGAAGATCTTCTCGGCGTCCGCCTCGATCCGGTCCGTCAGCTGCTCGACGTACCACGAACCGCCGAGCGGGTCGGCGACGCTCGCGACTCCCGTCTCCTCCATCAGCACCTGCTGCGTGCGCAGCGCGATCTCCGCCGCCTGCTCGGAGGGCAGCGCCAGGGTCTCGTCGAGGGCGTTGGTGTGCAGGGAGTTGGTGCCGCCGAGGACCGCCGCCAGAGCCTCCACCGCCGTGCGCACGACGTTGTTGTACGGCTGCTGGGCGGTCAGCGAGACACCGGCGGTCTGCGTGTGGAAGCGCAGCCACTGGGCCTTCTCCGACTTCGCGCCGTAGACGTCCCGCATCCAGCGGGCCCAGATGCGGCGCGCCGCGCGGAACTTGGCGATCTCCTCGAAGAAGTCGACGTGCGCGTCGAAGAAGAAGGACAGGCCGGGGGCGAACACGTCCACGTCCAGGCCGCGGCTGAGCCCCAGCTCGACGTAGCCGAACCCGTCGGCCAGCGTGTACGCCAGCTCCTGCGCGGCCGTCGCCCCGGCCTCGCGGATGTGGTAGCCGGAGACGGACAGCGGCTTGTACGCGGGGATGCGCGCGCTGGTGTACTCCATCAGGTCGCCGATGAGGCGCAGATGGGGCTCGGGCTGGAAGAGCCACTCCTTCTGGGCGATGTACTCCTTGAAGATGTCCGTCTGGAGCGTGCCGTTGAGGACGGAGCCGTCCACGCCCTGCCGCTCGGCGGCGACCAGGTACATGCAGAAGACGGGGACGGCCGGCCCGCTGATCGTCATCGACGTGGTGACGTCGCCGAGCGGAATGTCCTTGAACAGGACCTCCATGTCGGCGGCGGAGTCGATGGCGACTCCGCAGTGGCCGACCTCGCCCAGCGAGCGCGGGTCGTCGGAGTCGCGGCCCATGAGCGTGGGCATGTCGAAGGCGACCGAGAGCCCGCCTCCGCCGTTGCGGAGGATCATCTTGTAGCGCTCGTTGGTCTGCTCGGCGTTGCCGAATCCGGCGAACTGCCGGATGGTCCACGTACGCCCTCGGTAGCCGGTCGGGTACAGGCCGCGGGTGAAGGGGTACTCACCGGGCCAGCCGATGCGCTCGAAGCCCTCGTAGGTGTCCCCGGGCCGGGGTCCGTACACCGGCTCCACGGGGTCGCCGGAGAGCGTGGTGAAGTCTGCGTCGCGCTTGCGTGCGGTGTCGTACCGGGCCTGCCAGCGTCGGCGGCCCTCTTCGATGGCGTCAGCGTCCATACCTTCGAATTTACTAGGACGTCCAAGTAAATGTCGACGGCAGACCGCCGTACGCGGGTGTGACGTACGGCGGTGCGGCTACGCTTCGGCGACGGCCGGCGCACGGTCCGCGACCGTGGGCTCCAGCTCACGGCTGACCTTGCGCTCCACGAAGAAGGCGGCGGTCGGGATGGTCCCCGCCAGCAGCACCCACAGCTGCCTGGTGACCGGCCACTTCGCCTTGGAGCCCAGGTCGAAGGCGAAGATCAGGTAGATCACGTACAGCCAGCCGTGCGCGATGCCGATGACGGTGGTGAACTTGGCGGCGCCGTCGATCTGGAGGCCGTACTTGGCGATCACGCCGAGGGTCAGCAGGACCAGCAGCACGCCGGTGACGTAGGCCATGACGCGGTAGCGGGTCAGCACGCTCTTCTTCATGGAGTCGAGCGTAACCGTCCGTTCCGGGGGATCTTGCCCCGGGTCGCCCCCACGCGCTCCGTGCGTCGAGGGGCACCGTCCGTCCTCTTCGAAGCCGTCAGTCCTCTTCGAAGCCGTCAGTCCTCTTCGAAGCCGTCAGTCCTCTTCGAAGTCGTGTGCGGCGACGCGCAGCGGGCGGAGCATCGCGAAGATCTCCGCGCACTCCTCGGCGTCGTAGGCACCCAGGCCGAAGTCCATCGCCATCAGGTCGCGGGTGGCCGACTCGACCACCTCGCGGCCCTTGTCGGTGATGACGGCGAGGGTGCCGCGGCCGTCGTTGGGGTTGGGGCGCTTGGCCACCAGACCGGACCTGACCAGGCGGTCGACGGTGTTCGTCACGGACGTGGGGTGCACCATGAGCCGCTCACCGATCTTGGACATCGGCAGTTCGCCGGCCTTGGAGAAGGTGAGCAGCACCAGGGCCTCATAGCGCGCGAACGTCAGTTCGTACGGCTTGACCACCGCGTCGACCTCGGCCAGCAGGATCTGGTGCGCGCGCATGATCGAGGTGATCGCGGCCATGGACGGCACATTGCCCCAGCGCTGCTTCCAGAGTTCGTCGGCGCGGGCGATGGGATCGAACGGGAGACTGAGGGACTTCGGCACGTCACCAGACCCTACCCGCCGGTCATATCCCGGTCAGCCCCGTCTCGCCCTTCGGTCGCCGCAGGGACATCAGCCGGCCGGCGCCTGCTCCCCCTGCTGTGCCAGGTGGCGTTCCACCGTCTCCACCTTGGACGTCAGGCCGTCCGTCACGCCGGGGCGGATGTCCGCCTTGAGGACCAGGGAGACGCGCGGCGCACGCGCCTCCACCGCGGCCACGGCGCGTCTCACGACGTCCATGACCTCGTCCCACTCCCCCTCGATCGAGGTGAACATCGCGTCGGTGCGGTTCGGCAGCCCGGACTCACGCACGACGCGCACCGCGTCGGCCACGTACTCCCCCACGTCCTCGCCGACGCCGAGGGGGGTCACGGAGAAGGCGACGATCACGCGTTCACGATCCCTTCGCGGCGGGCGCGGGAGGCGATCACCGCGTCCTCGGCCTCACGCTTCAGCCTGCGCTCGGCGAAGAAACCGCCGGTCGGCAGGACGGAGAGGACGAAGTAGAGGGCGGCGGTCTTCAGCGGCCACTTCGTGCGGTTCCAGGCGTCGGCCCAGAAGATCACGTAGAGGATGAACAGGACGCCGTGGATCGAGCCCATCACGGGTACCGCGTTGAAGTCGGTGGTCCGCTTCAGGACCGAGCAGACCAGCAGCAGGATGAAGGACACCGCCTCGGGGGCGGATACCAGGCGGAGGCGGCGGAGGGCGGTGGCGGTCTTGATGTCCACGGGTCACCTTCGGTGGGAGAGACGCGTTTGTGAACGCGGGCACAAAGTTTCGTCCATTGTGGCAAATCGTCCGGGGATGGTCGGGAGGGGGTGTCCGCGCCCGTGTCCGCCGCTACCTTCGCACCGTGGCGATGTTCCGACTTCAAGGCAGCAAGGTGCTCGCCGTCGACATGACCGGGGACGCCGTGAAGGCGAAGAACGGCTCGATGGTCGCGTACGACGGGCAGATGGCCTTCAAGAAGCTGACGGGTGGCGGTGAGGGGCTGCGGGGGATGGTGACGCGGCGGCTCACCGGTGAGCAGATGACGGTGATGGAGGTACGGGGGCAGGGGACCTGCTGGTTCGCCGACCGGGCGTCCGAGATCGGTCTCGTGCGGTTGCAGGGCGAGAAGCTGTTCGTCGAGTCGAGCAATCTGCTGGCGACCGACGGGGGGCTCAGGACGGGGACGACGTTCACCGGGCTGCGGGGTGCCTCGCAGGGCAACGGGCTGTTCACGACCACCGTCGAGGGGCACGGGCAGGCGGCCATCCTGTCGGACGGGCCGGCGGTGGTGCTCCGGGTCGCTCCGCAGTACCCGCTGATCGTCGATCCGGGGGCGTATGTGGCGCATCAGGGGAACGTGCGGCAGTCCTTCCAGTCCGGTGTGACCTTCCGCACCCTCCTGGGTGAGGGCGGCGGGGAGGCCTTCCAGATCCGGTTCGAGGGGGACGGACTCGTGTATGTGCAGCCGAGCGAGCGGAACACGATCGCGGGGGACGTCTGACATGACCTTGCGGGAGATCAACTCCAAGATGGTCGAGGCCACGGTGGTGCCGGGGCAGCGGCTGTTCAGCCAGCGGGGGGCGATGCTGGCGTACAAGGGGGATGTGTCGTTCACGCCCGACATCCAGGGTGGTCAGGGCGGGCTGATGTCCATGATCGGGCGGCGGGTGGCGGGTGAGGCCACGCCGCTGATGACCGTGGAGGGCAGCGGCACCGTGTTCTTCGGGCACGGCGGGCACCATGTGCAGGTCATCAACCTCTCGGGCGACACCTTGTACGTGGAGGCGGACCGGCTGCTCGCCTTCGAGGGCACGCTCCAGCAGGGCACGATGTTCATGGGCTCGCAGGGCGGCGTCATGGGCATGGTGCGGGGCCAGGTCACCGGCCAGGGGCTGTTCACCACCACCCTCAAGGGGCACGGCGCGGTCGCCGTCATGGCGCACGGCGGCGTGTTCGAGGTGCCGATCACCCCGCAGCGCCCGGTCCACGTCGACCCGCAGGCCTACGTCGCCCACCACGGAGACGTGCGCAACAAGCTCTCCACGGCGCTGGGCTGGCGCGACATGGTGGGGCGCGGCTCCGGCGAGGCCTTCCAGCTGGAGCTGAGCGGCAACGGTGCGGTGTACGTGCAGGCCTCGGAGGAGAAGCTGTGAGCGGTTACGGAACGGCCGGGCCCGTGGTGTACGACCCGATGAGCCTGCCGGCCGACGACAACGTGAACAGCTACACCTTCTGCGTGGAGCTCAAGGGAAGCCAGTGGTTCCTGCAGAAGGGGAAGATGATCGCCTACTACGGGACGATCGAGTTCAACGGTGTCGGGCACGGGCGGCTGGACCGTCTGGTGCGTACCTCGTTCCATTCGCCTCTGCACGCGAGCGACTGGGTCGTGGCGGAGGGCTCGGGCAAGATGCTGCTCGCCGACCGGGCCTTCGATGTCAACTCCTACGACCTGGACGACGGCAATCTGACCATTCGCTCGGGCAATCTGCTTGCTTTTCAGCCAAGTCTCGCGCTCAAGCAGTCGATCGTGCCCGGCTTTCTGACCCTGATCGGAACCGGGAAGTTCGTGGCCGCGTCCAACGGGCCGGTGGTGTTCATGGAGCCGCCGATCAGGGTGGACCCGCAGGCGCTCGTCGGATGGGCCGACTGCCCGTCCCCCTGCCACCACTACGACCATGGGTACATGACCGGGGTGATGGGCGGTCTACGTGCGATGACGGGCCTGGGCGGGGCCTCCGGGGAGGAGCATCAGTTCGAGTTCGCGGGAGCCGGTACGGTCCTGCTCCAGTCGACCGAGACCCTCATGGCCGAGCAGGCCACGGGAGTGGTTCCGCACGAGCCCGGGGTACCCGGTGGCGCGGGAGTGTCCGGAAGCCACGGACCGCAAGCCGGCGCACCGCGCCTTCCCGGACAGCTCGGAGACCTCCAGCGTCGCTTCGGGCTGTGAGCGGTAGTCTGCGGAGTGTGACGGCTCGAACACGTGCGCGCCGTCACACCACCCCTCACTAGTTCGCCTTTCAACTTCTTAGGTAGACTTCATTCATGGAGACCGAGACGGCCACGCGCTGGCTGACCGATGCGGAGCAGTGCGCCTGGCGCACCCACCTGGAGGTCAACAGGCTGTTGACGCACCAGCTCGAGAAGGATCTGCAGCCGTTCGGCCTGACGATCAACGACTACGAGATTCTGGTGAATCTCTCCGAGTCGGAGGACGTGCGGATGCGGATGAGCGACCTCGCGTCCGCCACCCTCCAGTCCAAGAGCCGCCTCTCGCACCAGATCACCCGCATGGAGAACGCGAACCTGGTGCGCCGTGAGAACTGCGAGTCCGACCGCCGGGGACTGTACGCGGTCCTCACCGAGCACGGCATGGAGACCATGCGGAAGGTCGCGCCGCACCACGTGGCGTCCGTGCGGAGGCATTTCATCGACCTGCTGGAGCCCGAGGCGCTGATGGAGCTGGACAAGGCTCTCAAGCCCATCGCCGAGCGCCTGCGGGGGCAGCGGGGGCGCCCCTGAGGACCCCCGGAGGATCCTGACGGCCCCGACGGCCCCTGACCGCCCCTGACGGCATGGAGAAGGCGGAGCCCCGATGGTGGGCTCCGCCTCCGCCTTCTGTCGTGCCACCGGGCCACTGGCCGGGCTCAGGCCTGCGTCAGGCCCTCCACCAGCTCGTCCGCCGCGCGGTACGGGTCCAGTTCGCCGGCCACGATGCGCTCGGCGAGGGCACCCAGATGGCGGTCTCCGTGGAGATCGCCGATGCGTTCGCGCAGGGCCGTGACCGCGATCGTCTCCACCTCGTGCGCGGCACGGGCCAGGCGGCGCTCGGTCAGGACGCCGTGCTCCTCCATCCACGCCCGGTGCTTCTCCAGGGCCTCGACGACCTCGTCGACGCCCTCGGCACGGGCCGCCACCGTCTTGACGATGGGCGGGCGCCAGTCGCCGGGGGCGCGGGACTCGCCCAGGCCCAGCATGTGGTTCAGCTCGCGGGCCGTGGCGTCGGCGCCGTCGCGGTCGGCCTTGTTGACGACGTAGACGTCGCCGATCTCCAGGATGCCGGCCTTGGCCGCCTGGATGCCGTCGCCCATGCCGGGGGCCAGGAGGACGACGGAGGTGTCCGCCTGGGAGGCGATCTCCACCTCCGACTGGCCGACGCCGACCGTCTCGACCAGGATCACGTCGCAGCCTGCCGCGTCCAGGACGCGGATCGCCTGCGGCGCGGCCCAGGCCAGGCCGCCCAGGTGGCCCCGGGTCGCCATCGAGCGGATGTAGACGCCCGGGTCGGAGGCGTGCTCCGACATGCGGACCCGGTCGCCGAGCAGCGCGCCGCCGGAGAAGGGCGACGACGGGTCGACCGCCAGCACGCCGACCCGTTTGCCCTGCTTGCGGTACGCGGTGACCAGCGCCGAGGTGGACGTCGACTTGCCGACGCCCGGGGAGCCGGTGAGGCCGACGACGTAGGCGTTGCCGGTCAGCGGGGCGAGCGTCGCCATGACCTCCCTGAGCTGCGGGGACGCCCCCTCCACCAGGGAGATCAGCCGGGCGACGGCCCGCGGCCGCCCTTCCCTGGCCTGGGCCACCAGCGAGGAGACGTCCTGCATCACTGCTCCGTTCACATGATCCGCGTAAAGAGGTTCGGTCGTCGGCCGGGAGGGCTTACGCCTTCGGCACCCGGACGATCAGCGCGTCGCCCTGGCCGCCGCCGCCGCACAGTGCCGCCGCGCCGACGCCGCCGCCGCGGCGCTTCAGCTCGAGCGCCAGGTGCAGCACGAGCCGGGCCCCGGACATCCCGATCGGGTGACCCAGGGCGATGGCGCCGCCGTTCACGTTCACCTTTTCCGTGGACACGCCGAGGTCCTTCATTGACTGCACGGCCACGGCGGCGAACGCCTCGTTGATCTCGATCAGGTCCAGGTCGGAGACCTCCAGGCCCTCCTTCTTCAGGGCGTGCAGGATGGCGTTGGAGGGCTGCGACTGGAGGGAGTTGTCCGGGCCGGCCACGTTGCCGTGGGCGCCGATCTCGGCGATCCAGTCCAGGCCCAGCTCCAGGGCCTTGGCCTTGCTCATGACGACCACGGCCGCAGCGCCGTCGGAGATCTGCGAGGAGGAGCCGGCGGTGATCGTGCCGTCCTTGGCGAAGGCCGGGCGCAGCTTGGCCAGGGACTCGGCGGTGGTGTCACCGCGGATGCCCTCGTCCTTGCTGAACAGCACCGGGTCGCCCTTGCGCTGCGGGATCTCCACCGGGGTGATCTCCGCCTCGAAGATGCCGTTCTTCTGGGCGGCGGCGGCGCGCTGGTGGGAGAGGGCGGCGATCTCGTCCTGCTCGGCGCGGCCGATGCCCAGGCGCGTGTTGTGCTTCTCGGTGGACTCGCCCATGGGGATGGTCTCCCACGGGTCGGTCAGGCCGTCGTGGGCCATCGCGTCGATCATCTGCACCGCGCCGTACTTGAAGCCCTCGCGGGACTTCGGCAGCAGGTGGGGGGCGTTCGTCATGGACTCCTGGCCGCCGGCCACGATCACGTCGAACTCGCCCGCGCGGATCAGCTGGTCGGCCAGCGCGATCGCGTCCAGCCCGGACAGGCACACCTTGTTGATCGTGAGCGCGGGGACGCTCATCGGGATGCCGGCCTTGACCGCGGCCTGACGTGCCGGGATCTGCCCCGCACCGGCCTGGAGCACCTGGCCCATGATCACGTACTGCACCTGGTCGCCGCCGATCCCCGCACGGTCGAGGGCGGCCTTGATCGCGAAGCCGCCGAGGTCGGCTCCGGAGAAGGACTTCAGCGAGCCGAGCAGCCGGCCCATGGGCGTACGGGCGCCCGCGACGATCACCGAGCTGGTCGTACCGGGAGTTCCAGAAGACATGAGCTGCGATCCCCTTACCGGCCTGCACAGCCGAGGAGTGAACGAGGGTTTACTTCGAATGTACTGAGGGGCGGTCCGCCCCGTCATCGGGCCGTCGGTGTGATCGCGCGCACGTTGCGTAACCACCGGGTTGGCGTTGCACTGAAACCATGCTGACGCGAATCGACCACATCGGGATCGCCTGCCACGACCTCGACGCCACCGTCGAGTTCTACCGGACCACCTACGGCTTCGAGGTGTTCCACACCGAGGTCAACGAGGAACAGGGCGTGCGCGAGGCCATGCTCAAGATCAACGAGACCTCCGACGGCGGTGCCTCCTACCTGCAGCTTCTGGAGCCCACCCGCGAGGACTCCGCCGTCGGGAAGTGGCTCGCGAAGAACGGCGAGGGCGTCCACCACATCGCATTCGGTACGGCGGATGTGGACGGCGACGCCGCCGGGATCCGCGGGAAGGGCGTACGCGTTCTGTACGACGAGCCGCGACGCGGCTCCATGGGGTCACGGATCACCTTCCTGCACCCCAAGGATTGTCACGGCGTCCTGACGGAACTGGTCACTTCGGCGGCTGTTGAGTCGGCTGAGCACTGACCCTCGTACATAAGGGCCGGTAGGGTTGGGGGCGGTCGTCCCTGAAGCAGGGGCGGCCGGGTTCTGCCGTCGCGGCCGGGTTGTCCCGTCGTGGGCGGCGGAACCTCGCCGGGGTCCGGGTTTCGGGGGACGAGCGACGGGGCAGCAGCCCGTGCTCCGCCGTTGATCTGACACCATTCCCCGGGGGCCCCGTTCGGCGGATGGACGGAGCTCGTTTGGACAGGCTTGCGACCAGGGGACGGATGGGACCGCGCAGTGCGGGGCTACGAACGCCAGGAGCGAGAGCCGGCGGCTGACGTCGACCACCTCTCTCGGTTCGAGGCCGAGATGGAGCGGCTGAAGACCGAGCGGGAAAAGGCGATCCAGCACGCCGAGGACCTCGGCTACCAGGTCGAGGTGCTGCGCGCCAAGCTGCACGAGGCGCGGCGCACCCTCATGACCCGGCCCGCCTACGACAGCGCCGACATCGGCTATCAGGCGGAGCAGTTGCTGCGCAACGCGCAGATGCAGGCCGACCAGCTCCGCGCGGATGCCGAGCGGGAGCTGAGCCAGGCCCGGGCGCAGACCCAGCGCATCCTCCAGGAGCACGCCGAGCAGGCCGCGCGCCTGCAGGCAGAGCTGCACCAGGAGGCGGTGACCCGCCGCCAGCAGCTCGACCAGGAGCTGGCCGAGCGTCGGCAGACCGTCGAGTCGCACGTCAACGAGAACGTGGCCTGGGCGGAGCAGCTGCGGGCCCGTACCGAGCAGCAGGCCCGCCGGCTCCTCGACGAGTCCCGCGCCGAGGCCGAGCAGGCGATGACCGCCGCCCGAGCGGAGGCCGAGCGGCTGACCGCCGAGGCCCGGCAGCGGCTGCAGAGCACGGCCGAGGAGGCCCGCGCGGAGGCCGAGCAGATCCTGCGCCGGGCCCGTACCGACGCCGAGCGCCTGCTCAACGCCGCCTCCACCCAGGCCCAGGAGGCCACCGACCACGCCGAGCAGCTGCGCAGCAGCACGGCGAGCGAGTCCGACGCCGCCCGCCGCCAGGCCGCCGAGCTGAGCCGCGCCGCCGAGCAGCGGATGGCGGAGGCCGAGGAGGCCCTGCGCAAGGCGCAGTCCGAAGCCGAGAAGACGGTCGCCGAGGCCAAGGAAGCCGCGGCCAAGGCGCTGGCGAGCGCCGAGTCCGCCAACGAGCAGCGCACCCGCACGGCCAAGGAGCAGGTCGCCCGGCTGGTCGAGGAGGCCACGAAGGAGGCCGACCAGACCAGGTCCGAGGCCGAGCAGCTGGTCGCGGACGCCCGCGCCGAGGCGGAGAAGATCGTCGCCGAGGCCGCGGAGAAGGCCCGTACGATCACCGCCGAGGAGAGCGCCACCCAGCTGTCGAAGGCGGCCAAGACCGCCGAGGACGTGCTGAACAAGGCGTCCGAGGAGGCCAAGCGGACCACGAAGGCCGCGGCCGAGGAGGCCGAGCGGATCCGCACCGAGGCCGAGGCGGAGGCGGACCGGCTGCGCGCCGAGGCGCACGACCTCGCCGAGCAGCTCAAGGGCGCGGCGAAGGACGACACCAAGGAGTACCGCGCCAAGACCGTCGAGCTCCAGGAGGAGGCGCGCCGGCTGCGCGGCGAGGCCGAGCAGCTGCGTGCCGAGGCGGTCGCCGAGGGCGAGCGGATCCGGGCCGAGGCCCGGCGCGAGGCCGTGGCGCAGATCGAGGAGGCGGCGAAGTCCGCCGAGGAGCTGCTGGCCAAGGCCAAGGCGGACGCCGACGAGCTGCGCAAGACCGCGACGGCGGACAGCGAGAAGGTGCGCACCGAGGCCATCGAGCGCGCCACCACGCTGCGCCGGCAGGCCGAGGAGACCCTGGAGCGCACCCGCAAGGAGGCCGAGCGGCACCGCGCGGAGGCGGAGGAGCAGGCGGAGACGGTCCGGGCGGACGCCGAGCGGGCCGCGGCCGAGCTGCGCGAGGACACCGAGCGGGCGCTGGCCACCCGGCAGGCGGAGGCCGCCGAGGAGCTGACCCGGCTGCACACCGAGGCCGAGGAGCGCCTGGCCGCCGCCGAGCAGGCGCTGACCGACGCCCGTGAGGAGGCCGCGCGGATCCGCCGCGAGGCCGGCGAGGAGGCCGACCGGCTGCGCACCGAGGCGGCCGAGCGGATCCGCGCCCTGCAGCAGCAGGCGGAGGCCGAGGCCGAGCGGCTGCGCGACGAGGCCGCCGCGGACGCGTCCGCCTCGCGCGCCGAGGGCGAGGCGATCGCCGTACGGCTGCGTTCGGAGGCCGCGGCGGAGGCCGAGCGGCTCAAGGCGGAGGCCCAGGACACCGCCGACCGGGTCCGTGCCGAGGCGCAGGCCGCCGCGGAGCGGCTGGGCTCGGAGGCGTCCGAGACGCTGGCCGCCGCCCAGGAGGAGGCCGCCCGGCGCCGCCGCGAGGCCGAGGAGCTCCTCGGCGCGGCGCGGCAGGAGGCCGACCAGGAGCGCGAGCGGGCCCGCGAGCAGAGCGAGGAGCTGCTGGCGGTGGCGCGGGGGCGCGTGGAGGAGGCGCAGGCCGAGGCCACCCGGCTGGTGGAGGAGGCCGACCGGCGCGCCACCGAGATGGTCGCCGCCGCCGAGCAGCACGCGCAGCAGGTACGGGATTCCGTCGCCGGGCTGCACGAGCAGGCGCAGGAGGAGATCGCCGGGCTGCGCTCGGCCGCCGAGCACGCGGCGGACCGTACGACGCGGGAGGCCGAGGAGGAGGCGGACCGGGTCCGCGCCGACGCCTACGCCGAGCGGGAGCGGGCGAGCGAGGACGCGTCCCGGCTGCGGCGCGAGGCGCAGGAGGAGACCGAGGCCGCCAAGGCGCTCTCGGAGCGTACGGTGTCGGACGCGATCGCGGAGGCGGAGCGGATCCGCGCCGATGTCGCCGAGCACGCCCAGCGGGTGCGCACCGAGGCCTCGGACGCGCTTGCCGAGGCCGACCAGGCCGCGGCCCGCACCCGGGCGGACGCCCGCGAGGACGCCAACCGCATCCGGTCGGACGCGGCGACGCAGGCGGACACACTGATCTCCGAGGCACGCGCGGAGGCCGAGCGGCTCCAGACGGAGACCGTCGCGGAGGCCGACCGGCTGCGGACGGAGACGATCGACGAGACGGACCGGCTGCGCGCGGAGACGGCCGCGGAGGCCGAGCGGGTGCGGGCGGAGTCCGTCGCCAGGGCGGAGAAGCTGATCTCGGACGCCACGGGGGACGCGGAGCGGCTGCGTGCCGAGGCCGCGGAGACCGTGGGCTCCGCGCAGTCCCGTGCCGAGCGGATCCGCAACGAGTCCGAGCGGCTGAAGGCCGACGCGGAGGCGGAGGCCGAGCGCACGCTGGCCGCCGCCCGCGAGGAGGCCGAGCGGACCCTGGACGAGGCCCGCCAGGACGCCAACAAGCGGCGTTCGGAAGCGGCCGAGCAGGTCGACATGCTGATCACGGAGACCACCGCCGAGGCCGACAAGCTGCTCAACGAGGCGCAGGCGAGCGCGGTCAAGACCAAGGCGGACGCGGAGTCCCAGGCCGACACGATGGTGGGCGCGGCCCGCCAGGAGGCCGAGCGGCTCGTGTCCGAGGCGACCGTGCAGGGCAACACGCTGGTGGAGAAGGCCCGTACGGACGCGGACGAGCTGCTCGTCGGCGCCCGCCGGGACGCCACGCAGATCCGCGAGCGCGCCGAGGAGCTGCGCGATCGCCTGACCGCCGAGATCGAGGAGCTGCACGAGCGGGCCCGGCGCGAGGCCGCCGAGACGATGAAGTCGACGGGCGACCGCTGCGACGCGCTGATCAAGGCCGCCGAGGAGCAGCTGGCCAAGGCGCAGGCCAAGGCCAAGGAGATCGTCTCGGACGCCAACTCCGAGGCGGGCAAGGTGCGGATCGCCGCGGTGAAGAAGGCGGAGGGTCTGCTGAAGGAGGCCGAGCAGAAGAAGGCCACGCTCGTGAAGGAGGCCGAGGAGCTGAAGGCCGAGGCGGTCCGCGAGGCGCGGCGCACGGTCGAGGAGGGCAAGCGCGAGCTGGAGATCCTGGTGCGCCGGCGCGAGGACATCAACGCGGAGATCTCCCGGGTCCAGGACGTCCTGGAGGCGCTGGAGTCCTTCGAGGCCCCCTCGTCCGGCAAGGACGGCGGCGTGAAGGCGGGCGCGGCGGTGGGGGCACCCCGGTCGGGTGGCAAGGGGTCAGAGGGCTAACCTGAAGAGTGAATTCGGGTCGTTTCGGTGGCTTCTTCGGGAGCCGTCCGGGAGCCCTCCGGGTGCCCTTCGGGGGGCTTTGACCCGGTCCTTGGCAAGCCGTCCGGCGGTCAGCCACTCAAAAGAGGTGTCATTCTCCAGATCAAACACGTATCCGCTCGATGACACACCGCTTCGGCCCCTAGGATTCGACCTATCACCTCACCGGTCTCATTCGACAGGAACCCCATGAGCGACACTTCCCCCTACGGCTTCGAGCTTGTGCGGCGTGGGTACGACCGCGCTCAGGTGGACGAACGTATCTCCAAGCTCGTCTCCGACCGTGACAGCGCTCTCGCCCGCATCACCGCTCTGGAGAAGCGCATCGAGGAGCTCCACCTCGAAACGCAGAACGCCCAGGCCCAGGTCACCGACGCGGAGCCGTCGTACGCGGGTCTCGGCGCGCGGGTCGAGAAGATCCTGCGCCTCGCCGAGGAAGAGGCCAAGGATCTGCGTGAGGAGGCCCGGCGCGCCGCCGAGCAGCACCGCGAACTCGCCGAGTCGGCGGCCCAGCAGGTCCGTAACGACGCCGAGTCCTTCGCCGCGGAGCGCAAGGCCAAGGCCGATGACGAGGGCGTCCGGATCGTCGAGAAGGCCAAGGCCGACGCCTCCCAGCTGCGTGCCGAGGCGCAGAAGGACGCGCAGTCCAAGCGGGAGGAGGCGGACGCCCTCTTCGAGGAGACCCGCGCCAAGGCCGCCCAGGCCGCCGCCGACTTCGAGACGAACCTCGCCAAGCGCCGCGAGCAGTCCGAGCGCGACCTGGCGTCCCGTCAGGCCAAGGCCGAGAAGCGGCTCGCGGAGATCGAGCACCGCGCCGAGCAGCTGCGTCTGGAGGCGGAGAAGCTGCGCACCGACGCCGAGCGCCGCGCCCGCCAGACCGTCGAGACGGCCCAGCGCCAGGCCGAGGACATCGTGGCCGACGCCAACGCCAAGGCGGACCGCATCCGTTCGGAGTCCGAGCGCGAGCTCGCCGCGCTGACCAACCGCCGCGACTCCATCAACGCCCAGCTGACCAACGTCCGCGAGATGCTGGCCACCCTCACGGGTGCCGCGGTCGCCGCCACGGGCGCGCCGGCCGAGGACGAGCCGATCTCCCGCGGGGTTCCGGCCCAGCAGTCCCGCTGACGACGAACGCCCCCGCCGGGGCCGGACGTCGTGGAGCCCCCCGCCGCCTTCCGGTGGCGGGGGGCTTTGTGCGCATCTAGCGTGGCCGCATGATCGAGCTGTCGGGGCTGACCAAGCGGTACGGCGAGAAGGTGGCGGTGGACGACCTCACCTTCACGGTGCGGCCGGGCATCGTCACGGGCTTCCTCGGGCCCAACGGCGCCGGGAAGTCCACGACCATGCGGATGATCCTCGGCCTGGACCGTCCCACCGCCGGAGACGTGCGCATCGACGGCCGGCACTACCACGAGCTGGCGGACCCGCTCACGTACATCGGCGCCCTGCTGGACGCCAAGGCCGTGCACGGCGGCCGCCGCGCCTACCACCATCTGCTCTGCCTCGCCCAGAGCAACGGCATCCCCACCGGCCGGGTGCACGAGGTGCTGGAGACGGTGGGTCTGACGGCGGTGGCCCGGAAGAAGGCGAAGGGCTTCTCGCTCGGCATGAGCCAGCGGCTCGGCATCGCGGGCGCGCTGCTCGGCGATCCGCGGATCCTGATGTTCGACGAGCCGGTCAACGGCCTCGACCCCGAGGGCATCCTCTGGATCCGGAGCCTGATGAAGTCGCTGGCCGCCCAGGGCCGTACGGTCTTCGTCTCCTCCCATCTGATGAGCGAGATGGCGCTGACCGCCGACCACCTCGTCGTCATCGGCCAGGGCAGGCTGCTGGCGGACACCTCCATGGCCGACTTCATCGAGCGCAACTCCCGCACTTACGTCCGGATCCGCACCCCGGACCGCGAGCGGCTGCTCGACGCGCTGCACGGCGCCGGGATCACGGCCGTGGAGAGCGGCGGCGGGCAGCTGGAGGTCGACGGCGGCAAGGCCGAGCAGATCGGGGAGCTGGCCGCACGGCACCATGTGGTGCTGCACGAACTGAGCGTGCGGCAGTCCTCCCTGGAGGAGGCGTTCATGCGGCTGACGGCCTCCTCGGTGGAGTACCACGCGCGCACGGACCCGCCGCCCGAGCGGCCGTGGGGCGCGGACTGGGACACGGGAGCCGCGAAGGCCGCGGCCGACACGGTCACGACGACGGCGGAGGGCTGAGGCATGGCGGCGACCCAGGTCATCCGGTCCGAGTGGACCAAGATCCGGTCGGTGGCGTCCACCGTGTGGACGCTGTCCCTGGTGGTGGTCGTCACCGTCGCGCTCGGGATGCTGATCTCGGCGCTGACGAAGCACGAGTTCGGCAACATGCCCCCGCGCGAGCGGCTCTCCTTCGACCCGACGCTCGTCAGCTTCGCGGGCATGACACTCGGCCAGCTGGCGATGATCGTGTTCGGGGTGCTGGTGGTGTCCAACGAGTACAGCACCGGCATGATCCGCACCTCGCTGGCCGCGGTCCCCCGGCGCGGCGCCTTCCTGGCGAGCAAGGTGGCCGTCGCGACGGCTCTGGCCCTGGCCGTCGGCTTGGTCACCAGCTTCGCCGCCTTCTTCCTCGGGCAGGCGATGCTCGGCTCGCCGCTGCGGACCTCGCTCGACGCCCCGGGCGTGCTGCGCGCGGTCCTCGGCGGCGGGCTCTACATGGCCCTCATCGCGATGTTCTCGATGGGCGTCGCCGCGATGCTCCGCTCGCCGATGCTGTCGCTGGGCATCCTGATGCCGTTCTTCTTCCTGATCTCCAACGTCCTCGCCAACGTGTCCGCGACGAAGAAGATCGGCCAGTACCTGCCGGACCAGGCCGGCAGCCGGATCATGCAGGTGGTTCCCCGGGTCGGCGACGACACCCCGTACGGACCCTGGGGCGGCCTGGCGATCATGGTGCTGTGGGTGGTCGCGGCGCTCGCGGGCGGCTACGCGCTGCTGCGGCAGCGGGACGCCTGAGATTCGTTCCTCTGTGCCCCACTCGGTTTTACTTTCTTTTGGCCGGAACCGTCAGCGCCCGGATATCCTCCTAACCCTTACGGGGGCGTGTGCCCCGCTGTCCTGAAATCCCGGGACGGGTACCTTCCGATGGGACCGGAGCATGATCGAGGCAGTCGGCCTGACCAAGCGCTATGGCGACAAGACCGCCGTGTACAACCTCTCCTTCCAGGTACGGCCCGGCGCCGTCACCGGCTTCCTGGGCCCCAACGGGTCGGGCAAGTCGACGACCATGCGGATGATCCTCGGCCTGGACAACCCCACCGCGGGCACGGTGACGATCGGCGGCTACCCGTACCGCAAGCTGCCCAACGCGCCGCGCCAGGTGGGCGCCCTGCTGGACGCCAAGGCCGTGCACGGCGGCCGGAGCGCCCGCAGCCACCTGCTGTCCCTGGCCCAGCTGTCGGGCATCCCTGCGCGCCGCGTCGACGAGGTGCTGGGCGTGGTGGGTCTGCAGGACGTGGCCAGGAAGCGTTCCAAGGGCTTCTCGCTGGGCATGGGCCAGCGGCTCGGCATCGCGGCGGCGCTGCTGGGCGACCCGCAGGTGCTGCTGTTCGACGAGCCGGTGAACGGTCTCGACCCCGAGGGCATCCTCTGGGTGCGGAACCTGATGAAGGCGCTGGCCGCCGAGGGACGGACCGTGTTCGTCTCCAGTCACCTCATGAGCGAGATGGCGCTGACCGCCGACCACCTGATCGTCATCGGGCGCGGGCAGCTGCTCGCCGACATGAGCGTGACGGCCTTCATCTCGGCGAACTCCGCGGACTTCGCCCGGGTGCGCACCCCGGACACCGAGCCGGAGCAGCGGGAGAAGCTGACCTCGGCGCTGACCGAGGCCGGTGGGCATGTGCTGCCCGAGCCGGACGGCGCGCTGCGGGTGACGGGGCTGCCGCTGCCGCGCATCAGCGACCTCGCGCACGAGGCCGACGTACGGCTGTGGGAGCTGTCGCCGCACCAGGCCTCGCTGGAGGAGGCGTACATGCGGATGACGCAGGGCGCCGTCGACTACCGCTCGACGACCGACCAGAAGGCGGGGCTGATGCAGCCCCTGCCGCCCGGCGCCCAGCCGCCCGTGCCGGTCCCGGGCCAGGGCCAGCCCGGCTGGTACGCCCCGCCGCCGCCCCAGCAGGGCGGTCAGCCCTTCGCCGCACCGCAGCCGCAGCCGCAGCCGCAGCCGGGCCAGGGTCCCTACGGCGCCCAGCCCCACCCCCAGGCCTACGGCGCCCCGGGTGCGGGCGTGCCGAACCCGTACGCCCAGCCGGTCGCCGCGCCCGCCGTGCCGGCCGCCCCCGCCGCGCCGCCCGCCGCGCCCGCCTCCCCCGCGCCGGAGGCCGCCGCCCCCGCCCCCGCCGTCGACACCACCAAGTCCGAGGACGCCCGATGAGCACGCCGCAGACTCCGATGCCGCAGGCCGCGCCGCCCGCCTGGGAGGCGGCGGCCGGCAGCCCGTACCCCGGTTACACCTCGCCGATCCCCGTGGTCCGTACGCACCTCGGGCACGCCCTCGCCTCGGAGTGGACGAAGATCAAGTCGGTGCGCTCCACCATGTGGACGCTCGGTGTGTTCGTCCTGCTCGTGCTCGGGATCGGGCTGCTGACCGGCCTGGTGATCGCCAACTCCTCGTCGGACCTCTCCGGTGACGAGAACCCGCTGTCGCTGGGCTTCTTCGGGCTGCTGCTCGGCAGCATCTGCCTCATCACGCTCGGCGTGCTCACCACGGCCTCCGAGTACGGCACCGGCATGATCCGCACGACGATGACGGCGTGCCCCAGCCGGGGGCGGGTGCTCACGGCGAAGGCGCTGGTGTTCTTCCTGGTCGCCTTCACGATCACGCTGGTGTCCACGGCGCTGGTCGCCTTCATCCAGATGGCCCTGCTGGAAGGCAGTGGCGCCCGGCAGCCGACCGGCGCGGAGTGGTTCAAGGGCACGGTCGGCGTCAGCCTCTACATGGCCCTGCTCGGCCTTCTGTCGCTGCTCGTCGGCTCGGTGCTGCGGCACTCGGCGGGCGGCATCACCATCATGATCGGTGTGGTCCTCGCCCCGCTGGTCATCGCGCTGTTCATGTTCACGCAGTCGCTGGAGAAGGTGCGCCAGGCCCTGTTCGAGTACTCCATCCCGAACCAGTTGAGCGTGTTCTACTCCAACTCCCTCAGCCGCTCCGGCCCTTCGGGCTGGGACCCGCTGTGGATCATCCTGGGAGCGACGGTGGTCGCCGCCGTCGGCGCCTGGGCGCTGCTGCAGAAGCGGGACGTCTAGGAGAAGCGGGCCGTGCAGGAGCGGGCCGTGCAGGAACGGGCCGTGCAGGAACGGTTCAGAACCTCGGCGCGTTACGGGACCGCCGCACCCGCGTGGTGCGGCGGTCCTTCGCGTTCCAGCAGGCCTTGTGCCAGTGCCGGCGGTCGTCCACCCCGGCGTGCTCGGGCCAGGCCACCACGTGCGGGACACCCGAGCCGATCACCTGGTCGCAGCCCGGGCAGCGGTAGGTCTTGCCCGCCGCGCTGGCGCCCGCGACATGGCGCACGCTCCACTCCACGCCCTGCCAGCTCTCCGTGGACTGCCAGCCGCCGTATCGGCTCGTCGCGTCGTCCTCGGCGCTCCGGCCGGACGAGCCGGCTCCCTTGGGGCGGTTGCGACGCGGGGACACGGGACACCTCACCGGTTCTGCTGCAGGACGGGTTCGCCTCCAGCGTACGCGGCGCTGACAGGGGCACACGTCAGGATCCGTCACGATCGGAATACCCGAGCAAATCCTGTCAACTCACCCTCAAGGACGTCCGATTCCGCAGACAATCCGGAAATCCCTTCGCCAGGCCGTGTCCTCGTCACGTGTCGTGCGGTTATGCCCGGTGGGGGAGCTCCGCGTCGGAGCCGAGGAAGCAGGAAAAAGCAATGCGCGTAGGAAGTTTCGTGTTGGCCGCCCAGTTCCCGGGCCAGGGCCAGGGGGAGGCACTGCACCGCGCGGTCCGTACGGCCGAGGTCGCCGAGGAGGCGGGGCTGGACGCGGTCTGGCTGGCCGAGCACCACTTCGTACCGTACGGGACGTGCCCGTCGGCCGTCACCCTGGCCGCGCTGCTGCTCGGCCGTACCCGCCGGCTGAGGGTGGGGACGGCGGTCAGCGTGCTGCCCACCGTCCACCCGGTGGCGCTCGGCGAGCAGGCCGCGCTGCTGCACGTGACGAGCGGCGGCCGGTTCTCGCTGGGCGTGGGACGCGGCGGGCCGTGGGTCGACCTGGAGGTGTTCGGTACCGGTCTCGAGGCGTACGAGAAGGGGTTCCCGGAATCACTCGATCTGCTGGTCCGCTGGCTGCGCGATGCGTCGGTGTCGGCCTCGGGGGAACGATTCAGCTTCCGGGAGGTCCCCGTCGTGCCCCGCCCCTCGGAGGCGCTGCACGAGGTCCCGGGCCCCGAGGTCGTCGTCGCCTGCACCTCCCCGGCGAGCGTGCGGCTGGCCGCCGAGCGCGGGCTGCCCATGCTCCTCGGGATGCATGTCGGGGACGAGGAGAAGGCCGAGATGATCGCCCTGTGGCGGCGCTGCGCGCGGGCGGCCGGACGGTCCGGGGAGGAGATCCGGGGCGCCGAGCATGTCTCGGCCGGTGTCTGCCAGATCGCGGACCGGCGCACGGACGCGGCCGAGTCCCTGCTGAAAGCGATGCCCGGCTGGCTGAAACAGGGGCTGGACGCGCATGTCACGGTGGACGGCCGCAGCCGCCGGATGCGCGATCCGCTGGCCTACACGGAGCTGCTCTGCGGGCTGCACCCCGTGGGCACCCCCCGCCTGTGCGCCGACCGGCTGGCGGCGACCGCCGAGCGGACCGGCATCTCCCGGTTCGCCCTGCTCGTCGAGGGCTCGGGAGACCTCGCGGCGACCGAGGAGAACGTACGCCGGCTCGGCGCCGAGGTACTCCCCCACCTCGGCTGAGCCGGCGGCCGTCACCGGAGGGCTTGCCGCCCCGGCACTTGATGCACCTCCCGCGTGCGGAGCGGCAAGCAGACAACTGTCCCGTCAGCAGTCCCTGAGCTCCGGTGACTGGTTGAGCAGCTGGGCGCGCACCGACGTGAACTTCGCCAGCCTCTCGTCGGCCGAGGCGTCCAGCGGGAACACCGCCACCCGGTGGCAGTTCTGGAAGGCCAGCCGGACACCGAAGTGCCGCTGCAGCGCGCCCCGTATGGCGTCACTCGCGAGCGCACGCAGCAGCTGACCGCGATGCTGCTCACTCGGCGGCGGCGTCTGGTTGTCGGCGAACTCTCCGCCGTCCACCTTCAGCTGGGCCACCAGGGAGCTGATCATCTCCCATGCGTAGGGCAGGGAGGTCCGGACGCAGTCGACGAATTCAGCTTCGTCGACCTCGCCTCGCTCGGCCTGTTCGAGTAGGGCCGGTGAGACGTCGAGCGACATGGGTTCTCCTCTCGCACCCCCGGTGAGCAGGGGTTGCCGGACAGATAAGGGAGTGGGCGATACCGAACACGGTGCGTACACACATCGCGACCTCCCGTTCTCTACGGTAGGCAACGAAACGAGGCCCCACCAGGCGAATGCACGTACAGACAGGGCGGGTTGGGCACACAATCGGCCATAAGTGAACACGGGTGATCCAGGGAAAAATGGGACGACCTTCAGGGAGGCGGTCAACCGCCGGGAAGGGGGTCCCGGTGACCGAATCGCGCGCGGCCCGGTGCGTCGAGTAGCGTTGCGGACCATGCGTCTCGTCATTGCCCGCTGCTCCGTCGACTACGCGGGCCGGCTCACCGCCCACCTTCCGTCAGCGCCCCGCCTGATCCTGGTCAAGGCGGACGGCAGCGTCTCGATCCACGCTGACGACCGCGCCTACAAGCCCCTGAACTGGATGTCGCCGCCGTGCACCCTGAAGGAGGGCACCGGCGACGAAGAGGGCGTGTGGACCGTCGTCAACAAGGCGGGCGAGAAGCTCATCATCACGATGGAGGAGATCCTGCACGACTCCTCGCACGAACTCGGCGTGGATCCGGGGCTGATCAAGGATGGCGTGGAGGCGCACCTCCAGGAGCTCCTCGCCGACCGCATCGAGACGCTCGGCGAGGGCTACACGCTCATCCGGCGCGAGTACATGACGGCCATCGGCCCGGTGGACATCCTGTGCCGGGACGGCGAGGGGCAGACCGTCGCCGTGGAGATCAAGCGGCGCGGCGAGATCGACGGCGTGGAGCAGCTCACCCGCTATCTGGAGCTGCTGAACCGCGATCCGCACCTCGCCCCGGTGCGCGGCGTCTTCGCCGCGCAGGAGATCAAGCCGCAGGCCCGGGTGCTGGCCACCGACCGCGGCATCGGCTGCCAGGTGCTGGACTACGACGCGCTGCGCGGCCTCGAGGACGACAAGCTGCGGCTGTTCTGAGGGCGGTGGCAGGGCTCGAGGCGGAGGGGGGGGGGCCCCCGGGGCCGGGGGGGCCCCCCCCCCCGGGGGCGGACCTAAACCGACCCGGGGGGCCGGGGCGGG
>NZ_JAVACL010000054.1:0-47315 GCF_032658145.1 Streptomyces sp. MK7
CTCAGGCGTTGCCCGACACCCACGTCACCGCACGGAACCCACCAGGGTGGACAGCGGCGCCAGTCTCAAAGCGGGTCTCAAGGACCGGAGAGGGCCAAGGCGTACCGCTGTCCGTCGTAAGCCGTTCGCCGGGCCTTGCGGGCGCCGGTCCGAGCCGCTTACACCCTGGATTAGGTCTGTCTTGATCTTGGTGTGGTCCTGCGGGGCAGGGGTTGGTGGCAGGTGGTGCAGATGCCGGTCCAGCAGTTCAGCAGGTCCTGGAGGATGTCGAGGATCTGGTAGAGGGTGGGTCCGCTGTGTCGGCTTTTGGGGCCAGGCGCATCGATCCCGGGAAATAGCACATCCTCAAGCGTCTTGCTCACCATGGCAGGAAGTACGTTGCCGAAACGATCCCGCGTTCCTGCTGCTGACCTCGGGATTCACGGAACTGCGGTCAGAGCCGCTTTCAAAGAGCGCCAACACCGTTGCGTGAGCGTGGGAAACGCGGCATCCGCTTGCGCAGGTGGCTGCGCAAGCGGGTCTGGTGCAGCCGGCTGCGCGCAGAGGGAGGCGCCGTCGGCCTGGGGACCACGCTCCCGGCGCAGGCTGTGCAGGCTTCCACCCCGCCCAGGGTCGACGAAGCCCGCCAGGTAGGAGTTGTCGCGTAATCCCGATTGCAGCAGCACTTGGCCTATGCGCCTACCGCCGAAGTCTTCAACGAGACACCTGAAAGGCAACGTCCGTCTTACGGGCGCCCTTACAGTCCACACGTCTCTCCGGTCCCCGCACCACCCTGAACCCTGTGTTCCCGCTGGAGCTGTCCGGGGTGTTCCCCATGCGGGCCGACGTGCGGTAGCGGAGGCAGTACGACTCGTGGCACATGTGCGAGCCGCCCTTGAGGACGCGGGCGCCCGGGGCGAACCAGTCGGCGCACCATTCCCAGACGTTTCCCGTCATGTTGAAAAGGCCATAGCCGTTCGGCGGGAAGGCGTCCACCGGGCAGGTGGCACGGTAGCCGTCGGCGGCGGTGTTACGCCCCGGGAACGTGCCGCGGAAGATGTTCATGCGGTACTCGCCCCCCGGGTCGCGTTCGTCACCCCAGGGATACGGTTCGCCCTCCAGGCCGCCGCGTGCCGCGTACTCCCACTCGGCCTCGGCCGGCAGGCGCGTGCCGGACCAGCGGCAGTAGGCGAGGGCGTCGTCGTACGAAACGTGCACCACCGGGTGGTCCTCGCGGCCGTCGAGGACGGACGCGGGGCCCTCCGGGTGGCGCCAGTCGGCGCCGTGGACCTGCCGCCACCAGGGGGTGGCGGCCGCTGCCCGGGTGGGCGGGAAGTCATCGGGGAGGAAACCGCCGAAGACGAAGGACCAGCCGAAGCGTTCGGCGTCCGTCCGGTAGCCGGTGGCGTCGGCGAACGCGGCGAACTCCGTGTTGGTGACGGCCGTCGCGCTGATGGTGAAGGCATCGACCGTCACCTCGCGGACCGGACCCTCGCCGTCCGCCGCGTACGGGGAGTCGTCGCTGCCCATGAGGAAGGGGCCGCCGGGCAGCTCCCGCCAGCCGCCGTGCGGGTGGGCAGCGGCCGCGTGCTCGTCGCGGGTCACGGTGACTGCTGCCGCGGGTGTCTGTGACGGCCGCCGGGGGGCACAGCAGGCCGGCCGGCCCGAGTCGTTGCTCATCGTGCCGCCCTGACGCCGGCGCGGCCGAGATCGAAGACACCGTAGGCGAAGCCCGCGGCGCCCACCAGGCCGTCGTTCACCTCGACTCCCGCGGCCTCGACGGCATCGACCCCGGCGAGGCCACTGGTGATGCCCTCGGGCAGCGTGAACTCCGCCCGCTCACGGCGGGGATTGACAACGATCAGGTACCGCCCGCCACGCACGTACACGAAGGGGTACCCGGCGTGCAGCACCTGCACCCCGGCTCTGCTGCCCAGCTCCGGCGTCGACGTGCGCAGGGCGATCAGGCGGCGCACCAGGTTGAGGAGGGAGCCGGGGTCCTCGCGCTGGGCGGCGACCGTGGGGCGGGCGGGGTCCGGGTCGAGGGGGAGGTAGAGGCGTTCGGCGGGGGCGGTGGAGAAGCCGGCGTTCGCGGTGGAATCCCACTGCATCGGGGTGCGTGAGCCGGCCCGGTTGTAGCGGGGGCCGAGGACGCTGCCCTCGTGCTCCGGCCGGCCGGCGATGTAGCGCATGCCGATCTCGTCGCCGTAGTACACGGCCGGGAGGGTCGGCCAGGTGAGCTGGAAGGCGAAGGCGGCGGGGAGTTGCTTCGCGGTGCGCGGGCCGCAGGCGAGGCGGGAGAAGTCGTGGTTGGCGGTGGGCAGGGCGACGAAGCCACCGCCACCCGCGTCGCAGATCGCGGTGGTGGCGGTCCGCCAGCCGTCGAGAAAGGTCCCCAGGGACCCGGTGCCGTCGGCGCCGAAGTAGGGCTCCAGCGGGGCCCAGTCCTCGCTGACGGTGCCGGCGTTGTTGTTCCACAGAGAGCGCAGCTTGAGGCCGTCGTCGGCGGCGCCGAACTGCAGGAAGAAGTCGGCGTGGAAGCCTGCTGGTACGGAGACGGCCGGGTCGCCCCACTCGGAGAGGAGAGCGGCCTGCGGATGCTTCTTGTCCATCCAGTCACGCATGTCGCGCCAGAGGCGGGCCGACTCGGCGTGGCCGGGGTCGTCCTTGACGAGCGAGGCGGCCATGTCGACGCGGAATCCGGCGAGGCCCAGGTCGAGCCAGTGCTCCATGATGTCGCGCAGGGCCTGGCGGTTGGCTCGCGGTCCGTCGGCGTCAACGGGCTGCCGCCAGGGCTCGTCCGGGTGCATGCGCGCGTAGCCGAAGTTGAGGGCGGGCTGGCTGGGGAAGAAGTTCGGCTTGTACCAGCCGCGCCGGGTGCCGGGCGAGGGCTGGAAGCCGTCGCCCGGGTGGGTGTCTCCCTCCGCCCAGATGTAGCGGTGATCGGAGGGGTCGTCGGCGGACTGTGTGAACCACTGGTGCTGGTCGGAGGTATGGCCCGCCACCAGGTCGAGCAGAACGCGTATGCCGTGGCGCCGGGCGTTTTCGACCAGCCGGGCCAGGCTGTCGTTGGTGCCGTAGCGGGGGGCGACGGTGAGGTAGTCGGACACGTCGTAACCGGCGTCCCGGAACGGCGAGGCGAAGCACGGGTTGAGCCAGACGGTGTTCACGCCGAGCCAGGCGAGATGGTCGAGCCGCTGCTCGATGCCTGCGAAGTCGCCGATGCCGTCGCCGTCCCCGTCGGCGAAGCTCTGCGGATAGATCTGATAGAGAACGGCGTCGGCCAGCCACTCGGTGGCGGGGCGGGTGTCGCGGCCGGAGTCGGTTGTCGTCATGGTGCCGTCCCTTCAGGAGGCGGTCGGCGCGGGCAGCACGCCCTTTGGTGTGTCACCGAAGTGGTGTTGGATTTCATCGAGTTGGGCCGTGAGATCCTTGACCACGTCCGCGTACTGCGGGTCGTCGTAGCGGTTGTGCAGCTCGTGGGGGTCTCGGGTCAGGTCGAACAGCTCCCAGGCGGGCGTGCGCGGCGCATCCTTGGCTCCGTCTGCGCCCGAGCCGTGGCCGGGGTAGTGGATGAGCTTGTGGGTCCGGGTGCGGATGCCGTAGCAGGCCTGGACGTTGTGGCAGACGTCCAGGTGCATGTAGTAGCGGTAGTAGACGGCGTCCCGCCACTCCTTCTGGTCCTCCCCTTTCACGAGGGGTACGAGCGATCGGCCCTGCATACGGGGATGAGGCGCCAGGCCCGCCATGTCCAGCAGGGTAGGCGCGTAGTCGATGTTCGCCACCAGCTCCTCGTGGCGTGAGCCGGCCTCGGCGACGCCGGGCCAGCGGAGCACCAGCGGGATGCGCATGCCCTCCTCGTACATGAACCGCTTGTCGAACCAGCCGTGCTCGCCGAGGAAGAAGCCGTGGTCCGAGGTGTATGTGACGGCGGTCGAGGTGTCGAGACCGGTGACGTCGAGGTAGTGCAGCACGCGGCCGACGTTCTCGTCGAGGGCGGCGATCACCCGGAGGTAGTCCTTGATGTAGTGCTGGTAGCGCCACTCGCGCTCCTCGCGCGGCGACAGTCCGGGCGGCACCGGTACGCCCTTGAGGTCCTCGTCGGTGAGGTCCTCCATGCTCATCTTCGCCTCGTGCGCGGCCGGAGCGCGGCCGTCGAGGTCGTCGTGGAGGGTGGGCGGGGCGGGGATGTCCTCGTGCTCGTACAGGTGCCGGTGGCGTTCGGCGGGCTCGAACGGGCGGTGCGGCGCCTTGTGCTGGATCAGCAGGCAGAAGGGCTTGTCGGGGTCGCGCTTGTCGAGCCAGTTCAGCGCGAGGTCGGTGATGATGTCGGTGACGTAGCCCTGGTACTTCTTCCTGCCGCCGGCGGTGACGAAGTCGGGGTCGTGGTAGACGCCGTGCTCCGGCAGGATCTCCCAGTAGTCGAAGCCCTCGGGGTCGTGGCCTTCGCCGTGGCCGAGGTGCCACTTGCCGACGATCGCGGTCTGGTAGCCCGCCTCCTGCAGCATCTTCGGGAACGACGGCTGGCTCGCGTCGAACCGGTGGTTCGGGCCTTCCAGCGAGGTCATGCCGTTGACATGGCTGTAGGTGCCGGTCAGCAGGGTGGCGCGGGCAGGTGAGCAGATCGCGTTGGTGCAGAAGGTGTTCTCGAAGACCGTGCCCTCGGCGGCGAGGCGGTCGACCGCCGGGGACTTGTTGATCAAGCTGCCGTAGGCGCCGATGGCCGCGGGGGCGTGGTCGTCGGTCATGAAAAGGATGATGTTCGGGCGCTGGGAGATGGCCATGGTCGGTGGACTCCGGTGGTTGGGGGGTGGGAACGTGCTTTCCGATAGGAGATGTGTGTGGCGCCCTGCCGCGGCGAAGGGCCACGGGCACGGGCACGCCCGCCGTTTCGAACGGCGGGCGTGCCCGGACCCTGTGGTTCAGGCGACCGTCAGGGTGCAGCGGGCGTCGGCCAGGGAACTCGTACCGGCGTACAGGTCGATCCGGCCCGGCTCGACGGTGAAGTGACCGGCCTGGTCGTTCGTCCAGAAGCCGAGGTCCTCGGCGCCGAGCGTGAAGCACACCTGCGTGGTCTGTCCCGGCTCGAGCGTGATGCGGTGGAATCCGCGCAGCCGGCGCACCGGCTGGGCGATGCTCGCCACCGGATCGTGGACGTAGAGCTGGACGACCTCGTCGCCGGTGCGCTCGCCGGTGTTCGTCACGCTCACGCGGACCTCGACACACGCGCCGCGCTGGAGCTCGTCGACGGTGACCGACTGCCGGTCGAGCTGCGGCTCGCCGGTGGCGAACGTGGTGTAGCTCAGGCCGTGCCCGAAGACGAACTGCGGTCCGTCGGCGAGGTCCAGGTACTTGGAGACGTACTTCTCGTCGTCGTGCGCCGGGTCGTACGGGCGTCCGGTGTTCTCCCGGTTGTAGTAGAGGGGGATCTGGCCGATCGCCCGCGGGAAGGTGACCGGCAGCCTGCCGCCGGGGTTGACGGAGCCGAAGAGCACGTCGGCGATGGCGTTTCCGGCCTCGATGCCCGGGTGCCACGCCTCGAGCAGCGCCGGGACACTGTCCACCCAGTTGCCGATCGTCAGCGGCCGGCCGTTGAGCAGTACGACCGCGAACGGCTTGCCGGTGGCGGCGACGGCGGCGATGAGCTCCTCCTGCCCGTCGGGCAGCGAGATGTCGCTGCGCACCGCGGCCTCGCCGCTGAGCTCGGGCTCCTCGCCGATCACGACGACCGTGACGTCGGCGGACTCGGCGGCGGCGACGGCCTGGGCCACGTCGGCCCCGGCGTGTGTGATCGTCGCACCGGGTGCGGCGGCGCGTACCGCGTCGAGGACGCTGACCGACGGGAACCGGCGGCAGCCGGGGCCGGCCCAAGCGCCGTGCAGATCCGTGTGGTCGGCGAACGGGCCGACCACCGTGATGGACCCGCTGCCGGCGTCGAGCGGCAGCACACCGCTGTCGTTCTTCATGAGGACCATGGAGCGGGCGGCGGCCTGCCGCGCCGCCGCCCGCGCCTGCGGTGTCGGCGCGTCTATGACCGCGGACTCGTCGGTGTACGGGTTGTCGAAGAGGCCGAGCGCGAATTTCAGGCGCAGGATGCGGGCGACCGCGTCGTCGAGCCGGTCCTCGGTGACTTTCCCGTCGGCGAGCAGCTGCCGGCCGTGGTCGGCGACATTCGTGCTGACCATCTCCATGTCGAGGCCGGCCGCCAGGGCCAGCCGTGCCGCGTCGGCGCCGTCCTCGGCGTAGCCGTGGGCGATGAGTTCCTCGACGCCCGTGTAGTCGCTGACGATCACCCCGTCGAAGCCCCACTCGCCTTTGAGGATGCCGGTCATCGTGTGCGGGTTGCCGTGCGCCGGGACGCCGCTGACGGTGTTGAACGCCGCCATGACGGTGGCCACCCCGGCGTCGACGGCCGCCCGGAACGGCGGCAGGTACAGGTTGCGCAGCCGCTGCTCGGAGACGTCGACCGTGTTGTAGTCCCGCCCGCCCTCGGCGCCGCCGTAGGCGACGAAGTGCTTCGCGCAGGCGGCGACGTTGTCCTCGGCGGTGAGGTCGTCGCCCTGGTAGCCGCGGACCTTGGCCGCGGCGAGGACGGCGTTGAGGTACGGGTCCTCGCCGCAGCTCTCCGCGATGCGGCCCCAGCGGGGCTCGTGGCTGACGTCCATCATCGGCGAGAACGTCCAGCGCACGCCGTTGGACCTGGACTCCTTCGCCGAGACCTCGGCGTCGCGCGCGACCACCGCCGGGTCGAAGCTGGACGCCTGGGCGAGCGGGATCGGGAAGGTGGTCCAGAAGCCGTGGATCACGTCGAAGCCGAAGAGCAGCGGAATGCCCAGCCGGGACTCCTCGACCGCCATGCGCTGCAGGATGTTGGTGTGGGCCGCGCCGTACAGGTTCAGCACCGAGCCGAGCAGGCCGGCACGGGCCGCGCGCTCGACCTCCTCCGTCTGGCCGCCGCCGGGACCGGTGTCGCCGGTCCAGGTCAACTGCTGGAGCTGGCCCAGCTTCTCCTCGACCGTCATCCGGCCGAGCAGGGCCTTGACCTTGTGTTCGTATGGTCGGTGCATGTCCTGTCCTCTTGTCCCGCGTGTCACGCCTGGCACTGCCATGATGTAAGCGCATACAATATTCTGTCCGTGCGTCGGGACGCACAAAGGGGGGGTCAGCCCTGGTGCGCCCCGACTGCTCAGCTCCGGTGGATGGTGAACTCCGCCCGCCGCACCCGCGGCAGTGTGCGCCCGCCCTCGAAGGAGACCTTGGCCCCACTGCAGCGGGCCCGGCCGTCGACGGCCACGACGGCCTCCTCCCCCAGCGAACGGAACGTCACGCGCCCCTCCTCCACGGCGCTGATCTCCGCCGTGGCATACGCGATGCGCGTCCCGCCCGCTGTCAGGCCCAGCGGCAGCATCGCCGCGCCGCGCCCCGGCAGATGCAGCCGTTCGCCGCCGAACAGCGGCTTGCCGCGCGCCGCGACGGTGACGTCCTGGGCGTAACCGGAGGCGATGTTGAAGACGTGCAGCAGCCGCCCGCCGTCCGGGTCCGTCGTGGTGAGGAAGAACACCCCGGGCAGCCGCCCGTCGTGGGTGATCCCCGGCGCCGCGCCCAGCTCGCGCAGGGCCGCGGTCCAGAAGTCGAGGTCGGCACGGTGGTTGTTGGTGATGACCACCGCCCGGCCCTTGCCCACGCGGATGTCGAAGCCGCAGCCCTCCTCCGTGGACACCTCGCGCAGCACCACGTCCCCGCGGCTCGCCGGCAGATGGCTGACGGGCGCCCCGCTTCCGGGCCAGGCGTCGAGGACCTCGCCGGTGAAGGTGTTGTACCAGTTGAACCAGAAGCCGTGCAGCCGCTCCATCTTCTCGACGGTGGTCACGGTGCGGGCGAGGCGGCGGTGCATCTCGAGCCCGCTGATCAGCCCGAGCCCGCAGGCGGCGACGGTGGACCACAGCCAGCAGCCGATGTTGGTGCTGGAGGTGTTCTCGGTGAGCACGGGCCGCGCGCCGCCGAGCTTGATGTTGTCGGCGGGCAGGCCGCTGTCGGGGACCATCGCCTCGAGCGAGCGGTAGGTGTCCGCGAACCAGTGGGTGAGCAGGGCCTCGGGGTCCTGCGAGGGGCGCCGGTGGGCGTACGCGGGGGCGGCGCCGAGCGCGAGGGCACCGGTGGCGCCGGCCGTCGCGGCGAGGAAGGCAGGGCGGTGCATGGAGCGATCCAGCTCCCTTTGCAGCAGACGATGTGTGTGCGAGGGGTGGTGCATGCCGGACAGGGCAGGGCGGTGCCCGGCAGGGCAGTGGTGGGCGAGAGGGCTCATTCGCGCGGCCGTGGGCGGTACGGGGCCGGCAGCCGTCAGGTTGCCGCCGGCCCCGTACGGATCGGGAGGCGTGTCGGCTACTTGAGGCCCGCCGTGGCGATGCTCTGCGTGAAGTAACGCTGCAGCACGACGAAGACGGCGAGCACCGGCAGGACGACGAGGAACGCGCCGGCCATCAGCACCCCGTTGGAGCCGTTGGCCTTGGTCGGGTCGGTGGCGAAGGTGGCCAGGGCCACCGGGAGCGTGTACTTGCCGGGGTCGTTGGTGGCGACCAGCGGCCACAGGAAGTTGTTCCACGAGCCGAGGAAGACAAAGATCGACAGGGTCGCCAGAGCGGGCTTGACCTGGGGAATCACGATCCGCCAGAAGATGTACCACTCGCGGGCCCCGTCCACCCGGGCCGCCTCCAGCAGCTCGTCGGGGACAGTCGACATGAACTGCCGCATCAGGAAGACCCCGAAGGCACCGGCGGCGAACGGCAGGATGAGCGCCGCGTAGGTGTCGATGAGGTTCATCTTGCTCATCATCACGAACTTCGGCATCAGCATCAGATTGCCGGGCACCATCAGGGCCGCCATGACGACGCCGAATATCACCTTCTTGCCCGCGAAGTGCAGCTTGGCCAGCGCGTAGCCGAGCATGGAGCAGAAGAGGAGGTTGCACAGGGTGACGAAGAACGCGACGAGCACCGAGTTGAAGAAGTAGAGGGGCACGTCCAGGAGGTCGAACAGCTTGCTGAAATTGGCCAGCGTCCAGTCGGTGGGGATCCACACCGGCGGGCTCGCCGAGAGGTCCCGGGGCGTCTTGAACGCGGCCAGGCCCATCCAGAGGAACGGCGCGGCCGTGATCAGCAGGCCAAGGCTGAGCAGTGCGTAAGTGATGCCCCTTGTCATGCGGGTACGGCGGTCCCGCACCGCGTACCCGTTGCGGGCAGCGGTGCTGGCGCTCGTTTCGGTAGTGGCGCTCATTTGGTCTTGTCCTTCAGCAGCCGCAGTTGGAGCAGTGTGACGGCCAGGATGATCACAAACAGGGTGTAGGCCATCGAGCTGGCGTAGCCCATGTGGAAGAAGTTGAAGCCCTCGCGGTACATGAGGAGGGAGACCGTGAGCGTGCTGTCCGAGGGACCGCCATTGGTCATCACGAACGGCTCCTCGAAGACGTTGAGGAAGCCGATCGTCGTCATCACCGTGACGTAGAGCATGGTGGGCCGCAGCAGCGGGACGGTGACCCTGCGAAACTCCTGGAAAACGCCGGCACCGTCGATCTTCGCCGCTTCCCGCACCTCGGTGGGGATCGCCTGCAGTCCGGCGAGGAACAGCACCATCGACGTGCCCATGTTGCGCCACACCGCCATCGCGATCAGCGACGGCATGGCGAGGACCTCGGAGCTCAGGAAGTCGGGTGCGGTGAGCCCCACCTCGCGAGCCAGCCCGGCGATCAGGCCCTCACTGGGGTCGAGGACGAAGCGCCACACCACGGCGACAGCGACGATGGCCGTGACCACCGGGGCGTAGAAGCCGACCCGGAAGAAGGTCCGGAACCGCTCGATGCCGGAGTTCAGCAGCACCGCCGCGAGCAGGCCGCTGCCGACGGTGAGCGGTACGCCGAGCACCACGAAGTATCCGGTGTTCAACAGCGCCCGCAGGAACTGCTCGTCCCCGAACAGCTTGGAGTAGTTCTCCAGGCCGACGAAGTTCGCGTCGAACGGTTTGGTGACGTTGCGCAGGCGGAAGTCGGTGAAGCTCATCACCAGCGTCGCCACGATCGGGAACGCCATGAAGGTGCCGAAGAACACCAGGAACGGTGTCGAGTACAGCCAGCCGGCGAGGTTGTGCCGGGAGAGCCGGTCAGGCCGCAGCCGTGTGCCGCCCGACGTCGTTCGGGCGCCGAGTCCGGCCTTCTTGCGTATCGAAGGGGCGGCGGACTTGCCGGTGAGGTCCGGCTCGGCGGGAGCGTCGGTGGCGTCGGCGACGGCCCGCCCGCCTGAGGCGGGCCGTTCGGCGGAGGTCGTGCCGCTCATGGCTCAGGACACCAGGCCCTCGGTCTTCTTCTGCAGCTCCTTGGCGAGCGCAGCCGGGTCGCCGCCCTTGGCGAGCTTCTCCAGGGTGATGTCGATCTCCTGGGCGACCTGCTCCCACTGCGCCAGCGGCGGGATCTCTCCGGCGCTGTTCAGTGCCGTCTTGAAAACGTCCACATCGGCGCTCTTGAGCGTCGGCTCGTCCCAGGCCTTCTTGTTGGCGGGCAGCGACTTGGCCATCTTGTACCAGTCCGCCTGCGTTGTCGGGCTCGTGAGGAACTTGGTGAACTCCTGGGCCGCGGCCTTGTGCTCACTGCTCGCGAAGGTGACGAGGTCGGCGCCACCGATGATGGAGGCGGGCTGCTTACCGGCCGGGAGCGGGACCGTCGCCCACTTGCCCGCAATCTGCGGGGCCTGGTCCGCGATGTTCTGCACCATCCAGGGGCCGGAGGCGAACATCGGCACGCTGCCCGCACCGAAGTCCTTGATCACGTCATACCCGGGAGCGGCGGGGGTGTTCTTCGACAGGCCCTTGTCGAAGTACTTGGCGTACTCGGTGAACGCCGTGACCGCCTCGGGCGAGTCCAGTGCAGGCTTGCCGTCCTTGTCCAGGACCGTGCCGCCCGCCGAGAACAGGTACGGCGCCCAGTTCTGCCAGGAGCCCTGGCCGCCCGCGGGCTGGGAGAAGGCCCACTTCGTGGTGCCGAGCTTCTTGAACGCCTCGGCGAGGGCGAGCTGGTCGGCCCAGGTCTTCGGCGCCTTGGTCACTCCGGCCTGCTTGGCCAGGTCGGTGCGGTAGTAGAGGACGCGGGTGTCGACGTACCACGGCACGCCGTAGACCTCGCCGTCCTTCTCGCTGCCCTTCCAGGCGGCCGGGAAGAAGTCGTCCGCCTTGAACGCCTTCGTGTCCACCGGCTCCAGCACACCCAGGTCGATGAACTCACCCATCCAGGTCGAGCCGAGCTGCGCCATGTCGGGCAGCTGGTCGGCGGCCGCCGCGGAGACGAGCTTCTGGTGCGCGACGTCCCAGCCGATCGGGGTCACCTTGACGGTGATGTCCGGGTACTTCTCGTTGAACTTCTTGGCGATGTCCGCGACCCGTTTGCCCTCCTCACCCATGGCCCACACGGTGAGGGTCTGCTTGGCGTCCACGCCCACCTGGCCGCCGCCTCCGCTACTGCAGGCCGTCAGCCCGAGCGACAAGACCACGGCGGTTGCCGCGAGGGTGGTACCTGACAAGGCATTGCGGGACATGCGGGCTCCTCCTCGAGTACGCGCGTCGTGCTGTAAGCGCATACATCACCCTCCAGGAGGCACTCCGACGACACAAGAGGCGTCTGGGTAACGCTTTCGTAAACCCGGCGAAATCTTGCTGGCAGCGGGCCGTCATGACGGGCGGCGCAGGCTGCCGTACACCGGAGGGGGTTCACAGGACGCACGGCCTGCGCCACCGCGGCGATGGACGGCTGGACGATGACCGCGAGTGCGGCGTACCACCGGCATGGCTCGCTGCCTGCGCATAACTGGCCTCACCCGGAGCGCGCAGCGCGCGCCAGGCGCCGTGGACCGGTCGGCTGCGGGGTGTGTCCTAGACCCCGCACCCGCAACTGGCGCGCAGGGCCGGAGCGGTCGGCAGCGTGCGCAGGAGCGCCGGGCGGCCACGGTCGGCGAGCCGCGCGACGAGCAACTCCACCGCCTCCTCGCCGAGCCGGCCCATGGGCTGACGGACAGTGGTGAGCGCCGGGCTGACCTGACGGCTCAGCGGGATACCGTCGAACCCGGTGATGACGAGTTCTGCAGGCACGCTGATCCCCCGCTCGGTGAGCGCCTGAAGCGCCCCCACGGCCATCTGGTCGTTCGCGAACATCAGGCCCTGCGGGCGCGGCCCCCCCTGGTCCAGCAGCTCCAGCGCGGCCTTGCGCCCGGAGGCCAAGGTCAGGTCGCCCCGCGCGGCGGGGCGCTCGGGCAGCGGCAGCCCCGCCGCGAGATGGGCCGCCTGGAAGCCGCGGAAACGGGCCTCCGCGTCCGGCGAGTTCTCGGCTCCTCCGATAAACGCCAGGTCGGTCAGCCCGTGGCCGTCGATCAGGTGCCGGGTGAGCTCCAACTGGCCGTCGAAGTTGGCGACCTCGATGCGGTCGAGACCGGGCAACGCCCGCCCCGCAAGCACGACCACCGGCAGCCGCCGCGCAACGACGTCGAGCACCGCCGACGGGACGTCCTGAGCCAGGATCGCCAGGCCGTCGACCCGGCCGGCCACGTCCGACAGCGCCTCGCCCGCCCGGTCGGCATGGGCGGCAGAGATGAGCAGCGCATAACCGCGCCGCCTCGCGGCGCGCTCCATCCCCCGGATGACCTCGTCGCCGTAGAAACTCGGCTCGGCCTCGTCGACGTCCGGCGCCGTCCCCTCGGCCTCCGGATCGGCGAAGTCAGGGAAGCACAGCCCGAGCACTCCGGTGGCCCGGCTGGCCAGCCCCCGTGCGCTCGCACTGGGCACATAGCCCAGATCGTGCGCGGCGGCAAGCACCTTCTCGCGTGTCGCGGCCCGCACCGAGTCGGGGCTGCGGTAGACGCGCGAGACCGTCGCGATGGACACACCGGCACGCTCGGCGACGTCGTAAACGGTGGGATCACCCATGATGAAGCCGCCGCCCTCGATACCCGCTGAGATTTTCGGAGACCTGCCCCGTCTGACTATGGAAGCGCATTCAGTCTAGTTTGCCCGCACCACGGTGACAACCGGGCCACGGCGGGGCGCGGCCGGTCCGGCGCCACGTCCGGGCGGTCGACGTCCTCAACGCCGGGCAACCTGGTGGTCGCCCACCGGGGCGACCACGGAAGTAAGCCGCCATCGGACGGGGTGAGGCCGCGCTCGTGGGCCCTGGATCCGGCGGACTCGTTCCACGCGGCCTGCCACGTACGCGGCTGATGTCCGTCGGCATCCTGGCCGGGGTGCCGGGGCCCGGATCCGCTCGGCCGCCACGAAACAGGCCAGCAGGCCGATGCCACTCCCGCGCCCTCGCCGAGGACCGCGGACGGCTGACGGCCGCGCTCGACGCCGGCCAGGCCGCCGGCATGCAACTGGCCCTGCGGCCCGCCGACGGCGAACACTTCCGACTGCTGCTGCAGTCCTCCGCGCCTAGCACCTACCCGTCCCCCGTGCCGCTGGGCCTTGCCGGCTTTCCCGAACCCCCGTTGACGAGACCGCGGCCGCATGGGCGGACTCCCCCACGCTCCCCCAGCCGGATCGTGCAGGGCCCGGCCCCGCAAAATGGAAGTGATCCCCCTTCTCCCTGCCGGCGGGTGATGCAGAGGCGCCGGGTCATCCGCTCCAGGGGACGCGCGCAAGGACGAGTCCGCGGACGTCGGCGGCGCCGGATGCCCGGAGCCGGAGTGCGACCCGCTGGAGCTGCGACCCGCTGGTCAAGACGTCGTCGACGAGCAGGATTGTGGCTCCCTTGATGTCGCCCGTCTCGCCGGTCCACGTCAGGGCAGCAGCGTGTACGGCCGCGGCCGCCCCGTTTGCCGTCCAGGCTCCGGCTTGCGGATCGGGGCGTTTCGCTCCCTTTTGCCAGACGGTGAACGACCTCGGCGACGGCGACCAGGCGCTGCGGGGCATGCGCCGGACTCGCAAGACTGCCCCAACCCGGAATTCACGAGCCCGCGACTCCACGCCTCACGCGGCCTGACATGGGCCTCAGGTAGGTATCCGCAACGATTGCACCTTGGTTGTCCGATGAATCTGTGCCGCGAGAGGATGATCGCGCGCGTGGGGAGGCGCTCACCAAGGACGGGAAGGGATTGATGGACAGGTTCGACGAGGGGCTGCCCCAGGCGGCAGCCGGTGCACTGCGTGGGCTGCGGAGCTCACGCTCGTGCAGCGTTGGGGCCCCGGGCCCGACACTCCACACAGTGTGTGGGGCAGTCTCCCGTTGGCCGCGCCAGGCCATCCGACTCCGCCTGGCCGTACTCCCGGAGCCAAGAGCCATGCTCGTCAAAGGAGTGGCAATCGGCCAAGTGGGGCGTCCGCATACTGGACCGGGCGGTGTCCGTGGCGACGCCGACGAGGTACTCGAGGAACGGGGCGGCCGACCACACGCCGGCCGTCTCGTCGGTCAACAGCAGATGCGGCGCGTGCTCCTGAAGGACGTCCAGCCAGGCCGGCGCCGGCCGCGAGGTGAAGAAGAACGGGGTGGCGCGCGGGCCCGCCCAGCCGGCTCCCGCGCCCCCTCGCCCGGGACGGCGAGCGCGGTCAGCTGAAGGACACGTTCGGCGCGGCCTGGCAGCGGCTGGCCGGCCGGCGTGCCGGCCTCGGCGGCCTCCTTCCGCCCCGGCGGTCCGCGCAGTCAGCGCCTCCTGCTGAACTGCGGCAGCAGGCGCCGCCGATGCCCGTACAGGGCCGCCAGGACCAGGAGCGCCGCGATCCCCACGGCCCACGGGCCGGCACGCCGGTGGGGTGGCGCTGGCGACGCGTCGAGCGGGATGTAGGCAAGGTCGTTTCCGGGCGTGCGGTCATAGGGGTTGTGCGTACGGATGGTGCCTTTCGCACCCGGCACCTGCCGGTCGATCCGGATGTGGAAGTCGATGGCGGTCGTCCCCCCTTGGTCCAGCACATCGATGAAGCGTCCCGAACCGATGTCGCAGACGAACGCTCCGCCGGGCTTCTCCGGCCGTTCGCACGCCCATGTGCCGCCGTCCTCCTCGATGGTGAACGGAATGGAGGTCACGGTGGTTCCCTCCGGCGGGATCACCTCGAAGCCGCCCAGTGTCTCCGAACCGGTCAGCCGGCCCGGCCCGTGATTGCGCACCCCGAGACGCACCCGCACGGTGTCGCCGACGCGGCCCCGGACGGTCGCCGTCACCGGCTCGTAGTCGGCCTGCACGGTGGTCTCGAACCAGACGCGGCCGACGGCGCCCGTCAGACCGCGGTCCGTCCTGGTCAGCGATATAGGGGGCCCCTCGCCGCGCACGGTGAAACCCTCGGGCTTGTCGGGCTCGGACGACCACGTGTAGCTCAGTGTGCCCTTCACCTTCCCGGGAGCGGCCGTGTAGCGGATCGGGGCGCTGGTGCGGTAGGCAGTGCCCGGCGCGGCCTTCGTGGAAAAACTGCACCACGCCGAGGTGAACTTCGGATCGAAGTAGCAGTTGCTGGGGCGCGGCCCCATCAGCAGCCCGCCCTCTATGCCGAGTTGGAGGGCGACGCCTCGCTCCGTGGTGAACCGGCTGCGATTGGCGAACTTGGGGGTCAGCGGGCGGGACTTGCCCGGTGCCACGCCCGTCACCGTCTTCTCCGCCTCGGGTGAACCCAGCGTGGGACCGTCCACGATCATACGGGTGGTGCCGGTGACCGGGGCCGCGTTGTCGGCTGTGGCGGTGTAGGTCACCGTCCCGCTGTCGCCCGGCTCGACGCCGTCCACACCGCGGAGGGTGAAGGGTGCGTTGGCTTCCCCGTCGCCACCGTTCTCGAGGTCTCCGTACACGCACGTGAACACGGGGCCCTCGCCGGTGCAGTTCCCGTAGCCGCCCTTCCCCGCCTGGGCGACACCCTTCAGTCCCGACGCGTCGACCACCACCTTGACGTTGCGGGCCTGGCCGCCGTCGCTGGGCACGACGCTGACGGGCACGACGAAGCCACTGTTGGAAGCCGAGGCGCCCTCATCGGCGCTGTACATGTGGAAATCCGCCGGGGCTTCGAGCCGCAACGCGACCTGGCCCGAGCCGTCGGCCGCCGCGGGCGGCCCGGAAGCCATGGCAAGTACGGCGCCCAGACTTGCCGCCGAGGCAGTTACGCGTGTGATGGTCCCGGACCGTCGAAGCATGCGGGGCACCCTAGTGTCTTGCGCCAGAGATCCGTCGGCAGAGGCGGGCGAGGGAGTCGAGGATCTCCTCGGCGGTCCTGGTCCAGATGAACGGCTTGGGGTCTTCGTTCCAGTCTTTGACCCATGCCCGGATGTCGGCTTCCAGGGCCTGGATGTTCTTGTGTGCGCCGCGGCGGATCATCTGGTGGGCGAGGTAGCCGAACCACCGCTAGACCTGGTTGATCCATGAGCTGCCGGTCGGGGTGAAGTGGAGTTCGAACCTGGGGTGTGTGGCCAGCCATGCCTTGATCGCGGGTGTCTTGTGGGCGCCGTAGTTGTCGACGATCAGGTGGACCTGCAGGTGCGCGGGCACCTCCTTGTCGATCCGGATAAGGAACTTCTTGAACTCCACGGCCCGGTGCCGACGGTGCAGTGCGGTGATGACTTCGCCGGTGGCAACATCGAACGCGGCGAACAGGGTGGTCAGGCCGTTGCGGACGCCTGCCAGCAGACCGCGCATGGCGCTGTGCCTGGCCGCACGCCTGGACCGGACGGCGGACCGGGTTCGGGTGTGCCGGTCTGGTCCGCAGGTCAGGCGCCGTGCGAAGTGGTGGTACTGGCCGGCGGGGAGAGTATTTGGGTGCGTTTGGTGGCGTACTGGTCCGCGGTGACGGTCAGGGACTGCGCGACCTGGCGCAGGTAGGAAACGAGTCGTTCGGTCTCTTCCTGGTCGCCGTCAGCTGCCTGGGAGGCCTGTTCCCATCTCTGCTGCAGGATCGCCTCGGCCTGTGCCCTGGCGGCCCGCACCATGTTGCGGGCCTGTTCCCGGGCCGCTGTCACGGTCTGCTCCGCCGACTGCTGGGCGCGGGCCTGCTGCAGTACCGCATCCACGGGCGGCACCCCAGTAGGGCCGCTGCCGTCGCCGATGTTGTTCGCCCGGACCCAGTCCCGTTGGCGCTGCATGTCCGTCCGCAGCCGGTCGTTCTCCTCCATCAGCGCGGTCACAGTCGCCGCGCAGCGGCGCAGTGTGTCGTGCACCGCCTCCTCGCTGTAGCCGCGACGTGTCAGCGGGGCACGGGGAAAGGTCATCGACCGCAGTGCCTCGGGCGTCACGCGGTTCGCTGCCGGATGGTGTGCTCCTGTCTCGTTCACGAATCTCCGATCACTGAACGTCTTCGAAGTGCAGCACGTCGTGCGGGATGCCTGCCTGCGCCAGATCGCGCACTGTCGTGGAGACCATGGCCGGCGAGCCGCAGACGTAGAAGGAGCGTCCACCCCTGGTCGGCGACGTCGACGACGAGCTCACGGGTACCTCGCACACGTCGGCCACCGCGGACTACAACGGGGACGGCATCAGCGACCTGGCCGCGGGCGCACCGAAGGCATCAGGCGGTGCCGGTAGCGTGACGGTCATCCTGGGCAGTCCCCAGGGACCTGCGGCCGCTGAGCACGTGACGCTGACCCAGGACAGCCCCGGTGTCCCGGGCTCCTCCGCGCCCGGGAACCACTTCGGCGCCGCCACCGCATGGGGCGATGTCAACAGTGACGGCTACGCCGACCTCGCGCTCGGTGCACCCGGTCAGGACGACGCCGACGGCCACACCGACCGCGGCTCGGTGACCGTGCTGCACGGGCCCCGCCTGAACTCCGGCTTGACCTACACCACCTCCGCCGCCAGCGCTGGGGCAAGGCTCGGCTCGGCGGTTGCCGTCGCCGACTTCAACGGTTTCGAGCTCGACGTCCGCGGCGGCAGAACTCTGGCGATCTTCTCCAGGACAGCGAATCTTCCCTGGTCGTGTCGAGAAACCCGAAACTTCTTAGTACTGCAACGGTGCTTGTCGCGACTGATGGCCAGGTCAGGGGCTGTGTCCGCGTCGTTTGTAGTGGCTGGTGCGGGCTTGGTGTTGTCGTCGTCGGCGCCAGGTGGACCAGTGCAGGATGTGTTCTGCGGGGGTGGGTCGGCGGTCGGTGAGGCGGGTGATCCGCCGTCGTATTTCGGCGAGGCTGAGGTGGATGAGATCCCGCCTTGCATGGCGGGTGGTTGGCGGACCGTGGTCGGTACCTGGTGCGCGGGCGCGATCAAAACGGAGCCTTCATGGCCGCGCTCGGCACACGACTGCAACGTCGCTGGCCCCGCACAGCACCGCAGCGCCGCCCCCGAGTAGGAAGCGGCGCCGTACCGCTGGTGGCCCGACCTCGGCTCTTCAGCACTGACCGTAGTGCGGTTCAGCGGGACCAGCCCGACCAGGTGCCGGTCTTCTTGTCACGTTTGCTGAAGTAGTACTCGCCGTCGGTGCCACGGACCATGATCTTGGCGGACATGCCCTTTTCTTCAACGAGTGTAACGCCTGAAGTAGCCTGACCGCCTAGAGATGTCCATGCCGACCAGGTGCCGCCGAGCTGGGCTGTAGTGTGCCAAACCTGACGGTCGGGACCGATCACCCACTTCTCTCGTGAACCGTCGCTGTAGATGTTCCACTCCTCGCCATAGGAGCAGGAGAAGCGTCCGCCGATATCATCCGTGCAGATGTCGTCGGCAGGAATCGGCACTGTAGCTGTGGCCTCGGTTCGCGCCTCGGCGGCTGCCGCCGCCGCCTGGCTGGAAGTAGGCGACGTGACGACCTGGACACGGTATTCGTCTCCTCCGTTCACCTCGTCTTTAGCCGCGAGCACCCGTTGCTGTTTCATCCATTGCTGGAAGTCCGTGCCCGCGTTTCCGTTCTGTTTGCGCGGGATGTAACGCAGCGAGAACCGCCAGGGTTCAAGTGAATGGGGGATGGAGTAGTAGGCGCCTTCCCAGGTCTTGGCCATGGGGTACTCATCGCACTGATCGCTTCCGCGCCGGGGGATGGTGCGACAGTGGTAGTCCTTCGTCGACGTGTTGTTGTCGTAGTACTCGGCGGCGCTGTCATAAGTCGGATCGAAGGGATTGCGCGTTGTGGGCACGTACAGGCGCGTCAGCGGCTTTTTGTAGCTGGGGAGATTTGGGTTGTTCGACCCGGGTATGAGGAGAGAGGGCATGAATTTACCGTAAGGCTCTGTTGCGGTCGGCTTCTCCTGAGCCGTCTTCACATGGTCCGCGTAAGCGGGGTATTTGCTGGCGATGACCTGCATGACCAGGGGTGCGTCGTCCCAGATGCAACCGGGCCGTCCCAGGTACGAGGCGCTGTCACAACGCAGCGGCGTCGAGATGGAGGCCGGCTCAGTACCCGGTTCCCGATAGCCCCCGATCAGCTCGTCCTTCATTCCGTGCCAGCTAGCCTTGTCGCGGGCATAGAAAGGAGCAGCCCGCTTGTCCTTCGTGGGATCGGTTGGCTTGGAGTTACTCAGATCTGAGGTGGTCCGCACATCGGCGCCGGCGGTCCCAGCGATGGCCCATGCGGCCAGCGATCGCTTCACTGAGGCGTCCAAGTGGTCGGCCGTGCCGTCGCAAGTGGCGCCTTGCAGACCGTTGCACCACACCCTCAGGGTCAGGGGCGCCTTAGCGAGTTGCCTCAGTGCGTCGGGTTCGAGCGATCCCGCCGGCGTAAGATGGTAGTCGAAATCGTCCAACCGACTAATCTTGTCCGCCCTGCGACCATCATGGTAAGAGTTCATGACGGTCGTGAAGCGGAAGTTGGCGTACGCCAAGGGCAGTTGGGGTGAACGCGCGTCAACGTACCAGTACTGAGTGCGTACAACGCGACAGAGCGTGAAGCGATTGAGGATCTCCTGCGCCGTCGTTGTCCCGTCCTTTTTATCCGGTACGGCATCTCTTTGGCACTCTTCGATCGTCTCGTACCTGTCGGCGGCCGCCGCGCGTGGTGTCGCCCCTTCGTCGACCTGTCGCGTGACTGCGGATACAGGTTTTCCTACGGACAAGGGCCCTGAGCCTCTTAAGCTTCCGACATACCCCACCAGGTCATGGCTGCCTTCTGCTGACGCTGGGCAGGTCAGCGTCGCCAAGACGGCGACCATAACGGCGGCGGCGACCGTAAGTCGCCTCCAGTGGAATCTCAACTTCAGTCCTCCCGGTGCTGCAGATGTGCACGGCACGCTACATCGGCCTCACTGGGCGATTAAGGAACTTCTCGGACAAGTTCGTTACCCAGAGAGCCGGGGAACCGATAGCTCCGGTTGTTGCTGTCCACCTGTTGCGTATCCGATCACCTTGCCAGCAAGGCCTGACCACGCATCATTTAGACGTCTGAGAAGGCGTATGCGACTTGATGCCGTGTTTATTTTCGAACGCAAACGCTTGCGACCGTCAGCGCAGGTGAGAGCGGCACCGTCCACTGGCAGCAAGCCCGCTCAAGTTGCTTCGGGACGCAGCGTGTCAGCGGTCTTCGAAAGCTGACCCGGTGCTCGACTCCCAAGTTGGCCCCGCACTACGTTGGTTGATGTTGATTATTCCCCGGTGTCGGCGGCGGGAACCCGTCCGAGGTCGTGGCCGCGCATGCGGTAGCTGTCGTCCTTGCGGGAGACCACTTCGGCGTGGTGGACGTAGCGGTCGATCATCACGGCGGCGACCGTGTCGTCGCCGAAGACCTCGCTCCAGCGTCCGAAGGGTTTATTGCTGGTCACGATCACGGAGGCGCGTTCGTAGCGGCCCGAGATGAACTGGACGAACAGCTTCGCGACCTCGGGTTCGAAGGGGATGCAGCCGACCTCGTCCACGATGATCAGCGGGATCCGTCCGAGCCGTGTAAGTTCGTCGCCCAGACGGCCGACCTGGTAGGCGTCGGCGAGGCGGGCGACCCACTGAGCGGCTGTCGCGAACGCAACCCGGTGGCCTGCCTGGCAGGCCCGGATGCCCTGGCCGGTGGCGAGGTGGGGCTTACCGGTGCCGGCGGCCCCAGGAAGATGACGTTTCCCTTGCCGACGACGAAGCCCAGCGTCCCGAGGTCGGCGATGACCTCGCGTTTCACGAACCGCTGGTGGTCGAAGTCGAAGTCCTCCAGCGACTTGCGGGAGGGGAAACGGCTGCGCGGATGCGGCCTTCGGCGCCGTGGGAGTCGCGGGCGGCGACCTCCCGCTGCAGGCACGCCGCCAGATATTCCACGCGGCTCCAAACCTTCACCCCGGGCCCGCTCGGCCAGCCGCCACGGCTGCTCCCGCAATGCTGGGGCCTTCAACGCCTCGACGAGACAGGCCAGTTCGGAGAAGACGTCGCGGGCCTTCGAGGTCTGCTTGGTGCTGGTCGTCAGACGACTGCCTCGCCTGTGCTCAGGCCGCCGTCGATGACGCCGAAGACCCGGTCGTAGTGACGAGCGGCCGCTGTCCGACGTCGAGCTGGTCGGCAAGGACCAGCCGCATGCGAGCCTGTTCGCGGCTGGCTTTCGCGGCGGCCGCGTGGGAGGGTCGGTGAGGGAGTCGTCGCCGACATGCCGGGAGGCGTTGAACTCGTCGACCGGGCAGACCAGGCGGATGCCGAACACGGCCTCGATCTCGGCCGCCTTGCGGGCCTGCAGGAACCCGATCGGTCAAGGCAGCACCTGGAAAACCGTGACACTGCCGCGAGAACCAACGAGGACCGCAGGAAGGGATACGGGCAGGTGGCAGCAGCAACTCTCGTGAGCGAACAAGTGCCTGCCCCAGATGGCTGGACCAAGACCTTCACCGACCCCCCGGCTCTGCGCGGCCATCGTCGACCGGCTCACCTTCGGCGGCAACCTCATCCAGACAGGCACCGAATCCTACCGCCTGGCCCTCACCCAGGCCCGGGCAGCAGCGCAGAACGCCGCCGGCTGGCCTCCCCCCGGCCTATCGGAGCGATGCCGGCTTGCCCCACTCGCGAGGGTCCGGACGGCCTTCCGCTATTGCGGTGCGATGGCTTTGAGCCAGTCCTCGACCGCGAGGACATCTGCCCACTGGGGGAACAGCTTTTCGGTCAGCATCCGGTGCACCTCGGGGTCGGTGTCGAGGCAGGCATCCGCCAGGACGGTGAGGCCGAAGTCCAGGTCGATGGCGTGCCACAGGGTGGACAGCACCACAGCGCTGGTGGCAATGCCGGTGAGAACAAGGCTGTCGATATCGCGAGCCCTGAGCACCAAGTCGAGGTCGCTGCCCGAGAACGCGCTCCCCCGCCTCTTGGTGACCACGACGTCGCCCTGCTGGGGCGCGACGTCGTCATGGATCTCGGTGCCAGGGGCTCCCTCTGTGAACAGGCCGGCCCGCACGGCGTTGGTCATCACCTTGTTGCGGGGGCTGACTTCTGGATCGCCCGGCCGTAACCCGAGCACCACGTAGATCACGGTGATGCCTGCAGCCCGGGCACCGTCGATCGCCCTTCGCAGGCACGGCAGATATCCGGAACCGTCATCGGCGATGGCCACGACGTCCCGTTGGACGTCCATCACCAGAAGTGCGCTGTTTGCCATGCTTGCCGTCCCTTCTCCGTTGGGACAAGTCTGGTGGATCAACCGAACTGCGGTGGAGGCTTCGGAGATCTTCGCAGCATCGCGCCTCAGTGCCCCAACGACCGGTGTCAGTTCTCATCGATATTTTCTTGCCCTGCGATCACCGAGTGCTGCCCGAACTCGGTGACAAACGGGTGTCGCACGTCAGGCTCTGGTCCAACTTCTGTGACCCGTGACTGTGGGGGATCGCTCAGATGTCGAAGAGGGCTTCCTCTTGTGGAGGGACGGGTGGGTCAAGGACGTCGCGAAGGCGGGTGATGTCGTGGCGCCACTTCGAGCCGTTCGCAGCCTCGTCCCAAAGTTCGGCGAGTTCGGACCGCTCGGAAGCCACTTGGTCCAGAGCGTCGACAGCGAGCGTACGAAGGTCTGCGGGCAACTCTGGCAGCGGCTCTGACGGACCGTAGTTCCAACATGTCAGTTCGCCATCAGGGCACTGAGCAGCGACCACTGCGGCCGCGGCCACTGCTCGCTCGCCGTCTCCGAGGTATCCAAGAAGTCCGCAGGGTCAGCGGCGCGTTTGAGCGCGCTGCGGATCAGGGCTTCGCGTTCTTCCAGGGCTGCCTCGTCCAGGTCACCTCCGAAGTCGGCGGCGGTGTCGTTATCGAAGGGGCCGATGTCCCAGGTGGCGGTGTCTCTACCATCACGCCACAACTCCCCCGGAAAAGCAGCCGAGAACATGAACGCGATCGGCCCCGGGACCCTCCCGGAAATCTCACACCTGTCCATCTCCGAGAATCACCGTGCGCGACAACCGTCACACACAGCTACATGTCTCCTGGCGGCACCTTCGCGAGCGCGACCCGGAAGCAGAAGGTGATCTCGACTGCCGGCCGCACCTGTCACCTGGTCTTGCTCGGTCCCTCGAGGCTACTGCTGATGGGCGGCTGGTCGCACGAGAGTGAGTTTGCTCCACCGCTCCACTTCATCCGCGTGGCTGCCGACTGCCGTCGCGTGGGCGACCGCTGCGGCTTCCTTCGGTGTCGACCCACCCCGACGGGAGAGCAGCGCCAGCGGCCAGGCCGGAGTGCCCGACTGCTCACCGTCGAAGGGGTGCCAGTCCCAGGCAGCATCGAACCGCCAAGCGCGCCCGTTCAGGTCGGCGACCTCATCACCCGGTTCGAGGAAGGCATACGGACGGAAGAGCAGCTCGATGCGTATGGGTTCACCGCCGGCCGGATCGATTGTGTAGCCCTGGTCCTCAAGGTCAGGGTCATGACTCTCACCCTGCCGCAGGACTTCGACGTAGGACGCGGGCCGCGGCAGCATGCCGGTGACCAGGGGCGGGTCGAAGCGATGGACCGCCTGGACGTGCACCACGGTCGCGGGGATTCCCACCAGGCAGGTATCGCCCGGCTTCAGTGCGGTCTCCGCCGGTTGCGTCAGGAAGATCTCCCACTCACGGGCCGCGGGCGTTGGAAGCGCCCTTTGACCGTTCCACCTGATGTTTTCGGCCTGCGGGTCCACCTCCAGCCACGGCCACCGCACAGACACGTGGTAACGGGTGACCCCGGTGACGGCGGTCTCAGTGAACAGGCACTCCAGCAACAGCACGTCACCGGGCCGGTAGTCGTGACTCATGCATGCATTGTGCACGCCCTCAGTGACAGGCGACCGAACGAGTATCCGGCATTGCGAGCAGACCGCCATGCGCTGCATCACCGCCGCCCATCCCGAGCGCACCGCCAAGCTGCCCGGGCAGCCCGCCTGGTTCAGCCCTAAAGGGTGGCGAGCCAGTCGGTCAGCAGGCGGTTGACCTCGTCGGGGCGCTCCTGCTGGATCCAGTGGCCGCAGCCGTCCAAGAGGTGGGAGGCCGACAGGCCGGGGAGGGTGGTGGGGTAGGCGTCGATGGCGTCGGACATCCAGGTGGTGGAGGCATCCAGGGCGCCGCCGATGAACAGGGACGGCTGCTTGATCGGGGCTCCGCGGTGCGGGGCGAGGTCTTCCCAGTCTCGGTCCATGTTGCGGTAGCGGTTGAGTGCGCCGGTGATCCCTGTGCGCTCGAACTCCCCGGCGTAGACGTCGAGGTCGTCCTCGCTCAGCCAGGCCGGGAGGACCCCCGTGGGGAAGCGATCGCGCAGCCGGCCGCCGCCGCGGGCGACGAAGTGCGGGTCGGGCTCGCCCCGGGCAGGCATGGTGTCGGCGGACAGGGCCGCGTAGAAGCCCGCGAGCCAGCCCCGCACGTCGGGCTCGATCTCCGCCTCCGCGCGCCCGGGCTCCTGGAAGTAGGAGACGTAGAACTCCTGCTCGGGGCCGCCGATCCGGCCGAAGATGCCGGTGGGGCGGGGGCCGCCGGGCGGCGCATAGGGGACGCTCAGCAGGCCCACGGCACGGAAGACCTCGGGGTGGAGCAGGGCGGAGACGGCGGCGATGTTGGAGCCCCAGTCATGGCCGACGACCACCGCGCTCTCCTCACCGAGGGCGCGCACCACGGCGACGTTGTCCTCCACCAGGTCGAGCATCCGGTAGGCCTCGATCGCCCCCGGTTTGGACGAGCGGCCGTAACCACGCACGTCGATCGCCACCGCCCGGTGGCCGGCCGCGGCGAGAGCCGGGAGCTGGCGGCGCCAGGAGTACCAGGACTCGGGGAAGCCGTGCACGAGCAGGACCAGCGGGCCGGTGCCCTGCTCGACCAGGTGCAGACGCCCGGCCGGGGCCTCGACGATGCGGTGGCGGAGCTCGGCGGTCGGCTCGGGCTGCATGGGCCTCTCCTCGGTTCGCGGCGGACGCGGCTACCCATCGATCATGCGGCGCGGCGCCCACCCGACGCGAACAGCCGTGCCATTCTGGCAAACTCGCAGGACAGAGCGGTGAAGCGGCACGCCAGGAAGGAGCGGGAAGGTGGCAGTCAACGACGTGGACGACACACTGGCCACGATGGGGCCCCGATTGCGGGCCGCGCGTGAGCACCGCGGCGCGACGCTCGCCGGTGTCAGCCGCGCGACCGGCATCTCACCCAGCACGCTGTCCAGGATCGAGACCGGCCGGCGCAAGCCCACCCTGGAGGTGCTGCTGCAACTGTCGAAGGAGTACGGCGTCTCCCTGGACGAGCTGGCCGGCACGGCACCCGCCCCCGCGGCCGAGCCGCGCGCCACGGCGCCGCTGAGCTTCGGCGACGACAAGGCGGTGCTGCCGTTGACCCGGTACGTCGGCGGCCTGCACGCCCACAAGCACGTCCTGCCCGCCCTCGAGAACCCGCCCGCGCGCCCCCGTCAGGCCTCCCACGACGGCCACGAGTGGCTGTGCGTCCTGTACGGGCGGCTATGGCTCGCACTCGGCGACCAAGACCTCATCCTGACCCCCGGGGACGTCGCCGAGTTCGACACCCGCACCCCGCACGGGGTGGCGAACACCAGCCCCGGCGGTCCGGTCGAGTACCTGATCATGTTCGGGCCGCAGGGCGAGCGCCTACGACCGCGCACCCCTCCAGCCGTTGGCCGCGGGAGCCGCCGGCCGAACCGCGCCCAGGCCGGCCGAGAAGAACAGCCGTAGGCTCCGAAACCCGTCCCGACACGACAGCGACATCACGACCCGCGCATACGCTCGCGGCCAAAGGTCGCCCAGATGCCCGGAACCCGCGCGCTACCGTCCGTGCGATGTCCAAGGTCCGCAACGGCGAACGCGGCCGCCGCGGAGTCGAGCGGCGCCTGGTCGCCCTCGGCGCCCGCCCCCGCCATGAGGGCGAGCCCGGCCGGGCCTGGCTGGAGGAGGCCCTGCACACGGTCGGCGCACGGGTCGTATCCCATGGGGGCAAACCGCCGCTTGTGCGAACGGTTCCCACGTGTTGCCGCTTGGTCGACAACGCCAAAGGGGGTTGCACAGAGCCGCTGGAGATCGTGTAGCGCCCCGCCGGCAAGCAGATCGCGCTCAGCTCCTACGACCGGATCGTCGGCCTCGTCCTCGACCAGATCACCGTGGACGGCTCCATCACCAAGGCTCCCGGAGGCGGCGAGGTCACCGGGCGTTCCCCCGGTCGACCGCGGCAAACAGGGCCTGGAGTCCTGGGGCATGACGGACCGTTACGGCAGTCCACTGGGTCGTGTCCTGGCCGGAGCAGACCGTCACGACTCCCCGCCCTCGCCCCGGACCTGGGCGGCCCGACAACCTGAGCCCGTTGCCCGACGACGTCACCGTGCACCTGGACGCTGGCTACGACTCGGACAAGACCCGCGCGCTGCTCAATGAACGCGGCCTCCACGGCCACAGCAGACATGGATGACTCACCGCTGGGACAAACGCCCGAACCGCCGGCCATGACCGCCGCGCACCGCCAAACCTCGCGCACCGCCAGCACTTCGACCGTTGCCCCAGACGACTCGGGCAGTGGTGCGGCGGCAGAACGCGGGGCAACCGGTGTGGGTCCAGCGGGCCGTGGTCGGCGGCTTCCGCAGGTTCCTCGCCGTTCAAGGCCAAATGGTCGGCGAGGCCGAGTGCCGCTGGAGAAGGAGGCTGTCACTGCCTCACGTGATAATCACCTCGCCACGTTGACCGCGCCGATCGGAGGCACCTGTTGTCCACACTCCATGAGTTCACGACCTGGGTGCCTTTGCTGCACGTCCTGCGATCTACTCACATCGCGACGCCGGGCGCTCTGGGCGGTCACGTCGCCGGACGGATCGGCACCCACGCGTACAGCGTGCCCACGCCATGGGGGGCGATGTTCACCATGCACGGGCAGGCGTCTGGCGCGGCGGACAGACGACCCGAGTCCGACGCCGTGCGGCGGGTGCGGGGCGCGCTGGCGGAGACGGACGCCGACGGCGTCTCCTTCGTGGCCCGGATGTCCCCGGACGGCCCCGCTGTGCTGCACTTGCTCGACTTCGGGCCCGCCGTGGAGCCCGAGGCCAGCGGTCCGCTCCCGGGTACGCTCGTACTGGTCGAAGGCGCTCTACCCGAACCCTGGCGCCGACTGCCCGATCCGGTGCCCGACGCGAAGCCCTCGCCGGCGGCGGATCCGGCAGCACTGGAGAGCTTCCTGCGCGCACGCCTCCCCGACGCCATCGGTGCGACCGAGGAGGAGATCGCCACGGCGGAGGCGCGCCTCGGGATACCGATGCCCGACGAGCTCAAGGCGCTCTACCGGGTGACGCGGGCCCGGAGGGACGACCTGGCCGACGACGAGGCGATGTGGCACCTCATGGAGACGGTGACCTGCGAACTCTTTCCCCTGGAGGAGCTGTACGTCGCCGACGCGCCCTCCCGGCACTCCCCATGGCGGTTCGCGGCGATGGAGACGGCCGGCACGCCGCCCGGCGCCGCGGTGCAGGGGCTGGTCGGGTCACCGGGCTGGATCGTCTTCGCCGACAGGGACGGCGACCGGCTCGCGGTCGACCTGACGCCGGGGTCAGCCGGGCACACGGGGCAGATCATCGTGCTCAGCCACGAGGAGAGCGTCGGCGCCGGCCTGGTCGCCGGCTCCCTCACCGAACTGATCCTCCGCCTGCCCACACAGCGCCGCGGCGCCCCGCGGACGGAGCAACCGCCTGCCGCGGCCCGGGTCAACATCCGCAGCCTGAAGAGCGTCGAAGCCGCCGCGCACCCTGCACTGGAAGTCCTGAGCATCGGCGTGTGGAAGGGCGAACCGCTCAGCCTGGAGCCCGTCATGGACTTGCCGCGCCTGCGAACCCTCAGCGCCCACCCGGGCACGCTCGCCGACCCGTTGGAGATCTCCCGGCTCACCGCCCTGGAGTTCCTGGCGCTCTGCCCGGAGGACTGGCGAATGCTCCTGGACACCGACATGGTCCCGCGCAGCCTGCTGGCCGCCGGCATCGAGGTGCGCAACGACGTCGACCCCCTGCCGGTCGTGAACCTCGCCAACGAGATCCTCGCCCGCTGGGACCGCCCCTTGATCACCCGCACCACCCTGAAGGGCAGCCTCGGCCCCGTGCCGTAGTCCTCCGGCCGGGGCAGGAGCATCAACGGCCAGCCACACGCGGGCCACACGGGCCAGCCGTTCCTGCGCCGCAACTCCCCGTTCTTTCACTTCCTGCACACCAGCCGGGCACAGCACTGGCAGATCTTCAAGATCCCGCCGTGCGCGGCGATCACCCGCTCGCTGCTTCTACGACGGGTAACACTTCCGTCGAACACTCATGGCACACCTTTTGACGGACGCCTGTCTGCGCAACCTCCAAGGCCGTGTCCTACATGGTCCGTTTGAGGAACCGCTTGTAGCAGCACAGGGCGGATGCCAGCCCGAGAAAGGCCAGGTAGTTGCCTGGTTCCCGCTCGTAACGGTGGTTGAGACGGCGGTAGCCGGTCAGCCAGGACATGGTGCGTTCAATGACCCACCTGCGCCGACGCCCTCGGCGTCGCGCAGCCGGGTGAGCAACTCCCGCAGCCCCGCGAGCAGCTCCCGGCCCAGGTCGCGCAGGGACGAAGCTGTAGCCGATCACGGGACTGCCGCTCTTGCGTGCGTTGGTCGTGACCTGCCGATTGCCGGCCGCCTGCTGGCGGGGCATGATCCGGTGTCCGCCGCCGTCAGGGATGTTGCCGAGCTTCTTGATGTCGACGTGGACCAGTTCGCCGGGTCGCTCGCGCTCGTAGCGGCGAATGACCTGGCCGGTGGGGCGGTCCATCCAGCGCAACCGGTTCAGCTGGTGGCGGGTCAGGACGCGATGGACCGTCGAAGCCGGCATGGACAAGATCGGCCCGATGCGAGCCGGGCCGAGCTTGCGCTCGCGCCGCAGCTCGCAGATGCGCTCCTCCACATCGGCGGGCGTGCGGTGCGGTGTCGTCAGGGGCCGGCTGGAGCGTTCGTACAGCCCCGCGTCACCTTCGGCGCGCCAGCGTCGGTCCCACTTGTGTGCGGTGGTGCGGGAGATGCCCATTTCGTGGGCGACGTGAGCGACCGGCCTTCCGGCTAGGACCCGTTCGACCAGGAGCCGTCGGCCGTGAATGGTGAGTCGGGCGTTGCGGTGTGTCAAGGAGTCTCCGCCGTGCAACGGGCCATCAGGCGCGGTCAAGGGGTGGCAGGGCGCTGGCGGCGTAGCTCCACAACTGTTCGGCGGTCTCCGGGTGTAGAGCGTGTGCGGCGACTCCGGGGCTGGTCGGGTCTGTGGTGACGGGTGCTTCCTGGTTGTCCTCGAAGTAGCGGCCGGTGATGCCCTGGAGCAGTGGGGATGCGGCGAGGAGCACGCTGGTGGCGGCGCCTTGGGCGGGCGTCTTGTAGTAGGGCTGCTCGATGCGGTTGCCGTCCCGGTCGGCGGCCCCCATCGCCTGCAGAGTGGCGAGGTCGATGTGGCGTGAGAGGTTGGTCGTGATCCAGCCGGGCATGAGGGCGTTGGCCGTGATGTCGTCGTCGGCCCAGCGGTGGGCGATCCCGACGGCGAGGAGTACGTCGGCGCTCTTGGAGCGGCCGTAGGCGGCCCAGGGGTCGTAGGGGGTGTGCTCGAACTGCGGGTCATCAAGGTCGACCGGGTGGTTTCGGTGTGCCCCGGAGCTGACCACCACGACACGGGCAGCTCGTGCCGCACGGAGGGCGGGGTGGAGCCCGGCGGCGAGGGCGAAGTGGCCCAGGTAGTTGGTGGCCAGCTGCAGTTCCCATCCTTCACGGGTCCGCTCGAGCTGGGGGACGGCCATGATTCCGGCATTAGCGACGAGGATGTGCAGCGGTCCGTGCCAGGCGGCGGTGAGCGAGCACACCGACTGCAGGTCGCTCAGGTCGAGTCGGGCGGCGCGGATCGTGCCGCGCCATCCTTCCTTGTCCGCGGCGGTGGCGAGTTCCTGGACGCTGTCCGGGCGGCGCACTGCGACGGTGACGTCCGCGCCGGCTCGTGCCAGGGCTCGTACGGTTTCGGTGCCGATGCCGGAGGCTCCGCCGGTGACGAGGGCCCGCTTGCCGCGCAGATCGACTCCTTCGATCACTTCGTCGGCGGTTGTGCGGGCGTTGAAGGGGGTGGTGATGCGCTCAGGCATCGTGGTCCTCCTGGTGGTCGAGAAAGGTCATGATGCGGTGCAGTTCAGCGGGCAGGTCGCCAGGCTTGCGGGCGGTGAAGATGTTGCGGTCCTGGACGATCGGCTCGTCGATCCAGGTGCCGCCTGCCGCCTCGATCTCGGGGCCGACCTCGGGCCATGACGTGAGGCGCAGTCCGTCGACCAGGCCGGCCGAGACCAGGACCTGCGGGCCATGGCAGACCAGACCGATCGGCTTGTGGGCGGTGGCGAAGGCGCGGATGAAGTCGAGCGCGGCCGGGTCGGTCCTCAACTGCGTCGGGGCGAGGCCGCCGGGCACGTAGAGCAGGAGGTAGTCGGCCGCGTCGGCGTCGGCCAGGGGCTGGGTGTGCTGGATGCCGAAGCCTCGGAGGCCGGTGAGCGACCCGCCCGAGGGAGTGATCACATCGGCCCGGTGGCCGGCCTCGACGAACCGGTAGTACGGGTAGAAGAACTCGACTTCCTCGACCTTGTCGGCGGCCAGGACTCGATCCGGCCCTTGCTGGGCTCCTCGGTCGCGATGGCGACGCGGTTGTCCATGGCAGGCAGAGTGTCGGACACGACCAGGCTCCGGATCTTCGGGATGGCTTCTTTCACGGTCTAACCTAGGTCGCAGAAGGGAGACGCAATATGGTCAGCAGTCCAGGAGAGTTCATAGATCGTCCAAGTTTTCTGGATCCCGTGGAGGAAATCCTCGCGCTGACAGGCGTACGGGCCCAGCTGGTCTCCACGCTGGTCGGACACGGCGACTGGTCGCTGGTCTTCCCGGCACCGGCCGGCGCCAAGTTCAACGCCGTGACCGAGGGGAACTGCGTCCTCAGCGTCGTCGGCGAAGAACCGCTCGTGCTGCGTGCCGGAGACGTCTTCCTGCTGACGCGCCCGGTCGAGTTCGTCCTGTCCACCTCGGCCAAGGTCCTGCCGCAGCCGGCCCATCCGTACTTCCGCGGCGGCAACCGGCGGTCGGCGGTCGTCGGCCCCCGGACGGAGCCCGTGTCCGCCCGCCTGATCGGCGGCAGTTTCGTCTTCGACGGACGGGCCCGTCAGCTTCTGCTGGACTGGCTGCCCCCGCTCATCCACCTGCCGCGCAACGCGGCCGGCGCCGCAGCCGTGCAGCGGATACTCGACCGCGTCGACCGTGAAGTGAGCGACAACGGTTTCGGCGGGCGACTCATCGCCCAGCACCTCGCCATGATCATGCTGGTCGACCTACTGCGCCATCTGGTAGCAAGCGGAGTGAAAGGCAGGAGCTGGCTCCACGGCCTGACCGAACCGGTCACCGCGGCGGCGCTGCAGGCCATGCACGCGGATCCGGCCCACCCCTGGACCGTGCAGCAGCTCGCGGACAGCGCCCATGTGTCCCGCTCCACGCTCGCCGCCCGGTTCAAGAAAGCCGTCGGACAAGGACCACTGGAGTACCTCACGCAGTGGCGCGTCGAGCTCGGCGCCGACCGGCTGGCCCATACCGAGCAGAGCATCGCGACCATCGCCCGGGCCGTGGGCTACGGGTCAGAGGCCGCATTCAGCCTTGCTTTCAAACGGGCGACAGGCCAGGCACCAGGCGTATACCGCCGACAGGCACGCTCGGGCGCTCCGGCTCCCGAACTCACCGACATGCACGGTAACTTCCCGACCTCCTAAAGCGAAGAGGACGTCGAGCAAAAAACACACGGCGTGCCAACAACGCTCGTGGTCAATACATCTAGGACATCGCGGACCGGTAAGGAACGAGCTTCGCCCCAGCTGAGCTCAGGGCCGCCGCCGGAACGGGGCGAGCGTGGCGCGGACGAGGTCGGCGGCACGCCAGTCGGGGTCGAACTGGGCAATCGCGGCCAGGTGCTGGTGTAGTTGGAGAATCGGCATGCGTTCGCGCCAGTCGCGGTCGAGCCCGGTCAGCTCGGCGTACAACTCGAAGAACACGTGCACCTCCGGCGGCGGCGCCGTCGTCCACAGGTGGGCCAGGTCAACCTCTGGCCACGGGTACGACACGGCCGGGTCGATCAGCGCCGGGCGAGGAGGGAACTGTTGGAGGGCAGGTGCTGTTCGAGGACGGCGACGGATTCCTCCGTGCGGCCGGCCTCTGCCAGCAGGTCGGAAACGCTCCAGGCCGCGTACCAGGTGTCGCCCTCGGAACGCGCCCGCGCCTGCTCGATTGCTTCATTGAGCAGGCCGCAAGCGGCCATGAGCCGAAGCCTCATCGTCAATTACTCGGCCCTGAAGGACCGAGTAGTTGACTTGGTGCGGTAGCGGGTGGCGAGGGCGGGGCTCTGGCCGGCGAAGGCGGCGAGGTCGGCGTGGAAGACGGCGTCGAGCAGGCCGGCGTCCTCGACGCCGGGGGCGCAGACGACCTCGCCGAGTTCGAGGCCGCGCAGGCCGGCGGTGACGACGTCCTCGGCGCTCATGCGCGGCACGACGCTCATGTCGAGGCCCTGGCGCGTGTGGAACTCGGTGGCGACGACGCCCGGGCACAGCACCTGGACCTGGACGCCGGTGTCCTCCAGCTCGGCGCTGAGGGTCTGGGACATGGTCACGAGGTGGGCCAGGGCGCCGGCGTAAACGGCGCGTCGGGGCATGACGGACTTGTCGGCCGGACCGCTGAAAGCGATCATCCCGGCCACGTTGATGATCTGTCCCCCGCCGCGCTCCTGCATGCCGGCGACCGCGGCGCGGGAGAGCATGGTGGGGGCGACCACCTTGACGTGGACGAGCTCGCGGGCCTTGTCGGCGGACAGTTCGGCCAGCGGCATATAGTGGGCGACGCCGGCGTTGTTGACGAGCAGGGTCAGCGGCTCGGCGGCGCAGATCTCGGCGACGGTGTCGACGCCGATGTCGGTGGACAGGTCGGCGGCGACGGTGCGGACCGAGACGCTGGGGTGGGTGGCGGCGAACGCCTCCAGGCGGTCCTTGTTGCGGCCGACGATGATCAGGTCGTAGCCGTCGTCGGCGAGGCGTTCGGCGAAGGCCTCGCCGATGCCGGAGGTGGCGCCGGTGACGAGGGCGAGCTGGCTCATGAGTGCTGTTCCTTTCGGGGGTCGGCCGAAGAGGCCGGGGTGGTGGGGCTCTGGTGGAGCCAGGTGTGTTCGGCGTGGTACTGCTCGGCTACGGCCTCGGGCTGGTCGTCACCGAGGTGGTGATCGCCGACGGTGTAGCCCTTGCGGTTCAGGTACCGGGCCAGGAACCGGTAGGACGGCCGGTAGCCGGCCAGCTCGGCCGCATCGACGGCGAGGTGGGTGCCCGGCAGAACCGGGACGGGTGCGCAGGCGGAGGCCAGGTCCGCCTCCACCCCGTCGATGTCGATACGCCACTCGATGATCCGCGGCAGCTCGACCAGGGCCCGGTCACCGTGGATACGGACGGCAGGCGAGCTGAGCCGGTGCACCGCGTGGTCGCCGCGGCCGGCCATGGCACGGGTCTGGCGTACGAAGTCGGCGCCGCTGCCGGTGAACCAGCTCATCCGGACGATCGAGTCGTCGGCGAAGCAGGCGGCCATCTTGTGGTACCAGCCGCGGTCCCGGCCCTGGCGTTCGCGCAGCACCAGCTGCGTCACGTCATCGGCCGACATAGGAAGCCTCCTTGTGCGAAGTGAAGGCGGTTGTGGTGCAGGCGCTCAGGCGGTGCACGAGCTGCGTGAGTCCGTGGGCGCCGGCCAGGCCGCGGGCGGTGGTCTGGGTGGGGTCGATTCCGGCCTGGCGCATGGCCTGGTCGAACAGGTCCATGTCGAGGGCTTCGACGCCGGCCAGGTGGTCGACGTTGTCGGGCCGCACCATGGTGTTCAGCAGGGACAGCGCCGCGCTGGCGGCGCTTCCCAGCTTCAGGACCTCCACCAGCCGGGCGGGGTCCAGCCTCAGCTGGCTGGCCAGGTCGACGATCTCCGCGATCGCGGCCTGGTTCATCATCAGCAACGCATTGTTGAACAGCTTCGCCGTCTGCCCCGCTCCGGCGTCGCCGAGGTGCACCACGTGTCGGGAGAAGGAGCGGAACACCGGCGTGCAGCGCTCGGCCGCCGCTTGCGGGCCGCCGACCATCGCGGTCAGCCGGCGCTCCTGCGCGGCCGGGCGGCCGCCGCTGACCGGCGCGTCCAGCACCTCGACGCTGGCCTTCGCGCACAGCTCGGTCAGGCGGACCGCGTTGCCGGGCAGGCCGGTGCCGTGGTTGACGAGGACGGCGCCGGGGCGCAGTCCGTCGAGCAGCTGGTCGGCGAGTTGCAGGACCTCGTCGTCGGTGCCGACGCACAGGCAGACGATGTCGCAGGCTGCGGCCAGCTCACCGCGCGTGTCGTGTCGCTGGTGGGGGACCTCGGCAAGGCCGTCCAGGGAGGTGGGGCGCCGGGCCCAGGCGTGCAGGGGGAAGCCGGCTTCGGCGATCGCGGTGGCCATGGGCAGGCCCTGGTCACCCAGCCCGATGAACCCCACGACGGGTCGTTCAGGGAATCGTGCTTGTGTCATGCCTCCACGGTCGCCGTGGCCCGTGCGACCAGCCAGTAGCCCCGTTTTCCTGGGAATCGCAGTACCAGGCTGGCTACCCACTCATTTGCCACAATCGACGGTATGGCGACCACAGAACTCGGCGCGGCCCTGCGCCACTGGCGCGACCACGTCCCGCCCCAGGCCGTCGGCCTGCCCGGCGGAGGTCGCCGGCGTGCCGCCGGACTGCGCCGCGAGGAACTGTCCCAGCTGGCCGGCATATCCGCCGACTACATCATCCGGCTGGAACAGGGACGCGCCACCAGCCCCTCCCCCCAGATCGTCGAAGCCCTGGCCCGCGCCCTGCGGCTCACCCAGAACGAACGTGCCCACCTGTTCCGCCTGGCCGGCCTCGCCCTACCCGGACCCGGCATGGTCCCGCGGCACATCACCCCCGGCGTCCACCGCATGCTGGACCGCCTGGCCGGCACCCCCGTCGCCGTCTTCGACGCCGCCTGGAACCAACTGCTCGCCAACCCCCTCTACACCGCCCTCATGGGCGAATGGCACGGCGACGACCGCAACGGCGTCTGGCGCAACTTCCTCACCCCTGACCATCGCGTGCGCCAGACCCCCGAATCCAGGGGCGCGCTGCAGGCCTCCCTCGTGGCCGACCTGCGCCGCACCGCCGCCCGATACCCCGACGACCCGAGCCTCAAGACCCTCATCGCGGAACTGCGCCGCCACAGCGCCGACTTCGAGACCCTGTGGGAGTCGGGCGCCGTCGGTGAGCACCAGGCCGCCCGCAAGACTGTCGACCACCCCTCCGTCGGCGCGCTGACCCTGGACTGCGACATCCTCAACGTCGCCGGCAGCGACCTGCGCATCATGGTCTACTCCGCCCAGCCCGGCACCGAGGACGCCGACCGGCTGGCGCTCCTGAACGTCATCGGGACGCAGTCCCTCGTCGGGTAGGCCCCGGAGTCACATCGGTCGGTTGCCACCCCGGTCCCCTTGCCAGGGTCGTATCCCGATCCATCCCGAGTGCCATACGCGGCCGACACTGATCGCCGAACTCGGGGTGCCCGCGACACAGCGGGACGGCGAGGGGTGCAGCCGCGTGTGGAGGAGCGACCGGCATCGGCCGACCAGAAGCGGAGCGTCGCTCCGCTCGACATCCAGAGCGTCGCTCCACTGTGTCGATCGGCATGGCAGGAGTGGCCGGCCTCTTCGGGGAGAAGCTCGTGGCCGAGGGGAGCCTCGGGTTGCGGGACCGCTCGGAAATGCGGTCTGTCGGACTTGGCACCAAGTAGGTACCATGGGCTCCATGCCATCACTGAACGTGTCCTTCTCCGACGAGGAAATGGAAGGCGTCCGGGCGGCCGCCGCTGCAGAGGGCAAGAGCCTGAAGGCGTACCTTCACGATCTGGGCGTGCGCGAGATGCACCGCAAGCGGTTCGTCGCCGGCGCCGCTGTCTGGGCTGACCGGCTGCGGGGTGAGTTCGACGAGGCGTTCCCCGAGGAGATCCCGCCCTCCGAGCGTGGGACTGCGGCCGCCTGATGGTTCTGCATATCGACGTCTCTTGGCTGCTCGACGTCCAGGAGGCGGCCCTTGGGCACGAGGACGTCTCGGTGACTGACTACTCCGCGTTGGTGGCGGCCGTCGCCCGGCACAAGACCCGGATGCCGACACTTGAGGCCTCCGACCCGGATCCGGCCTGGCGTGCAGCCGCTCTTCTGCACACGCTTGTGCGCCTAGAGCCGCTGCCACATCGCAACAGCCTTTTTGCCGCCTTTGTCGCCACCCAGTACATGGACCAGTCCGGCGAGGGCATCGACCCGCCTTACGGCGCACTGTCCGATCTTGTTCGAAAGGTTCGAGACACGCGGTTGAGTGTGTACGCCGTCGCCGAAGCGCTGCGCTCCTGGAGAGTCTGAGCCGGCCCGCCGGATGCCGGCCTCGCTGCCCAGTTGTGCAGCGCACTGTGCCCGCAGGCCGGTCAGCGGTCGTCGGGAACAGCGGCCGACGGGCTCCCGGCGGGCTCGATCGTCTTGGAGGAGGTGGTCCACTCGATGCCGCCGTTCTCTGGACGCAGCCATGCGACGGGCACTGTGGTGGCGTCGGGGCTATGGCCTGCAGGATGCCCGTGCGGCCGTTCGCAGTGTCGATGACCCGGTGGCCGATGAGTGGATGGCTCTGGTGCATAAGCCCGAGGCCGCTCACCGTGACTCACCGCTGTGCGCGAGCGGGACCCAGGAGCAGCTGACCTGCACGCCGAGGCCTTCGAGGTGGCTGATCTCCCGGTGCCGCAGGTCGCTGGAGATGTCCGGTGCGATGGCCGCAGGCCACCGGACGATGACTGTGCCGATCTGAGCGGCCTCGGCCATGCTGCGCCACGCTGCCAGCCCTCGCGGTCCAGCGGGTCGGGCTGGCCGTAGGGGTCGCTGATCGTCTCAACGATTGTCATCCCCCGGCTCCTCGGCGTACTCCCGGCCCTGCTGGCCGCCGACCGCCCTGAGAAGGAGTCTCGTACCACGGATGGCCTCGCCGGCATTGCTCTACGCAGCGGCCTTCTCGCACTTCCCGATCGGCGGCCGAGTCGTCGTGGGGATCCGGGCGGCCAAGCATCTCCAGCCACGACCGGCGGCACGACGACAGCCACACCCTGATCCCCTGGATGCCGCAACCTTACGAATGGCTGGGGTCGACCCGTGAAAGAACGTAGAGCACGACGAGTGGATCGCCTTTCCCCGCCGCTACCTCCCCGAGGGAAGCATGGACACGATCCACCCCCAGGACAAAGATCAGATCGATCCCGCTACACCATCACAGGGAACATGACCCTGCTCACCCCTTCATGCGCGGGCTAACGCGTCATCAGGCGCCAGCATTCCAAGGCAACTAGCCTCATTCTGTCAGGAGTTCTTAGGGCAGGGACCAGATGCTGACGGGTTCGGCGACGGTGCGGGCCTCGCTCCCGCCCGCGCACGCCGCGCCGTCCCGCCCGGGCCTGTCCCTGATCACCCGCGATCGAACGGGCCCTGCCGACCCTGCGGACACCGACCACCCGGCGGGGACGGCTTTGGCGCGATCATCCCTCAGGCCCGGACACCCCGCCAGGACGGGGCGGGTGACCGCCCCCGCCCCCGCCGGACCCCGCCGGCGGGGCGGTGAGCCTGTCCTCACGCGCCGCGATGCCCCGAGCCTGCTCACGTCACGCCTGAGCGGCGGGCCCGACGAGGCGATCGCCGGACAGCAGCGTGCCTGCCTGCTTGACATACCGCAGGACGGGTGAGACTTCCATGCTCTGCAGGCCAGGCAGGGCCCCGATGCGATCCGACGAGAATTCGAAGAGTTCGTCGAGGTCCCGGCAGTGGGCGACGGCATGGACGTTGTAGGGGCCGGAGATGGCCGCCGCGAAAGCGATCTCGGGTTCTCGTGCCAGCGAGCGCCCGACGTTCTTCACCTCCGACGGATGCACCCGCAGCCACAGGTTGGCCCGCGCGTGATAGCCCAGGGCCGCTGGGGCGATCTCGACGTCGATGTGGACGACGCGTTCTTGCAGCAGGACGCGGAGGCGGCGGGCTACGCGGCCTGGTGTGGAGTCCGCCGCCGCGGCGATCTCGACGAGACTGGCCCGACCGTCTGCGGCGAGCGCGTCGAGAATCTTCTCGTCCTCGGCGGTGAGGCATACGGGGGCGTCGGCGACGACCGGAGACTCCGTGAACGGGGGACCGTCGCTCCCGAGCATGGCTTCCTGCTCCGGGGACAGCGCACCGTGGAGTGCGGCCCAGTAGTGGCCACGGCCTCCCATGAACTGGCGGAGCATGGCGAAGGCATTGATGTCGACTACCGCCGCGGTGCGCGGAAGCCGCTGGCCGAGCAGTTCTTCCCGCTGCGCTCGGTCCCGCGACTGTGTCGCGCACGTGACCTCGGAGCCCGCTGCACCCAGGGCCACCCAGTTGACATCGTCCCGCCTGGCGAGCGCGCCCGCGATCGCCGCGACGCTTCCGGGCCGGCAGCGTAGTCGTACCAGCCATCTGCTTTGGCCCAAAGCCCCTGGGTTGACCACGCCGGCGACGCGGATGACGCCGTCGGCGCGCAGGCGCCGGTATCGGCGGTTGACGGTGGCTTCGGCGAGGCCGAGCGCGGCCGCTATCGAGGCGAAGGGGGCTCTCGGGGCGACCTGCAGTGCACGAATGATTCGCACATCGTCGGGTTGTATCCCAACGGATCCGGACACAGACGCACCTGCCATAGCGGGAATCCTACAAATCGATCTGCCTGGATCGCGTCTGCGGCAGCACGGCAAGCAGGCTTGTCCCGTATCGATGAAGAGCCAGGAGCAGCTGTACTGCGGTGTCGCCCCGAGGCGGTCCCGGCCAAGGACGCACCAAGTGAGCTCGCCCCGAACAAGGAACGGAGATGACGCTGTATGTCATCGACTGCCACAGGACAGCCCATGCCGACCGCCCTCATCGTCGGGGCCTCGCGCGGCCTCGGCCACGCGATGGCGGGTGAATTCCTCGGCCGGGGCTGGAACGTCATCGGCACGGTCCGCGACACCTCCGCGCGAACGCCCCTGCACCATCTCGCCGACCAGGCCGGGGGCCGCGTCGTCATCGAGCATCTCGACATCAACGAGCCCGACCGCCTCGCGCCCCTGCACGAGCGTCTTGCGGAACGCCGGCTCGATCTGCTCTTCGTCAACGCCGGCACCACGAACAATGAGCAGACACCCATCGGCAAGGTGACGACAGAGGATTTCATCGAGGTGATGACCACCAACGCGCTCAGCCCGATGCGCGTCATCGAGGCACTCGAAGACCTGGTGTCCCCCACCGGCCTCATCGCGGCGATGTCCTCCGGACAGGGCAGCATCACGAACAACACGACCGCGGGCCGTGAGGTCTACCGGGGAAGCAAAGCGGCCCTGAACATGTTCATGCGCAGTTTCGCGGTCCGGCAGGCCGGGACACAGCGGGGCTTCGTCCTCTTGGCACCGGGCTGGATCCGCACCGCGCTGGGAGGGCCGGACGCGTCGTTCACCGTCGAGGAGAGCGTACCGCTGCTGGTGGACGTCCTCCTTTCCCGACAGGGCATGCCTGGCCTGGCGTATCTGGACCGCGCGGGCCAGACGGTGCCCTGGTGAGCCCCGCCGGACACCCCGTGCGGCCGTCCTGAGGACCAGCAGGCGCCGTAGGCGGTCCCCTCACCCGGAACGCCCCACCACCCGCGCCCGACGCGGCCGACAAGCAGGAGACCGCAGAAGATGACGCCAGTGCCCCTCATCGCTGTCGAAGAACACTGGATCATGCCGGACGTTACGTCCCGCCTCCGGGCTGTGCCGCAGCCCGACGAAAGCCTTGCCTTCAACGAGATGGGCGACAACCAGGAACGTCTGGAGGACCTGGGGGCCGGCCGCATCGCGGCCATGGACGCGCAGGGAATCGACGTCTCCGTCCTCGCCCTGACACCGCCGGGAGTCCAGCCGCTGCCGCCCGGGGAGGCACTGGCTCTGAGCCGCGCCGCGAACGACATGGCTGCAGCGTCCGTGGCACTCCTGCGGCACGCCCTGTCCGTCACCTCCGTCGACCGGTTGATCTTCTCGACCGACTACCCGTTCCAACGGCCGACCAGAGAGGAAGTCGATTCCTTCCTGAACCACTTCTCGACGGACGCAGAACGCGAGCAGTTCTCGTCGGCCAACGCGGCATCCTTGTACGGTATCGACTTCTCGTTCTTGCGAAGAGATCCCCCGTCCGGCAACCGTGTGACCTCCGTGCCGACCGGGACGCCCAGGTCTTGACGCACCTGGGCGAGCTGCTCGCGGCCCAGCCCGAAGCCGACACGCCCCTGGACACGGCAGCCGACGCCGTGGCCGAAATGACGCCGCCGCCTGGCTTCCGGCAGCGTGAACGTGATCACGGACGTGGCCACCACGTCGGCTGCCACCGACGACGGCCAGGCCCTGCCCAGCGTCCACACCCGGCTGGCGCGTCGCGGGCTGCTGCCAGCCGAGCACCTGGTCGACGGCGGCTACACCTCCTGGTCCACCTGGAACGAGGCCAGCGCGAACACCGGCTCACCGCCAGTGGCCCACTGCCGGGCGACGCCACCCGCCAGCACCGCGAGAACGAAGGCTTCGACCGGGACGACTTCCACATCGACTTCGACCGCCGCCAGGTGACCTGTCCCCAGGAGCCAGGTCAGCGCCGGCCGGCACGGCCCCTACCCGACGTCCTCGCCCACCGCCGCCCCATTGATCGTGGCCCGGTTCACCAAGAGCCTGTGCCGCCCCTGCCCACTCCACACCCGGTGCACCACCACCGACAGCGCCCGGACTCTGGGCTGTCCCCCGCGAGAACTCCGCGACCTGCAATTCCGCGTCCGTGCCGAGCAGCAGACCCCCGACTGGAAGACCCGCTACGCGGTCCGCTCCGGAGTCGAGGGCACCATCAACGAGTTCACCCCCGGACAGCCCCGCCTCGACGAGCATCGCGTAGCCGGCGTCGGTCGGCAGGAGTCCGGGACGCTCGACGCAGACCCGGAAGTCGTAGCGGGGCGGCGCGTCCGGCGGGGCGATGCCGAAGACCTCGGAGGCACAGGCCAGGTCGAAGGGCGACTGCGGCGGGGTGAGCAGGGCCACCACACGATGAAGCGACACGGCCCCAGACTCTCTTGGCCGGGAGACCGGCCTCGGCCACTGTGGACCCATGAACGAGATCATCGAATCGACAGTGCTGCGGACCGAGATCCAGGTCGATGGTGTGCCGGCCAGCTATCTGACCGTGGAGCAGGACGGCCCGGCCGTGCTCCTGCTGCACGGCACGTACTGGAGCCGGGTCTGGCTTCCGGTGATGGGCCGGCTGGGCGCCGCGGGACTACGGCCCGTCGCGGTCGACTTCCCCGGACTCGGGCGCTCGGGAGGCGAACTCACCCTGGAGACGGGCACGGTCCCCGCCCTCGCGGAATGGGTGGCGCGCTTCGCGTCCGCGCTGAAGCTCTCCGGGCCGATCGCCGTAGCGGGCCATGACATCGGCGGCGCCGTCGCCCAGCACCTCCTCGTCCACGATCGGCTGGAGGTGTCCCGGTTGGCATTGGTCAACTCGGTCACCTACGACTCCTGGCCGGTGCCCAGCTTGGCCCGCTTCCGAGCCCCTGAGGTCGTCGCCGCGACCACCGCCGAAGAGATTCTCGCCGCCCGCCGGCAAGCCGTGACACAAGCGCTGGCCGGTGCCGCAACGGAGCAGAGGATCACGGAGTATCTGGACCCGTGGACCGATGAGCGGGTCCGCCGCTCCTGGATGGCCATGGTGGGCGCAGCCGACAACCGCTACACCCGCGATGCCGTCCCCGCCCTGCGACAGAACGCGACACCCAAACTGCTGATCTGGGGCGAGGACGACGACTTTCAGAAGGTGGAATACGCCGAGCGGTTCGCCTCGGAGATCCCGCACACCACCCTCGTACGCATCCCGGACGCAGGCCACATCCCCACGGAGAACGCGCCCGGCCCGATCGCACATGCACTCGTTGACTTCTTCACGGCGTAGAGCGCGAAGTCGGTTTTGTCACGGCGGTCCAGCGGCCGATCCGCTCAGCGGGCATGCCGGGGTCCCCTACCGCGTCGTGGGCGCCAGGGCTATCCGGCATACACGGACGGGGCACGGCCAGGGCCTGACCCAGGTCGAGCCGGGCGTCCATGTCGAGACGGAAGGTGCCGTAGGGATTCACGTTCGACCGGAACAGCGCGGTCAGCCCACGCCGGTCCTCTTCCGCCAGCCGCGATGCCCACGTCGATCCGGACGGGACCTGCTGCAACAGCAGCGTGTTGACGTGTACGAGGCTGGACTGCAGGAGGTGCGAGGCGAGCGTGGAGGTCTCGGCGTGTTCTTTGTCCGGGCCGGTCAGGGCGCCGTCCTTGCCGTAGTGGAGCGCGGTGTTTGCGCTGTTCCGGTTCTCGACGACTGGAGTCCGCCGTGGATCTCGCGGCGCAGACCGGGGCCGGCGAGGTAGTCGCAGGCGAAGACTGTACGAACCGCGCGCCCCAGCTCTTCGAGGGCCTGGTAGGGGGGTGCTTGGGGCCGCCGCGGGTGAAGCGCCGCAGGACCTGCTCCGCCTCGGCGGTGCCGAGCCGGAGCGCGGTGGCGTACTTGACCATCTGGTCGTACTGCTGCTCGATCACCTCCCAGCGGATCGGTTCGCGTCAGCGAGGCGCCGAGCGCGGGCCAGCCGGGCGAGCTGTCGTCCGGGCGGTACAGACGGATGCTGCCGATGTTCTTCAGCCTCGGCAGCAGGCGGAAGTTCAGCAACTCGGTGAAAGCGAACCCGACGACGCTCGCGCCCTGGGTGTCCACGTAGCTGGACTCGATCTCCGCGTCCGTGCAGTGCCGCAACAGGCCCTCGATCATCGCCCCTACCTCTGACGACGAACAGCTCTTGAGCTGGGAGTAGATGCAGACGTTCTTCCGCTCGACGTGCCAGTAAATCACCACGCCGTTGCCGCCGTACCGGGCGTGGTACTCGGTCATGAAGTTCGAGGACCAGGACCCGAACTTCTTCGAGTCCGAGGCGCAGGCGTTGCCGTGACCCCACCACGCGGTGTCGCGGGCCGCGAAGGTGGCGTGATCGACAATTCCAAGCACGGACAACCCAAGTGCCGGTCAGCTACCGGGTCAGACCTCCAAGCGGTGCTGCGGGCTACATCATCGCTGTCAGCTGCTGGAGCAGCCCGCCCTCACCGGTCAGCTGCAGACCTTCTGCCTCGGCTCGGCTCACCAGCTGGCCGATCAGCTGGTCGTCCACCGCCTTCGCCGACACAGCCGCTGCCGACTCGACAGCCTCCTGCTCGGCCACGTTCTCACTGGTCACCGATGCATCTTCCATGATCGGGAGTTACACCGAACGAACGATTTACAGTCCCTGGGCGGCGAGCGGGCCCCGTGGTGGGCACCAGTGCGCCAACTGGCAGGGACGGTGGTGACCGGTCAGCCGGTCATGGACGGGAGAGATCCGCTGCCGGCCTGGGACATGAGGTGCGGCCGGTGCAGGTGGCGCAAGGGGGTGCGTTCGATGATCAGGAAGGCGGCGTCGTCGGTGAGCTGCTCGCCGGTGTGTTCGAGCAGGTCGCGGTGAATGTGGTGCAGCAGGGCGTCGGGGCTTGAGGCGGGGAAGGAGGCGACGCGTTCGGCGAGCGGGTAGAAGGCTCCGGTCGGTGAACGGGCTTCGATCACGCCGTCGGTGTAGAGCAGCAGCATGTCGCCCGGTTCCAGGGTGAACGGGTCGGTGTGGTCGTTCCGTGTGCAGAGGGCGCACAGGCCCAACGGGGGTGCGGGCCGTCGGGAGTTCAGGACGGTCACCTGGTCTCCACGGATCAGCAGGGGTGGCGGATGGCCGCAGTTGAGCATCTCGGCCTGCGGGCCCTGATCGTGGATGTCGAGCATGATGGCGGTGATGAAGTGCTCGCCGGCGTCGTGCGCGGTATCGGCGACCTCCTCCAGGTTCCGGCAGACGCTCTCTTCGACGGTGGTGACGAGCTCGGGCAAGGAGGCGTACCGGTGAGCGCCCTCACGGAACGCGCCCATCACCACCGATGCCTCGCCGACGGAGGCCAGCCCATGGCCTCGTACGTCGCCGATGAGCACCCGGGTGCAGGCGTGATCGGCGCGGGCGACCGCCAACAGGTCGCCCCCGATCTGAGCCTCGTCCTCGGCGGCCAGATACAGCCAGGCCACCCGCAAGGGTCCGATCCGGCGGGGTGGAGGCCGCAGCAGAATCCGCTGTGCCGTCTCGGCCACCGACCGCACCCGGCTCAGCTCCCGGGCACGCCGCTCCCGCACATAGGTGATGAAGACCACCAGAGCCGACAACACGGCCAGGGCGATGAGCTGCGCCACATGGTTCGTCGTGGTCAGCCCGCCGTGGAAGACCGAGATGATCAGCAGGGCCGTCTGCGCCAGAGCCCCGACCAGAGCGGTCAGCCGGGGACCGGCGAAGGAGGCGGTCAGGGTCGGTGCGATGACGAGCAGCGGGCCCAGATGAACACTGGTGCCTATGCCGATGTCCGTCACAGTGATGACCACGATCAGCGCGAGCGCGATCACCAGCATCCCGCGCCCCGCGCGCTGCTCCAAGAGCCGGTCTTCCGATACCCTTCGCGCATCCATACGCCCTTTTTACGCCCTTTTTGGCGCCGCGCATGCTCGGGAGGTGTGCGGAGAGCATCACCGCTGTACCCGTCACTTCCTTCGAGCTGCGAAGCTGCCGACCGGCTTCGTCGTGCCCGGTAGAGAGACACAACAACTCTTCATCGAGTTCGAGGCACCGTTTTCCGGATTCGTGCCGGAGGCCCGTGACTACAAGGCCCAGATACAAGTGCGGGTCGGCCACCGCAAGGGGTGGCGCCCCCTGTTGACGTTCACCTTGCGGGCCGCCAACATCATCGATCCAAATCACTACACCGTCTACAACAACGCACCGGTCGAGCTGACGAAGGAAGATCAGAAAAGGCGGATGCCGCACTCCTCGAACTGTTGAGAGAGCACGGGGACGACTCCTCTCCGTGCAGCGGGAGGCAGTGGAACTCGTCCAATGACGATGAAGACGCCGGCCCGAGTCGCTGACGCAGCACCCGCGAGCGCAACATCACTCGGCTCCTCCGGCGTCCTGACCTGTGCCGCGCTCTGCCTCCCACTGCCCCTGCTGCTGACCTGCCTTTTCCCTGGTGGTGTCCATGCTCGGCATCGTGCTGGCCAACGCCACATCCCTGGCACTGGGCGGCCACGGTTCCGCCGCTGGAGCCGCCTCCTCCCTGCAAGGGTTACTGCAATTCCTCGTCGGTGGCCTCGCCGCCTCCGCCATGAGCCTGGCCGGCCAGGTCACCGCAGTGGCCATGGGCACCACCATGGTCATCTGTGCCGCAGCCGCGCTGACCGTCCTCAACGCCCGCCGTGCATGAAAGACCTGCTCTTCTCCGGAGTTCCGGCTCCGAGACGTCGTTGCGTTCGGGCACCAGCGAACGCATGCCGGTCTCGACATTCGTGAGTTCCGGCGCCGCCAGAATCAGTACGGACGGCATGCTGACGGCTTCCGAATGAGGTTCGCACACAGCGAAGACAAAGAGGCCGCAGGCCGGCTCGAGCAAGCTCTGGTGGAGATCAGCGCGTCGCCCATAGCGGATGTGGAGCCGTTTGTACTGGCGCAGCCAGGCGAAGGCGCGCTCGACCACCCACCGCACCTTGCCCAGAGCTGAGCCGTGGGCGACACCGCGTCGGGCGATATCGCTTCGACGCCGCGCTTCCACAGCGGCGGTACTTGTCGAGGTCGTAGCCGCGGTCGGGGTACATGCGCCGCGGCTTGCGGCGGGGGGCGTCCCCGCAGGCCCGGAGCGGTGGGGCCGCGTCCAGCAGCGCCAGGAGCTGGGTGCCATCGTGCGGGTTGCCGCGGGTGAGCGTGACGGCGAGCGGGGTTCCGTGGCGGTCGACGATAACAAGATCAGCGGGATGGGCGGATCTGGCCGCCGCCCGTAGCACGGCGTACCGCACGCCACAGCGACCTGCGCATCCGCCGGACGGGACGCAGCGCTGTCCACCACCGGAACTGCCGCTCCGGGAAGAGCGGTACGCGCGGCATGAGGTAACGCGTACCGCCGACGTCCATCTCACACAGAGAGACACCACCGCCCATGTTTCCCAGTGTGATACTCACGGGGCGCGGCGGGTCCCCTGGGAGTTCGGCGTAGAGGACGGTTTCGCCCGCACCTGAGGTGCTGCCCCGGGCGACGACTTTTCCGTCCACCAGCACCTCGATCGAGCCGGAGACACCTGTCAGTTGGACCGTGATCGAGTGGCCCTCCTGATCCAGGTGGAAGCGGCTGCCCGCAGCCATGCCTCCAGAGTAGGGCAACGCAACCGACGCGGCTTGAGGCAGGGGGAGGCGCTGGGGCGTGATCATTGCGTGCCGCACGACGGCGACAGGGCAGTCGGCGTGGTGCAGCAGGGCTTGGCTGACCGAGCCGAGCAGCGAGCCTGTCAAACCGCCGCGGCCGCTCGCGCGGGCCACGACCAACTGCGTGTGGTGACTGGCGTCGATCAAAGCGGGCCGGATCCGGGCGCGCATCAAGTGCCGCTCCACGGCGATCTCTGGGAACGCTTCTTGCCAGGGGGCCACCGTCTTGTGGACAAGGTGCAATCCGGCTCGCTTCGCGCATGTGATCGACATCGGTCACCACTGCGGTCAGCGGGTCGCTGGGGCGTTCGTAGGCTCGTTCGCTCCAGGCGTTCCATACGTGCAGTGCCACCAGGAGCGCCCTGCGCAGTGCGGCCTCGACGAAGGCGAACCGCACTGCCGCTGCACCGGCCGGGGAGCCGTCCACGGCCAGCAGCAGCGGGCCGGCTGGGTCCTGGCGACCGCGCGGCACCAGCAGGGGGCAGTGCCGTGGGCGGCCAGATACATCGCCGTGGAGTTTTCAAGCCCGGCCGGACCGGAAC
>NZ_JAVACL010000055.1:0-41784 GCF_032658145.1 Streptomyces sp. MK7
CGCACCGCGCACCGCGCACCGCGCACCGCGCGGCGCGCGGCGCTCGAACCGCGGCCCTGCCGGCCATGGCGAGGGCGGGAGCCGGGGTCAGCGGCCGCGGCGGTGGAGCAGGAGGTCGGCGACCACCGGACGGTGGTCCGACGCCGCGGTCTCGGCGATGTGCGCACCGGTGACGGTGACATCGGGGGAGACCGTCACGAGGTCGATGCGCTTGACCGGGTCGATCGCCGGATAGGTCTTGCCGTCCCGCGGGGCGGCGTCGGCCAACGGGCCCCACAGCTTCGCGAGTTCCGGCGCGTCGGGCTCGGCGTTGAAGTCACCGACGAGGACCTTGGGCCCGCGGTCCTCGGCGAGGATGCCCAGCATGTCGTCCACCTGGGCCCGCCGGACCGAGGGGTCCGAGCGGTAGTCCAGATGGGTCGCGTAGACGTGCACGAACGTGCCCCGCACCTGGACCGTCACCTCGGCGAAGCCCGGTGCGGGGGCCGGCACCGGGTCGGGAACCTGGGTGGACAGCCGGGTGATCTCGTGGTTCTCGGCGGCGATCACCGGGTAGCGGCTCAGGACCGCCACGCCGTACTGGCGCCGCGGCTCGCCCTCGGACGCGGGCGGGAGGTCGTAGATCGGGGCGAAGTAGGCCCGCATGTGCAGCCGTTCGGCCAGCTCCTGGGCCTCGTCGGTGAAGTCGCTGCGGGCGCCCCAGTGCACGTCGACCTCCTCGAGGCCGATCACGTCCGCGTGGAGATCCCGGATCGCCCCGGCGGTGCGGTCCAGGTCGAAGACGCCGTCCTCGCCGGCTCCGGCATGGATGTTGTAGGTGGCCACCCGCAGCGGCAGGGGCGGTGCGGCGGATCCCGCGCCGGCCGGCTCGGCCGCCGAGGCGACGGGGGACGAGACCGCGCCGAGCGCCGCGGCGGTCAGGGCGGCGGCGATCAGGGTGCGACCAGCGGACCGTCGGATCTTGCGATGCACACGAACCTCCCGATCAGAACTGCGGTGAGAATACCCGTGCGTGAGTGTGACAACTGGGACCGGAATGATGAAGTGGTGTGCGCCGCCGGGATGTTGGAACGATAGGTTGTGCGGTGAATGATCCACGCATCGACTCACGACGGACGGTGGCCATGACCGACCCCGCGACCACGCCCGGGACCGCGGCGCATCAGAAGATCGACACTTCGGTGCCGCACTCGGCCCGGATCTGGAACTACTGGCTGGGCGGGAAGGACAACTACCCCGTCGACGAGGAGGCCGGCGACGCGTACACCGCCGTCTTCCCCGGCATCGTCACCATCGCCCGCAGCAGCCGCGCCTTCCTGCGGCGCAACATCACGTATCTGGTCGCCGAGGCGGGCATCCGGCAGTTCCTGGACGTGGGCACGGGCCTGCCGACGGCCGACAACACCCATGAGGTCGCCCAGCGCATCGCCCCCGAGACCCGGATCGTCTACGTCGACAACGACCCCATGGTCCTGGCGCACGCCCGGGCCCTGCTCTACTCCACCCCGGAGGGCGCGACCTCCTACGTCGACGCCGACGTACTGGACCCGGACCGCATCCTGGCGGCCGCCGCCGAGACGCTGGACTTCACCCGTCCCACCGCGCTCATCCTGAGCAACATCCTGGGCCACGTCGCCGACTACGACCAGGCGCGCTCCATCGTCACCCGGCTGATGGACGCACTGCCGCCCGGCAGCTACCTCTCCGTCAACGACGGCTCGCGGGGCGTCGACCCGGTCTTCGAACAGGCCCAGGACGCCTACAACGACAGCGGTGCCGTCCCGTACATCCTGCGCACCGTGGACCAGATCACCGCGTACTTCGACGGCCTGGAACTCGTGGACCCCGGCGTCGTCTCGGTCCCCTTCTGGCGCCCGGACCCCACCGGCCCCGCCCCGCAGCCCATCGGCGAACACGGCGGCCTCGCCCGCAAACTCGCCTAGGGGGTGTCTCGCCGATCATGCCGGGCTCGCGGTGGCCGGTGCCGCACCTCGCCGCGTTGTCGTCGGTCGCCGATGCTCCGCATCGACTCCCTCCTCCGCCTCGTGATGCTCCCCCACTGCCTGAACGGCGTGGGGGGTACCCCCACCGCCGGCCACCGCTCCCTGATCCGGCCTGACCGGAAAGACACTCCCTGGCCCCGCCCGAGGTGACGACCCGTCCGGCGGGCGGCCGCGTGTCGCCCGCCGGACGGCGAGCGTCGTCAGGACCGGGTGCGCCGGCCGGTGGCGGCGGGCTCGGAGACGGCCTCGACGAGCAGCGGCAGATAGGTGACCGCAAGCTCTTCCGGGGCGAGCCGGTCCGGTTCGACCAGGCTCTGGGCCAGGGAGCCCTCGTGGACGGCCGTCGTGAGGCGGGCGAGGGAGTCCAGGTCGACGGTGGGCCTGCGGCCGAGGCGGTCGAAGAGCCGGCCGAGGAGACGGACGATCTCCTCCCGCAGGCGCCGGTCGTGCTCGGCCAGGGTGCGTGCCGTGGCCGGGTGCCTGATGGCATGCAGGGTGAACTCGGTCGACAGCAGGTACCACCGGCGCTCGGCCTCGTCGAGCGCGCTCATACGGCGGAGCACCGCCCGTACCGGGTCCTCGGCGGCGTCCAGTTCGTCGACCGCGGCGGTCAGCCGGTCGACGACGCGCTGCGCGTGCAGGTCGAACAGCGCGAAGAACAGCTCTTCCTTGGTGCGGAAGTTGGAGTAGAACGCGCCGCGCGTGAGCCCCGCGCGTTCGCAGATCACCTCGATGGAGGAGCCGTAGAAGCCGCGCTCGGCGAACGTCTCCTGCGCGGCCGCCAGCAACCGCGCGGTGGTCTGCGGACGGCGTTTGGTGGGCCCCTTCGGCACGGCGCTCCTTCCCGTCCCTGGACTTCCCCCGGGTGACCTACACCCCTGCGAACTGCTTCACGATACAGCACTGCATGGGATACAGATCCGTATCCGACGCGACCGCACGCCGCGGCGCGACGGCCTACGGCGGGCTGTCGCCGTCGCGGGGGTCGTCGGACGCGCGGTCGGTTCGCTCACCGGGCGTTCGCCGCCCGGCGGGCTGCTCCTCGGGCCTTTCGGCGCCGGCCTCACCGGCGGCCGGGCTCGGTGGGCGCAGCAGGCTCCATACGACGGACACGGCCAGGACGGCGATGACGACCGCGAGGCTCACCAGGGAGGGGATCTCCGGAACAGCGCTGTGGATCGTCTTGTGCGCGGCCTGGAGAATCAGCTTCACGGCGATGAAGGCCAGGATGACGGCCAGGCCCTTGCTCAGGTGGTGGAAGCGGTCCAGCATCCCGGCCAGCATGAAGTACAGCGCGCGCAGACCGAGGACGGCGAAGGCGTTGCTGCTGTAGACGATGAAGGCGTTGTCGCTGACCGCCAGCACCGCCGGGACACTGTCCACGGCGAAGACCAGGTCGGCCGCCTCGATCGCGGCGACCACCGCCAGCAGCGGTGTGGCGACACGCCTGCCCCCCTCCTCGACGAGGAACCTCGCCCCGCAGTACTCCTCCCGGACCGGGACGACCCCGCGCAGTATCCGCACCGTGAGACTCCGCCCGGGGTCGAAGCCCTCGTCCTGACCGCGCAGGATCTTGTAGACGCTGTAGAGCAGGATCGCGGCGAAGAGGAACAGCACCGCGGAGAAGCGGGTGACCACCGCGACACCCGCGGCCAGGAAGATCCCGCGGAACACCAGCGCGCCGATGACGCCGAGGAACAACACCCGGTGCTGGTAGGCGCGGGGCACCTTGAAGTACCCGAAGATCAGGGCGAAGACGAACAGGTTGTCGACCGACAGGCTCTTCTCCAGCAGCCACGCGGTGGTGTACTGGACCCCCGCCGTCGCACCGAGCACGGCGAACACCACTGCGGCGAAGACCAGCGCGAGACCGGCCCAGACCACGCTCCACACCACGGCTTCCCGGAAGCCGATGACATGGGTGTCGCGGTGCGCCAGCAGGTCCACCGCCAGCGACACGACAACGGCCGCGGCGAACGCCGTCCACAGCCACAACGGGACGTCGGGCACGCTGTTGCCTCCCGTGGGGCCGGCACGACGGGGATCATCCGCTCTCGGGGACGAGTCTGGGACACGGCGCCGCTCCTGTCCTGCGGACCTGCTCCGTCCCCCCGGCCGTTCAGCGGCCCGGGGACGCGCCCGGACCACCCGTGTCACGCGTCCGGCTGGCAGACCGCGGCCGATGTCCGCAAGTGTGGTGGGTGGGGGGTGCCCACACGACGGCGGGAGCGGCATGTGACACGGCCTGACGATCGCCGTCCCCCGCGAGCCCTGCGGAAGGGCGGCGTCCTGCTGCTTCCCCTGCTGCTGCTCGTCGGCGGCGTCGTTCTCGACCTGGAGACACCACGCGGTGTCAGCGCCGCGGCATGCTTCTCGGCCGCTCCGGTGGTCGCCGCCCCGCTGCTGTCGCTGTCCGGGACCGTGCTCGTCGGGCTGGCCGCGTGCGCCGCCGACCTGGCCGTGATCGCGCACTTCGGCGCTCTGCGGGACCCGGGCGCCTACAGCGAGTGGATCACGGTCGCCGTCATGGCCGTCATCGCCGTGCTCCTCAACCTTCTGCTCCACCACCGGGAGATGCGGTTGCAGTCGGTGCGCAGCGTCGCCGCCGCGGTGCAGCACGCCGTGCTGCCGCAGCCCCCGCCACGCATCGGGACGCTGCGCGTCGCCGCCCGCTACGAGGCCGCCCAGGCCGATGCGCAGCTCGGCGGCGACCTGTACGCGGTGCAGGACACCCCCTACGGGGTGCGCTGCCTGATCGGTGACGTACGCGGCAAGGGAATGGGCGCGGTCGAGGCGGTCACCGTCGTCCTGGGTGCCTTCCGGGAGGCGGCCCAGCACGAACCCACGCTGACCGGGCTCGCCGCACGGATCGACCAGTCACTGCTCCGGGAATCCGCGCTGCGGGACGGAATCGACCAGGTCGAGGACTTCACCACCGCCGTACTGGCCGAGATCCCCCGGCCGGGTGACCGGGTGCGTCTGATCAACCGCGGGCACCCGGCGCCGCTGCTGCTCGCCGAGGGCACGGTGCGCACCCTGGAGCCCGCCCGGCCCGCCCTGCCGCTGGGCCTGGCCATGCTGGCCGCGGATCCCGGCCGCACCGACACCGTGTCCTTCCCGCCGGGAGCCAGCCTGCTGCTGTACACCGACGGGCTGACCGAGGCCCGGGACCCGAGCGGGACCTTCTACGACCCCGCCGACCGGCTCTGCGGACAGGTCCCCCGGAGCCCGGACGCGCTCCTGGCCGCCGTCGTCGCCGATGTCCGCCGGCACACCCGCGGCCGGGTCACCGACGACATGGCTCTGCTCGCCCTCACCCGGGTCATGCCGACAGGCCGTGTTCCGCGGCCCACTGGATCTGGCCGATGACCCACTGGAGACGGGCGTCCTGGTCGTGTCCGTCCGCGGCCCACTGGATCTGGCCGATGACCCACTGCTGACGGGCGTCCTGGTCATGTCCGTCCGCGGCCCACTGGATCTGGCCCATGACCCACTGCTGACGGGCGTCCTCGTCATGACCGTCCGCGACCCTGACGAGGCCGGACTGTCCACTGCCCGGAAGTGTCGCGGCGGAGGCGGTGCCTCCCGTGGCGATCAGCCCTGCCACGGCGACCGCCGCGGAGACGACGGCGACGGCGGCCCGACGTGCGATCTTGTGTGTCATGGTCATTCCTCCTTGACGGTCCCACGATCTCGGCCGTCCGGCGGTGGAGTGGACGAATCATGGTGGTTGTCCCGGTTCGGGCACTGGAGACAGTACTCCCTATTGGTTGAACGCTGAACTAGTTTCTGTGTGAGGTCCGCCATGCCGGGCAGCGGCCGGCGGGCATGCCGGGAGCGGCCCGGTTCCGCGCAGCCACGTCGCACGCCCCGATCGGCACTTCCCGGCCGTCCTCTAGAGTGCTGCCGTCCCCCGCACGCGTCCGCGGTCCCGGCCGGGCGGCGCGTGCCGACCGTGCCCAGGGGCCCGACCGAGGAGCAAGCGTGACCGACCTGGCGACCATGTCCCTGCAACAGGAGATCGCCCGGGATCTCCAGGTGAGCGCGTCCTTCGACGCGCGGGAGGAGATCGAGCGCCGGGTGGCCTTCCTCGCCGGGCAGCTGACCTCGACGGGCCTGCGCTCGTTGGTGCTGGGCATCAGCGGGGGAGTGGACTCCCTGACCGCGGGCCGGCTGTGTCAGCTCGCGGTCGAACGGGTCCGTGCCGAAGGGCGGGAAGCGGTGTTCTTCGCGATGCGGCTCCCCTACGGCGACCAGGCCGACGAGAAGGACGCGCAACTGGCGCTGGAGTTCATCCGGCCCGACCGGGTCCTGACCGTCGATGTGAAGCCCGCGAGCGACGCCGCGCTCCAGGCGGCGCTGGCCGGCGGAACGGAGTTCCGCGACGCGCACCACCAGGACTTCGTGCACGGCAACATCAAGGCCCGGCAGCGCATGATCGCCCAGTACGCGGTCGCGGGCGCGCACGACGGCCTGGTCGTGGGCACCGACCACGCCGCCGAGGCGGTCTCCGGCTTCTTCACCAAGTTCGGTGACGGCGCCGCCGACGTGGTTCCGCTCACCGGCCTCACCAAGCGGCGGGTGCGGGCCGTGGCACAGGCCCTGGGCGCCCCCTCCGCGCTGGTCCTGAAGACCCCGACCGCGGACCTGGAGACCCTGAACCCGGGCAGGCCCGACGAGGACGCGCTCGGCGTCACCTACGACGACATCGACGACTTCCTGGAGGGCGAGCCCGTAGGCGAGGCGGCCTTCGAGGCCATCGCCCGCCGCTACCGGCTCACCGAGCACAAGCGCCGGCCGCCGATCGCTCCCTGACTCCCGCATCGGCGAACCGGCGACCCCTCATGAGCCGCGGGTACCCGGCGTGTCACCGGATCCGGTGACACCCGGCACACGATCCGGTGTGACGCCGGCACACGATCCGGTGTCACGCCGACCCACGATCCGGCGGGAGACCGGCACACCGCTGATGGACGGCACCGCTTTCGGCGGTGGCCGTCCATCAGCACAGCGGTGGCACACGGCCCCTCGACGACGCCCGGTTCAGGCCGGCTGCTGCTCCTCGCTCGGCTCGGCTGCCGCCGCGGGCTCGCTCGGCTCGGCCGTCGTGTAGAAGACGGACGTGCCCTGCTTGGTGCGCTGAGCCTGGTTCTTGGCCACGAGCCCCTCGAGCGTGGTGCGCACGACGGTCGTCTTGACCGTGCGCTCGGGGTGCTGCCGGTCCAGCTCGGTGGCGATCTCGGCCGCGGAACGCGGTTCGCTCTGCGCGGCCAGGTGGGCGCGGACGATCTCGACGAGCGTGGGCCGCGCCGGAGCCGAGCCCGCCGTCCCGTCCTCGGCCTTGCCCTTGGCCTTGGCGTCGGCCTTGCCGGCCGGGGCCTTCTTGGCGGACACCTTCCGGGCCGGCGTGGTGGACTTCTTCGCCTGCGTCCGCTTGCCGCGACCCGCACCGGTGGCCGTGGCCGTCTTCTTGCGCGGGGCGGGCACGGCCACGGCGGCCGGTTCGGCGGCGGGCGTCCGGGGCGCCGCGGCCACCCCCAGCGCCTGCTGGACGTTCACCAGGACGGCGTGGTCCTGCTGGAGGGCGGCCAACTGCTCCTGCAGGGCGGCGATCTCCCCGCTGATGCGTTCCTGTTCCTTCAGATTGTTCTCGAGGTCACCGGCGACCTGGGCGGCGTACTGCGATGTCAGGCCGGAGGCCGCCGTGTCGATCTGCGACATGTTCCTCATAACCCCTTCCGGGTTCGGCGGCTCGCGCGCAGAGGCCAGGACGTGTGCGGTGCCAAACACATGTGCGTGTTCGCCTGGTGCCGCACCAGCGGCGGCGGTTACTGCTGCAAGCCGTTTTCCAGCGATAGTACGGAAGATGGACGCACGGTGGTGTCGGATGTGCCGTGCCCGGTCAACTCCCTTGCCGCGCCACCTCGTCACCGGACCTCCCCGCGCGGCCGCCGCGGCAGCTCGTGGCGGCCTCACCCGGCCGGCGCACAGCCGCGCCGCCGACCCGATGGCGGGCGTGGCAGCCCGCCGCGCGGCGGGCCCGCCGAGGCACACTGGTGACATGGGCGACGCAGGTCATTCGGATGCTGTCTCACGGCGCTTTCCGCAGGCACCCGCGAGCGCGGCCGCGGCTCGGCGGTTCGTGGCGGAGGCACTCTCCGACGCCCCCTCCGACCTGGTCCACACCGCTCAGCTCCTGGTCAGCGAGCTGGTGACGAACGCGGTACTGCATGCGCGCACCCAGGTCGAGGTGGGCGTGCGCGTCCACGGCGGCAGGGTTCGCGTGCAGGTCGATGACGAGCGTCCCAGCCGCGGACTCGTACCGCAGGACTGCCCGCCGTACGCCGGCACCGGACAGGGCCTGGCCCTGGTGGAGCACATGGCGTCGCGCCATGGTGTGCACGCCGACGACCGGCAGAAGACGGTGTGGTTCGAGCTCTGGGCCGGCGGACCGCCACCGCCGTCACCCGGATGGGCAGCCCATCTCCCGCCCTGCGCCACCCAGGGGACGGTGACGCTCGTCGATGTGCCCAGCGCCCTGTACGCGGCCTCCCAGCAGTACCGGCACACACTGCTGCGCGAACTCACCCTCGCCGCGTCCGCCGGTGCCGACGTCGGTGTGCCGTCTCAGGACCTCGTCACCGCCAACGACATCAACAACGTGCTCAGCGCCTGTGTGTCTGCCGCGCTCGAGGAGCCGCTGCCCGACGTGGACCTCCGCGCCCTGTCCCTGGCGCTGCCCGCCGACGCGGCCCCCGCGGTACTCACCCTGCGCCGCGTCCTGGACCTGGCCGAGGACGCCGCACGGGAGGAACGCCTCCTCACCCTGCCGGCTCTGCCGCGCAGCCGCGCCTTTCAGGAGTGGCTGTTCGACCAGATCACCGACCAGTTGACCGGCGGCCGCCCCACCGCCTGGACCGTGCTGCCCCGCGAACCGGACGTCAGCCCCTCGGAACTGGTGCCGTGGGACGCCGGCCACCTGCGGGTCAGCAGGGTGCCGACCATCGCGGCCGACGAGGGCAACCGCATCATCGCGGCCAACGGACCGGCGGCGGAGATGCTGGGCTGGGAGGCGGACGACCTCGTCGGGCGCCCGCTGACCACACTCATCCCGGAGCACCTGAGGCGTCGTCACCTCGCGGCGTTCGGCTCGCTGCTGCTCACCGGGCAGAGCCGCATCATGGGCCGCTCCGTGCCGCTCCCGGCGCTCCACCGCGACGGCCGTACGGTTCCCGTCCGGCTGCTCATCCAGAACCAGGAGATGGCCGACGGACGCAGCGTCTTCGTCGCCCAGCTCGTCCCCCGTGCGGACACGAGCGACGACATGCCGAGCCCACCCGGCGTGGAGAGCCGGGTGGACCACGAGCCCGTCGTGGCCCCTGTGCCGGCCGCCGGCGAGCGCGCCAGGAAGGCGGCCGACACCGGAGGGGACATGTCGGCGATGGAACGGCTCACGCTCCTCGCGGACACCGGAGCCGAGTTGAGCAACACCCTGGAGCTGGCCGACGCGCTGGCACGCGTCGGCCGGCTCGTCACGCGCCGGCTGGCCGACTGGTTCGTGGTCGACATGTTCACCGAGTACGGCCAGGTGAACAGGGTCTGTGTCGTCCACCGCGATCCACCGGGGCCGCGCCCCACGCCGTACGAGGGCAGGCTCCCGCCGCTCTCCGAGGCCTCCCGCGGCCCGCTGGCCCGGGTGCTGCGCGGCGCCGGACCGCTGCTGCTGACGGAGGCACCACCGCCCAGCCGGGCCGACAGCGCGCTCGACGTCCACTACCGGCAGCTGTTCCGGCACCTCGGCGCCGGCAGCGCCGTCGTCGCCCCCATGCGGGCCCGCCGCGAGAACTTCGGCGCTCTGACCGTGGCCCGTGCCCGCGGACGGCAGCCGTTCACCGAAGAGGACCTGTCCCTCATCGACGACGTGGTGCACAACCTCGCCCTGGGCGTGTCCAACACGCGTCTGTACCTGGAGACCCGCAACATCGCCCAGCGCCTCCAGCGCTCCCTGCTGCCCGTGCTCCCGGACGTCGAGCACCTGCAACTGGCCGCGCGCTACGCCGCGTCCTCGACCGCCGCGCAGGTCGGCGGCGACTGGTACGACAGCTTTGTCCTCCCCGGTGGCGACACCGCCGTGGTCATCGGCGACGTCACCGGGCACAACCTCGACGCGGCCATCGCCATGAGCCAGCTGCGCAGCATGCTCCGCGGCATCGCCGTCGACCGCCAGGAGCCGCCCGACATGGTGCTGCGCCGCCTGGACCTGGCGAACCACAGCCTCCACCGGGAGGCCACCGCCACCTGCATCTACGGCCTCGTCAAGGGTTCCGCGCACCGCCCCTGGGAGCTGAGTCACTCCGCCGCCGGTCATCTGCCGCCCCTGCTCACCACCGCGGAAGGCGACACCCGCTATCTGGAGCAGGGCGCGGGCCTGCTGCTCGGCATGGACCCCGACATGCCCCGCCGTACGGCCGTCGACTCCCTGCCGGCCCACTCGACGCTGCTGCTGTACACCGACGGCCTCATCGAGCGGCGCGGCGAACCCCTCGGCCATGCGCTGACCCGGCTGCGCCGGTACACCGCCGACCTGGCACGCGAACCCCTCGACACCTTCTGCGACGAGCTCCTGATCGGCCTCGGTGCCGACAACACCGACGACATCGCCGTCCTCGCCGTCCGCCCCACACCTGCATCGGCCGACGGCGGCGGGTAGTCGGGCTCACCCCGGCGAGGACCGCTCCGGCGCCTCGCGCTGGAAGGTGGCGTACAGCAGCCACAGCGACGGCACGAGCACCACCGCGCCCACCCCCAGGGACACCAGGACCGCCCACAGGACGGAGGAGGTCGCCGCGGCCTGGGACACCGTGGTGCTGCCCACCAGCATGGCCGGGTACTGGGCCGCGCCCCACGCCCACAGGATGGCGGCCACCGCCAGAGCCGCCGCCGCACGGGCCGCCACATAGCGCCGGCGGGTCAGCAGGCCGATGCCGGAGACACCGGCCGCCGCGCTGAGCACGACCAGCGGCAGCGCACGATGGGTCAGTCCGTGGAACAGCACGGGTGCGTCCGCGGCGAGCACCGCGATGCCCGCGAGGGCCACCATGCCCGCCCCCGCGCCGGTGACCACGGCGTCACGGGCGAAGGCGGAGGCCAGCTCCGGCCGCCCCGCGCGGCTCGCGTCGGCGCACAGGTAGACCGCCGCCAGATGCGCGCAGGTCACCACGGCCAGCACCCCGCCGAGCAGCGACGTGGGATTGAGCCAGCTGGTGACCACGTCGCCCGCGGCGAGGCCCGGCGGGACGCGGCCGGAGGCGACGCCGCCCGCCACCGCGCCCAGGAAGAACGGTGTGAGCAGCGACGACAGCGCGAAGCACGCCCCGAACAGCCGCTGCTGCCACAGCTCGGTACTGGCCTTGCGGAAGGCGAAGGCGGCACCCCGGGCGATGATGCCCAGCGCCGCCAGCGTCAGCGGGATGTACAGCGTGGACATCACCGCGGCGAACACGGGGGAGAACGCCGACCACAGCATCACCACCACGAAGATCAGCCACACGTGGTTGGCCTCCCACACCGGTCCGATGCTGTGCTCGATGAGTCGGCGCCGGCCCCGGCCCTGCTCGGCGCCGCCGGCCACCAGATCCCAGACGCCCGCGCCGAAGTCGGCCCCGCCGAACAGGGCATAGCACGTCAGGCCCACCCACATCACGGCGAGCGCCGCATCCGCGAGCACGGTCACCTCCAAGGGCTCGTACGACGGCACGAGAGGGGTCACGAGGGGTCACGAGAGGGATCACACCACCGGATACCGCGCGACGTCCTCCTCCTGCGGGGCGCGCGGCACCGGTGTGCCCCGTGTCATCCGCCGCAGGACGTACACCGTGGCGACGGTCATTGCCGCGTACACCACCAGCACCAGCCACAGTCCGCCCATGAGCCCGGGAGCCGGGTTGACCGCGTCCCGCACGCTCATCACCCCCCACACGATCCACGGCTGCCGGCCCAACTCGGTCACGCTCCAGCCGCACTCCAGCGCCACCACCGACGCCGGTCCTGCCACGGCCGCCGGCGCCAGGAAGAGGCGAGGCATGGACAGCTCGCCACCGGTGCGCCGACGGCGCCACCACAGCCACAGCAGCCACACACCCATCGCCAGCAGGAAGAAGCCGACGGTCACCATCAGGTCGAACGCCCAGTGCACCGCGGTGACCGGGGGCCGCTGGGCCGCCGGCACGCGGTCCAGGCCCTGGACGACCGTGCCGGGGCTGTAGCCGACCAGCAGCGACAGGCCGTCGGGGATCTCCAGGCCGTACTCGAGGCCGTGGTCGCCCGCGACGCCGCCGATCGTCAGCGGGACGTGCGGGCCGGTGCGGTACACGCCCTCGATCGCGGCGAGCTTGGCCGGCTGGTAGTGCGACAGAAACCGTGCCGCCCAGTCGCCCACATACACCTGAAAGGGTGTCACCACGACACCGAGCGTGAACGGAATGAGGAAGCCGGCCCGGTGGTAGGCGTCGCGCCGCCCGCGCAGCATGGCCACCGCGTACACCGAGGCGGTCAGGAAGGACGCCACCATGAACGCGGCCAGGATCATGTGCACGGTCTGCGGTGGGCTCGCCGGGTTGAGCATCGCCGCCCAGGGGTCGACGTGCACCACCTTGCCGTCGCGCAGGGTGAAGCCGCGCGGCTGGTTCATCCAGGCGTTGGCGCACACGACGAAGAACGCCGACAGGGTGCCCGCGACCACGATCGGAATGCCGGTGAGCAGATGACGGCGGGGCGGCAACCGGTCCCAGGCGTAGAGATAGATCCCGAGGAAGACCGCCTCGACGAAGAAGGCGATGCCCTCCAGCGCGAACGGCAGTCCGATGACCTGGCCGAACCTGCCCATCAGCCCCGGCCACAACAGGCCCATCTCGAAGCTGAGGATGGTCCCCGACACGGCGCCCACCGCGAACAGCACGCCCATGGCGCGCGCCCAGTGACGCGCCAGCAGCCGGTGCGCCGGATCGCCGGTGCGGATGCCGTACCACTCGGCGAGCAGCGTCAGGGCCGGCAGCCCGACGCCGAGACAGGCCACGACGATGTGCCAGGCGAGCGAGAAACCCATCTGCGCCCGCGCCGCCGCCAGGTCGCTCTCCTTCACCCGGTCGGCCATGTACACGGCGAGCACCCACGGACCGGAGAGGACAGTACGCATCACGAGAACCGTCACTACCCGGTTCGGACGGCCCACACCGGCGAGCGCCGCAACAGCAACCCGAAGGCGTGAACCTGTGTCAGGCCCGAACCGCAGGAGGCTCGCTGCCCAACTGCCCGGTGCGAACTCTCCTTCCACCACCCCCGCATGGCGACGCATCACCGGTCGTCGTCCCGGCCGGCAGTCGCCCGGACGAGCCCCGACCGTCCGCTGCCGGACGGGGCGGGGTGGTGGCACCACGGCCTGTGACCTGGACCTGTCACCGGTTCCCCGTCGGTGCTCGGGTTCCCTCGCCCGGATGAAGGGAGGGACCGTCAGTAGTCCGAATGCGACGCTCCAATGGTGCGTATCGGTCATTGCGCTGAAGGTGATCACGTCGCACCTGTGATGCCGACTGAGTGGGCGTCGTGCCGACTCTCGCAGTCGCGACGGAAGGACTACCCATGCGCATGACCCGTACTTTGTTCGTCTCCGCGGCGATCGCCACGGCCGTAGCGGTCTCCGCTCCGGTCGCCGGCGCCGTGGAGCTGACGGCGCTCGGCCAGTCCCCCGGCCACACCCCCGTCAGCAGCACCTCCTACGGTGGCGGCTCCGACGACGGCGGCCGCAGCGACGACGGTGGCCGTGGTGACGAGGGTGGCCGCGGTGGTGACGACGGTGGCCGTGGTGACTACGGCCGTGGTGACGACAGTGACCACGGCGGTGACGACGGTGGCCGTGGCGGTCGTGGCGACAAGCCGCACGGTGGCGTGCACGCCGGTGGCGGGGCCCTGGCGCTGAAGGGCACCGACCACGGCGGCGGCCGCGGTGACGACGGTGGCCGTGATGACGAGGGTGGCCGCGGCGGTGACGACGGCGGTCGTGGTGACGACGGTGGCCGTGGTGACTACGGCCGTGGTGACGACAGTGACCACGGCGGTGACGACGGTGGCCGTGGCGGTGGCCGTGGCGGTCGTGGCGACAAGCCGCACGGTGGCGTGCACGCCGGTGGCGGGGCCCTGGCGCTGAAGGGCACCGACCACGGCGGCGGCCGCGGTGACGACGGTGGCCGTGATGACGAGGGTGGCCGCGGCGGTGACGACGGCGGTCGTGGTGACGACGGTGGCCGTGGTGACTACGGCCGTGGTGACGACAGTGACCACGGCGGTGACGACGGTGGCCGTGGCGGTGACCGCGGCGGTCGTGGCGACAAGCCGCACGGTGGTGTCCACGCCGGTGGTGGCGGCCTCGCGCGGTCCTCGGACAACTCGGACACCGCGCTGGAACTGGGTGCGGGGGCCGCGTTGGTGCTCGGCGGCCTCGGAGCGGGCGTGTACATGCTGCGCCGCCGCCGGGCATCGGGCGCCTCCGCGGCCTGAAGTTCCTGAGCGTCACCCCGCTGTCGCGGCCTGCGTCACGTCCCGCGAGGAACGCGCAGGCCGCGGAAGCGGCGCTCTCCCCGGCGCGCACGATCAGCTCCGCTTTTGACGAAAGGCACCGTCCATGGCCTCTCAGCATCCGTCTCGGAGGGGGCAGTGCGGGACCGGGTCCGCCCCGCGGCGCGGCCGGCTCCGTCTGCTGTGGCCTGTGGCAGCGGTCGGGCTGGGATTGATGCTCATTCAGCACTCCCTGGGCAGCCCGGTCAGCGAGGCCAGGCAGCAGCCCCGCCCCGCGGCCGTCGCCTCGCAGGCGGCCCCGTCAGCGCCGCCGTCCACGCCTCCCGCGACCATCGCGATTCCCACGCCGTCCGCACCGTCCGCACCGTCCACGGCCCTCCGCCCCTCCACACCGACCACGCCCGCCGCCGGCGCCCTCGACAAGGGGCTGCCCCGGTCGACACCGGTACGCATCTCCATCCCCGAGATCGGCGTCGACGCGCCCTTCACCAAGCTGTCCCTCGACGCCTCCAAGCACCTGAGCCCGCCACCCGCCGACGACAAGAACCTGGTCGGCTGGTTCCAGGGCGGGGCCTCACCCGGTGAGCGCGGGGCGGCGATCGTCGTGGGTCACGTGGACACCAAGACCGGTCCCGCGGTCTTCGTCGACCTGGCGTCGCTGGAGCCGGGCGATCCGGTGAGCATCACGCGCACCGACGGCGTCGTCGCACGCTTCAAGGTCGACCGCGCGGAGAAATTCAGCAAGGCCGACTTCCCCGACGATCTGGTCTACACCGACACGCCGACCCCCGAACTGCGCCTGATCACCTGCGGTGGCACCTTCGACCGCAGCAAACAGGACTACGAGGACAACCTGGTCGTCTTCGCCCACCTCGACTCGATCAAGATCACCTGACCGCAGGACCCTATTCCTCCGTGGCGCGGCCGACGGGCAGGAGTTCCCGGATGTCCGCCGGCAGCGCCCCGCCGACCTTCTCGGTCAGCTCCGGGGCGAGGGCGGCGTCGAGCACCTCCAGCACCGCGGCGGCCTCGCGTACGGCCGCGTCCTCGTCCGTACCCGCGCGCCCGGCGATCCTCCCGGCGAACACGGTGAGGTCGAACCGCTCACCTGAGGCGTGCGTGCCCCCACCGGCGGCCGACTGCGTCACCTCCCGCATGGGGGCGGCCAGTTCGTGCGGAAGCTGGGCGGCCACGTGGTCCGCGAGCCCGGACGGCAGCCGTTCGGCGAGCGTGCTCAGCACGGCCCGCGTCGCCCGCTCGGCCGATCCCCGGTCCGGCAGCTGAGCGAGCGCCTGCACCTTTCCGATCATCTCGTCGTGCCGCATGAGGCGCGTCTCCTTTCCCAGCGTGTGGTGCGTACGGTCCGGCTGGGAACACCCGTGTCCCGGCACCGGGCGAGTACCCGGTGCGCCGCTCCTACACCGGAGCCGGCCGACGGCGACGCGGGCCGCGCGACCGGCCGGGTGCCACGCGGATCCTCACGCCGGCGCGACGCCCTGCGGCGCACCGCGGCCGTGCACCAGCGCCGCGAACCGCAGCGCCACCTCCCGCCAGACCGGTACGGCGGCCGGGTCCGCACGCACCGCGACGCGGTGCAGCTCCGCCCGGTCCAGCCCGTGGCGCTCCAGCCGGGCCGCGGACCACCGCGCGATGCGCTCCGGTTCCGCCTCGGGGTGGAACTGGACGCCCCACGCCGCCTCGCCGACCCGGAACGCCTGATACGGACACCGCTCGCTGCGGGCCAGCCACCGCGCCCCCTCGGGCAGCCGTACGATCGCGTCCACATGGTGCTCGATCGCCGTCGGCCGTTGCGGCAGCCCGCCGAACAGGGGGTCGTCCGCCGCTTCCGGCCGCAGCGTCAGCGCCGTGCTCCCGAACTCCGGTTCGCCGTGCTCGCCCGCCACCTTCCCGCCCGCCACCTGTGCGAGCATCTGCCCGCCGAGGCAGATCCCGAAGACCGGCACGCCCCTTTGAAGTGCCTGTGCCATCAGGGCCCGAGCCCCCGCAAGCCACGGCGCCCGGTCGTCGTCGTCCGGCAGAAAGGCGCCGCCCAGCACGATCAGCGCGCCGTGCTCCAGCCGCTCGGGCAGGGCCTCCCCGGCGTCCGCCCGCACCACCTCCATGCCGACCCCGCCCTCGGCCAGCCAGTGCGCCCACCGACCAGGCCCGCCGTACGCGCTGTTCTGCACCACCAACGCCGTGGCCGCACTCCGCATGGCCCGATTCCACCCCTCTGCCGCACCGCCCGGCCGACCCGCGCGGCCCCCGTGATCCTGCCCCCCTGACCGACCCGGCCATGCCGGGTACCCGCCCCTCGTAGCGGGAACTCGCCGTTCGAACCCGTCCGGAGCTCGTTCGAACCCGTCCGAACCGCGTCCGAACCCCGTCCGGACCCGTTCGCGTCCTCGGTCCCCAAGGAGGCGATCATGGTGGAAGCGGCGCAGCCGGTGGCCGCGCGGCGGGGCGCGGTGACGCTGTTCCTGTGCGGTGACGTGATGCTGGGCCGCGGGGTCGACCAGATCCTGGAGCACCCCGGCGATCCGGCCCTGCGCGAGGACTGGATACGGGACGCGCGGGCCTATGTCGAACTGGCGGAGGCGGCCTGCGGCCCGATCCCCGCGCCGGTCGCGCCCGCCTGGCCGTGGGGCGAGGCACTGACGGTGCTCCGGGAGGCCGCACCGGACGCACGGATCGTGAACCTGGAGACGGCCGTGACCTGCAGTGACGCCTTCGCCCCCGGCAAGGCGGTCCACTACCGGATGAACCCGGCCAACCTGCCCGCCCTGACGGTGGCCCGGCCCGACGTCTGCGTGCTGGCCAACAACCACGTGCTGGACTTCGGCCGCGCCGGTCTCCTGGAGACCCTCGACGTCCTGCGCGCCGCCGGACTGCGGTCGGCGGGCGCGGGCCGCAACACCGAGGAGGCGTACGCGCCCGCCGTGTGCCCCGTGGCGGACGGCGCCCGCCTGCTGGTGTTCGCCCTCGGGACGATGTCCAGCGGCATACCGCCGAGCTGGGCGGCCACGGCCGACCAGGCGGGCGTCGCCTACGTCGCGGAGCCGACGGAGCGGGCCGCCGCCGCGGCGGCCGGACGGGTCCGGGAGTTCAGGCGGCCCGGCGACATCGCGGTGGTCTCCGTGCACTGGGGGTCGAACTGGGGCCACCACATCCCCCGGGAGCAGATCCGCTTCGCGCACACCCTGGTCGACGGCGGGGTGGACGTCGTCCACGGGCACTCCTCGCACCACCCGCGCGCCGTCGAGGTCTATCGCGACCGGCTGATCCTGTACGGCTGCGGCGACTTCATCGACGACTACGAGGGCATCACCGGCTACGAGCAGTACCGCGACGACCTGCGTCTGGCCTACCTCGTCTCGCTGGAGGCGGAGACGGGCCGGCTGCGGGACCTGCGCATGACGACGCTGCAGGCCCGCAGGATGCGGCTGGAGCCCGCCGCCGAGGAGGACCGGACGTGGATGGCGGCCATCCTCGCCCGGACCAGCCCCGGCACGGCCGTCGTACCCGATCCCGACGGCGTGCTCCACGCGGTGCCGGACACGCCGGACACCGGCGGCCCGAAGGGGCGGTGAGGGCGGTGGATCCGGCTGCGCCCGTCACCCGCCGGGATCCGCGGATTCCGGCGGCACGGGCAGCGGCTGCCGCCAGGGCGTGGACTCGTCGATCCTCGGGGCGGCCCGGCGCACCGCGCGTGCCAGCGCCTCGGCCTGGGACGCGGTGCGCGCGGCGACGACGAGCAGACGCAGCGGGGCGGAGGGCCGGAGCTCGACACACACCAGGGGCCTCCCGGGCCGTACCGCGACGAAGTCCTCCCCGCCCTGATGGGCGCGGGTGCCGATGCACATCAGGCCGGGCACGCAGGTGCCACGCCGCTGGCTTCCGCGCACCGTGCGCCACCAGTCGGTCTCGACCGTCACACGGCACACCGCGGTCAGCGGCACCCGCACGTTCCCATGACGGGCCGCCGCCTTCTCCCACAGCGCCGGACGGACGACCAGATCGTCACCCTCGACGCGTATGCGTGCCATCGCTCCACCCCTCCCTTCCATCGTCGCTCCGCCCTGCCACCGCCGCTTTGGACGACGACGGCGACCGCCGTCGGCCGGCACGGGCGCACACTGGAAGCAGAAGCTGTACGCACACCAGTCGTACGTGGAGGCCGGCCATGAGCACCCTCGAAGAACACGTGGACGTCGGAGTTCCGATCGACGAGGCCTGGGACGGCCTGCACCGGGTCGAGAACTATCCGCGCTTCGTGGCCGGAGTCCGCGAAGCCCGCACGGAGTCGGGCGGCCGGGCGCGCCTCGACATCGAGGCCAGTGGCCGGTCCCGGGAGATCGAGGCCGAACTGTCCGACCGCGCGGCGGAACGTGTGATGGAGTGGCACACCACTGGCGCTCCCGACCTCATGGGCTCCTTCACCCTTCAGCCCATCGACGACAACCACACCCGCATCCAGGCACGGCTGGAGTACGACCCCGACACCGTCAGGGAGACCCTGGGCGGACCGAAGGGCTTCGCCCAGGCCAGCGCGATCGAGCGGACGGTCCGCGGCGATCTGGAGCATTTCAAGGAGTGCGTGGAACAGGGGCGGTGACCGCGATGAGCCGCCGCCGAACGGGCACCCGGTGAGCATGGTCGGCGACACGGGTGACGACAGGGAAGCGCGGCGGCAGGGCGAGAACGGCCACCGGGCCGTGCCGCACACCGCCGATGTGCGCCTCGAGGCCTGGGCCACGAGCCGGGAGCGCTGTCTGACGGAGGCGGCGCTGGCGATGGTGGACTGCTTCGCCGACGTGTCCGGGGTGCGGCCCGCCGCCGTGGAGCACGTACGGCTGGCCGAGGGCAGCGACGAGGATCTGCTCGCGGCGCTGCTGGACGAAGTGATCTACCGGCTCGAGGTGCAGGGCCGGATACCGGTCGACGTGGCGGCCGCCGAGGTCGACGACGGACTCGACGTCCATCTGGCGATGGCCCCGCTCGCGGACGTGGAGATCATCGGCGCCGCGCCGAAGGGCGTCTCGTGGCACGGAATGCACATCGGCCCCGATTCCTACGGCTGGTCCTGCGCGGTGACCGTCGACGCCTGAACCGGGGGCCTGAGCCGCAGCGCCTGAACCGGGGGGCTCGAAGGGGCAGGGCGGGGCTTCAGCCCTTGACGACGCCCAGCGGCACCAGGCGCGCCACCGTGCGGCACAGCCCCGCCGCCTCGCTCACCGCGACCACCACGCCGACGTCCTTGTACGCCTCGGGCGTCTCCTCCGCCAGACTGCGCAGCGAGCGCGGCCGCACCGCGATGCCCTCGTGCTCCAGCCGCGCCCGCAGCTGCCTGCCGCTGATCGTGCGGGCGGCCTGATGGCGGCTCAGCGTACGGCCCGCGCCATGGCAGGTGGAGGCGAACGCGTCCCCGCCGGGCACGCCCGCCAGCACGTACGAGGCGGTGCCCATGGTGCCGGGGATCAGCACCGGCTGCCCCGCCGCGCGCAGATCCTCGGGCAGGTCGGGGTGGCCGGGCGGGAATGCGCGGGTGGCGCCCTTGCGGTGGACGCACAGCCGGCGCCGTACCCCGTCGACCGTGTGGCTCTCGATCTTGGCGAGGTTGTGCGACACGTCGTACACGAGCGAGAGCGAGGTGCCCGCGCTGCGCCGGAAGATGGTGCGGGCCGCGTCGGACAGCAACTGGCGGTTGGCCCGGCCGTAGTTCGCGGCCGCGGCCATCGCCCCGAGATAGGCCTGTCCCTCGGGCGACTCCACGGGCGTGCAGGCCAGTTGCCGGTCGGGTACGGAGATGCCGTACCGGGCCATGGCCCGGTCCATCGCCTTGACGTGATCGGTGCAGATCTGGTGACCGAGGCCGCGGGAGCCGCAGTGGATCATCACGCACACCTGGTCGCGGGCGATCCCGAAGGCCGCCGCCGCCTTCTCGTCGTACACCTCGGCGACCTGTTGCACCTCCAGGAAGTGGTTCGCCGACCCCAGACTGCCCACCTGCCCGAGGCCGCGCTCCCGCGCCCGCTCGCCGACCTGCGTCACATCGGCGTCGGCGACCGCCCCGCGGTCCTCGCACCGGATGAGGTCGCGCTCCTCCCCGTGGCCCTGCTCCACCGCGTACCGTGAACCGCCGCGCAGGATCCGCTCCATCTGCTCGGGGCCGGCCAGCCGCCACACACAGCCGGGTCCCGCGCCCCGGGGGATCGCCCGGTCCAGGGCGTCCATCACCGCGGGCAGCGACCGCTCGAACTCCTTGCGTTCGCAGCCGGCGGCCAGCAGCCGCACCCCGCAGGAGATGTCGAAGCCGACCCCGCCGGGCGAGACCACGCCGCCCTCGTCCACCGCGGTCGCCGCCACACCGCCGATGGGGAAGCCGTAGCCCCAGTGGATGTCGGGCATCGCGTACGAGGCGCCGACGATCCCCGGCAGGGTGGCCACGTTCACGACCTGCTGCAGCGACTGCTCGGCGTCGGCGAGCAGCTCCCGCGAGGCGAACACCACCCCGGGCACCCGCATGTCCCCGTGCCGTTCGATGCGGAAACGGTGGGGACGCTCCTCGACCAGTTCCATCGTTCCCGCTCAATCCGCGAGGTCCGCCTTGCCGAACAGGGTGGCGTAGCCGGACGGGAGCCGGCCGACGACCTGGTTGAGTTCGCCGCCGGAGACGGCGTCGGCGACGGTCGTCAGTACGGCGCCGGCGTCCCACTGGGCGGTCCGCGGGTGCGCACCCGTACGCTCCGCCACCCGGTGGTAGAACTCCTCGACACCGAAGCTCTCCGCCCGCTCCCGCTTGGCGTCGGTCAGCGACTGCCCCAGGAACTCGTCGCACTTCATCGCCGCCTCGCTTTCCCGCGCCGTACCCGGCGCGGCACCCTCGGTCGGGACCCCTGCCGGTTCTGCCGACGAGTACCCCGATCGGTCCCGTATGACCGAAGGCGCGAGGGACGACCGAAGGCGCGCGCGATGCCGAGCTCAGTCGTGGTCGACGTGTTCGAGCACGATCTTGCCGCTGGCCGCGTCGACGTCGAAGGTCCTCTTGTTCCAGTTGTCGGTCGTGACCACGTCGACGGACCAGACGAGGCGGTGGTCGTTCTCGTCGAGGCTGATGCCGGTGACGGTGCCCTTGGTCTTGTCCGTGGCCGTCTTCACGGCCTGGGCCGACGTCTGGGTGGCCTTGTGCAACCGGTCGGCGACCTTGCGCTTGTCGTCGGCGTCCTGGTCCGGTTCCGTGCGGCTGCCGAAGACGCTTCCGCTGACCGCGTCGACGTCGACCCGGTGCACCGTCCCGTCGGCGGCGGCGACCTTCGCCTCCCACTCGGGGGCGCCCGCGGAGGGGGCCGGACTCGGGCTGCCGGTGCCGGGACTGGCTGTACCGGGGCTGGCTGTACCAGGACTGGCCGTGCCGGGGCTGGTCGTGCCCGGCGAGGTGGTCGCGCCGCCGGAAGCGGTCTTCAGGTCGAGATCGACGAGCTTGCCCCCGGGCACCTCCTTCCCCGCGGTGGCGGCGGCCTTCTCCCAGCTCACGTGCGTCTTGGTGATGAGGTCCCTGCGGTGTGCCTGGTCCTCGTTCAGCGACGCGGTGGGGGAGGCCGGCGAGGTGGCGGTGGGGGACATGGCGGTGGGGCTCGTCGGGGCGGCCTCGGCGACGCTCGAATGTGTCGAGTCGGTGCCGCAGGCGGCCATCAGCAGGACGGAACTGCCCAGGCAACAGGTCAGGGCCATGGTACGGAGAGGCGGAAGACGTCGCGCAGTGGTCATGCAGCTCTCGGTAACCATGGCCCGATCCCTTGACACCGGCCTGGAGGCGAAACCACCGGAATGGCCGGGCACGCGTCACCGCTCAGCGGCGGGTGTGGACCAGACCGGTCTCGTAGGCCACCGCCACCGCCTGGGCCCGGCTGCTGAGGTCCAGCTTCGCCATCATCCGGTTCAGATGCGTCTTCACCGTGGCGATGGTCACCGTGAGCCGGTCGGCAATCTCCGGATTGGACAGCCCCTGCCCGACCAGACTCAGCACGTCCCGCTCGCGGTTGGTCAGCGACGTCAGGGGTCCGGCACCGGCCACGTCGGGCGACGGGCAGCGCAGATAGGTGTCGATGAGCCGCCGGGTGACCGTCGGCGCGAAGAGCATCTCGCCGTCCGCGATGGCGCGGATGGCGGTGAACAGCCGCTCCGGCCGCGTCTCCTTGAGCAGAAAACCGCTCGCGCCCACCCGCAGCGCGGCGTACACCAGCTCGTCGAGGTCGAACGTGGTCAGCATGATGATGCGCGGCTTGGGCTCGCCCGAGGCGGCGAGGATCCGCTCGGTCGCCGCGACCCCGTCGAGGCCCGGGAGCCGGATGTCCATCAGGATCACGTCCGGCCGCCGCCCGGCGGCCAGTTCGACCGCCTCCTCACCGGTCGCCGCCTCCCCGCACACCTCCAGGTCGGGCGTGGCGCGTAAGAGGGCCGACAGGCCGCTCCGGACGAGTACTTGGTCGTCGACGACGAGCACACGTGTCATCTTGTGCAGTCCCCCGAACTTGGTTCCCTCCACCGGCCCGCAGGGGGCACCGCGTCCGGGTGGTCGTCCCGGTCCGCGCGGTACGGGCCGGCGGCGCGAACGCCACCTGGAACCCGGCCGCGGGCCTGGGCCCGGCGCGGAAACCGCCCCCGTAAAGCCTCACGTGTTCCTACATGCCGATCAACCCGTGCCCGGTTCCCCTTGAGTTTTGTCCGATTCCTGTCGGACAGCCACCGGCTCCTGTGCCGGGCGAGGCGCGGGTGTGCTTGCGGTGAACTCCCGGTCAACCCAGGGGCCGACCCCTCTCAGCCCCTGGGTTGAGTCCAGGCGCGACCGCCCCGGCCGACCCACGGCGAAGACCAACCCGCTGCCCGACGCGCCCGTCGCTGCCGGATCCGTAGTTTCTCCACCGCAACCGGCTCTCGCAGCCGTGCAACCCACCGTTCGGCCCGGCTCCGACGGGGGACCGGACCGGAAAGGAAGGACGTCATGAACGTACGCAAGAGCCTGGCCATCGCGTCGGCGACGGTGGCCCTCGGAGGCGGTCTCGCCCTGGCGGCACCGGCGGCGCAGGCCACGCCGGCATCCCACGGCGGCACCGCCGCCACCGCGGCCATGCAGTGCAAGCAGCACAAGATCACCGTGCCGTCGGACCGGGGCGCCGTGGCGTACTGGGAGTGTCACCGGACGTACCACGGCCACAGGCAGGCCAGCACCCAGATCTGGGTGTACGACAAGAAGGCCGACGGCAAGTGCGTCTACGGCACCGTCAAGATCGGCAGCTGGCGTCACACCTACAAGGCCTGCCCCAAGGGCCACAACGTGAGCGGGGCCCGCTCGGGTTGGCACAACGGCGCCGACGCCCAGGTCATCATGTCCATCCGCTGATCCGGCACCGCCGGTCCGGAGGTCAGGCGGCGGTCGTCGCGGTCTTCTTCCGCCTGCCTCCGGCACGGGCGAGCGCGTCGATGAGCTCCGCGCGGCTCATCTTCGAGCGGCCGGGGACGTTCTGATCGGTGGCCCGCTCGTACAGCTCCGCCTTGCTCAGCCGCCGCAGCTCGCTCTTCTCGCTCTTCTTGCCCTTCGTGCTCTTCGCGCCGCCGGGGTCCCGGCCGGTCCGCGCCGGGACCTCACGGGCGGACTTCCTCGCGGCCTTCGCCGCCGGAGCCTTCCTCTTGGGCTCCTTCTCCCGGGGCCGTTCGGCGCCCTCGCCGCGGGCGCCGCGGGCCTGGTCCACGCTGCCCTGAAGGACCTTCATCAGGTCGATCACATCGGTGGCCGAAGGCGGTGCCTGAGCCGCCACGATCTCCTGGCCCTCCGCCTTCGCCCGCACCGTCTCCCGCACCTTCTCCTGGTACGTGTCGTGGTACCGGGCCGGGTCCCACGGTCCGCTGAGGGCCTCGACCAGCTGGACCGCCATGTCGAGCTCCTTGCCCTTCGCGGCGTGGCCGGAGGGCAGCTCGGGCAGCTCCTTGCCTGGGTCGCGGACCTCGTCGGCCCAGTGCAGGGTCTGGAGCACCAGAAGGCCGTCATCGGCGCGCAGCGCGGTCAGGTACTGCCTGTTGCGCATCACGAACGTGGCGATGCCCGCCTTGCCCGCCTGCGCCAGGGCCGTGAGCAGCAGTTCGTAGACCTTGAGGTACTCCTTGCCGCGGGGCGCGACGTAGTAGGTCCGGTAGAAGTAGACCGGCTCGATGTCCGCGAGGTCGACGAAGTCGGTGATCTCGATGGTCTGGGAGCGGCCCGGCGCGATCTCGTCCAGTTCGTCGGGCTCGACGACGACGTACTCGCCCTCGGCCAGCTCGTAGCCCTTGACGATGTCCTCCGGGGACACCTCCTTGCCGGTGCGTTCGTTGACCCGCCGGTTGCGGATCCGGTCCGTGGTGCCGCGCTGCAGCTGGTGGAAGTGGACGGTGTGGTCCTGCGTCGCGGTGAACAGGCCCACCGGGACGCTGACCAGCCCGAAGGTGATCACGCCGGTCCACATCGCGCGTGCCATGACCACCCGCTCCCGTCCTGCCTGCCCCGGCCGCGACACCCGGCACGACACTCCTGTCCACCACGCTGACACTTCCCCGCCCGGAGCGCGCGTCGAGCACCGGCCGGCGGCGCGCCGCCCACCGTCTACCTGACGCGTGCGGCCAGGCGGTCCACTTCCTTCGCGGCCTTTCGGGCCTCCTCCTCGGCGCGGGCGAGGGCATCGGAGGCCTCCTCGCGCCGCTCCTCGGCGTCCCGCTGGTCGTGCTCGGCCCGGCTCAGGTCCTCGCGGGCCTGGTGCAGTTGCCGCTCGGCGGCGGACACCTGCTGTTCGGCCCGATCACGACGGTCACGGGCCTGCGCCACCGCCGCGTCGGCGTCCGCCTGCTCGGTCTGCAGGGCGGCAAGGCGCCGCTCGGCCTCCTCGGCCGCCTTCCGGGCGGCCGCAGCCGGGCCTGCCGCTCGCGGCGCCGTTCGGCGAGTTCGTCCTTCGGCGCCGGCCGCTGCGGTGGAGTCGCCGTCCGTGCCGGTCGGGGCGCCGACCGGGGCCGCTTCGGGGCTGCCGCTCCCGCCTCCCCGCCGTCGGCGGGGAACACCGACGGCGGGGTCAGGGCACTGTGCAGGCGGCCCGTCGCCCACTGCTCGGCCGCCTCGGGATCGGTGAGTACCGCGAGCAGCGTGGATTCGACGTCCTGCCGTACGGCGTCGGACAGCCGGTGACCGCTGTCCTGAGCGAGCTGTGCGGCCTGCCGGGACAGGCCGGAGACGACCTGCCGGCGCCGCGCGGACAGCTCCTTGAGCCCCGCGGCGTCCAGGGTGCGGTACGCCTCGCGCAGCGCCTCCCCGAGCTCGAGGAAATGCCGGCTCTCCTCCGGCCGGGAGCGCAGCAGCAGGTTCGCGGCCCAGGCCGCCAGAGTGGGACGGCGCGCGCCGTGGATCCGGCGGGCGTCCGCGACCCGGCCGTCCGCCTTGAGGGCGGCGGCCAGCTCTTCACGGCGGGCGACGAAGTCGGCCGGCGGCGTGGTGTGGAGCTCGTCGAGGACCGCCTCCACATCCCGCGGTCCGCCGCGTCGCCCACCCTTGCGCCGCATGGTGCTCGTCGCCGGTCACTCACACGCTGTCGCAGATCCGTTCCGCCTGCGCGGCAGCCGTGCTGCGTGCGACGTCGGCGTCCGCCGCCTGGCGTTGGGAGGCGTCCGGGTGGCCCCCGGCGGCGACGAGGTCCTGGAGCTCCTTCTTGAGCTGGTCGTAGTCGCGCGCGGCCTGTTCGGCAGCCGCCATGGCCCTGTCGCAGTCCTGTGGGGTGGCGGCGGGCGCGGTGGGGACGGCCTTGGCCGAGTGGGCTGCCCCGGAGAGGGCGAGGACCAGGGTGGCACCGGTCGTCGTGACGAGCATGCGTACCGAAGTCATGGGGGTGACCTCCAGTCCTGCGGTCCGGCGTGCAGACGCCGCCTGACCACCATGAGCCAAGAGCCCTGCCGCTGCCACTCGCACGGCATCGAAGGAGAGCGCGCGCTCTCGGACCGCGCGCTCTCGGGCCGCGCGCTTTTGGACAGCACGGCTTCGGGCCGCGCGGTTTCGGGTCACTGTTCACGCCTACGGGTGAATCTGGGAATGGATGTCCAGACCGATCCCGGTCGGTGCGGTGTCCTGAGGCACGGACGCCGCGAGGCGTGTGAACGCCCCGGGGGACGGGACGGGGCGCGACGGGACCCTGACCGAGGGGGGAGCGAGGGGCATGCGTGTCTTCGTTCTGGGGGTGTGGCTGCTGACCGCGAGCCTGGGCGGCTATCTCGCCACCGTGTGGATCCGCCACGGCGGTCTGCGGCAGCGTACGCCCGGCGTGACGCGGCTGCCGCTGTGGCTCGTCGTGGGACATGTGGCGCTCGCCGTGGCCGGGCTGGCCGCCTGGACGGTGTACCTCGTGGGAGGGCTCAGAGGCTCGGCCTGGACGGCCTGCGCGGTCGTCCTGATCGTGGCCGTCTTCGGCTTCATGATGCTGCTGCGCTGGCTGCCCAGCCCTGGACGGCACTCCCACGGCGGCGTCACCGCCGAGCGGCACTTCCCGCTCACGGCCGTCGTCGCCCACGGCATGTGCGCCGGAGCCACCGTGCTCCTGGTGGTGCTGGTGGTGCTGGGCCAGATGTGAGACTTCACCCCCGCGTCGTGCCGGTGCCTCACCGTGCCGCCGTCGCCGGCGCCCGCCGCGTCCGCTGCCTGCGACCTCCCTCTCCGGTTCGTACCACGGCCGATTCGGGAGAGCATGGAGGGGCGGCCTCTCAGCAGTCGTAGCCATCGGTTGCTGTCGAGGAGGGAGCTTGAGGATGACCACACAGGAATCGTTCCGGGGCGACGAGGAGGCCCGCCAGGTGGGAGCCTCGCCGCCGGGAGGGCTGCTCGACCTGCTCAGCGTGTCCGCGGTGGTGCTGGACGACCGCGGGCGGATCGTGTTCTGGAGCCCGCAGGCCGATGACGTGTTCGGCTACACCGCCGAGGAGGCGCTGGGCCAGTACGCGGACCGGCTCCTGGTCCACGAGGAGCACCGGGATCTGGTGGTCAAGCTGTTCGCCGAGGTGATGGGCACCGGGGCCAGCTGGGCCGGCGCGTTTCCCATCCGGCACAAGGACGGCAGCAGCCGCCTGGTGGAGTTCCGCAACATGCGGCTGCTGGACGACCTCGGTGACGTCTACGCCCTGGGCATCGCCGCCGACCGGGCCATGCTGGAGCGGGTCGAGACCGAGCTGGCCCTGTCCGAGCGGCTGGTGTCCCAGTCGCCCATCGGCGTCTCGCTCCTGGACACCGAGCTGCGCTACCTGCTGGTCAACCCCGCGCTGGAACGCATCAACGGCATCCCCGCCGCCGACCACATCGGCCGCCGCCCGCGTGACGTCCACCCCCTGACCGGCATCGACACCATCGAGTCCGCCCTGCGGCAGGTGCTGGTCACCGGCACCCCGCTGATCGACCAGTACATCGTCGGCCGTACGCCGGCCGACCCGGACCACGATCACGCCTGGTCGGTGTCGTACTACCGGCTGGAAGGGGCCGGCGGACAGGTGATCGGTGTGGCGAACTCGGTCGTCGACGTCACCGAACGCCACCGGGCCGCGACCGAGGCGGACCGGGCCCGGCGCAGGCTGGCGCTGATCGCCGACGCCGCCGCCCGGGTCGGGACCACCCTGGAGGTGGAGCAGACGGCCCATGAACTGGCGAAGGTGGCCGTGCCCGTCCTGGCCGACGTGGCGGCGGTCGACGTCCTCGACGCCGTGCTGGCCTTCCGGCGCACCGGAGGCCCGCGCGAGGGGCCGGAGCTGTTCCGTGCGCTGGCCGTGGTCTCCGACCACCCCACCGAGGCCACCGCCGCCGCGGACAAGGTCGGCGACCTGGCCGCCTACGGCCCGGACCGTCTGATCACCCGGTGCGTGCACACCGGGCAGCCGGTCATCGTGGCCCACACCGGTGAGGAGGAACTCCAGCGCATCGCCCGCGACCCGGACGCGGCGGAGGCCTTCGCCCGGGCGGGCGTGCACTCCTACCTCGCCGTGCCCCTGATCGCCCACAACGAGGTGCTCGGCGCGTTCGACCTGCTGCGCATCGACAACCCGCTGCCCTTCGACGAGGACGACGCGATCCTCGCCGGGGAGCTTGCCGCCCGGGCCGCGGTGGCCATCGACAACGCCCGCTGGCACCAGAGCGTGCGCAACTCCGCGGAGACCCTCCAGCGCAGCCTGCTGCCCGGGCGTCACCCCCGCCTCGTCGGCCTGGACGTCGCCTCCCACTACCAGCCCGCGCAGGCATCCTGCGAGATCGGGGGCGACTGGTACGACGTCGTGCCGCTGGACGGCGACAAGACCGCCCTGGTGGTCGGCGACGTGATGGGCAACGGCATCGACGCCGCCGCAGCCATGGGCCGTCTGCGCACCGCCACCTGCGCCTATGCCGACCTCGACCTCGCCCCCGACGAGGTCCTCCAGCACCTGGACAAGATCACCCGCGGGCTGGAGCACTACATCGCCACCTGCCTCTACGCCGTCTACGACCCCCACCAGGGCCGCTGTCTCATCGCCAACGCCGGACATCTGCCGCCCGCCCTGATCCGCAGCGGGCAGCGCCCCGAACTCCTCGACCTCCCCACCGGCGCGCCCCTCGGCGTCGGCGGCGTGCCCTTCCGCACGTCCGCCTTCGACTTCCACCCCGGCGACCGGCTCGTCCTGTACACGGACGGCCTGGTGGAGACCCGGCACCACCCGATCGACGAACGCCTGAGCACCCTGCTGCGCGTCCTCGAGGGCGAACCGCGTCCGCTGAAGGACACCTGCCAATGGCTCCTGGACAGACTCCGTGAGCCCGAGGACCACGACGACGTCGCTCTCCTCATCGCGCAGGCCGAGCCGATCACTCCGGCACCTTGACCCCTGGTCGGCCCTCCATGATGCTGTGTTGCGGGACATGAGATGCGTGCCGTATTGAGCAACTTCATGTTCGCCGTGACGAGCACCATCTGACGCGGATTCGTACAGTCGAGGAGTGGTCATGACTCACCAGGTTCGTGCCGTCGTCGCTCGCGGGAAGGGCGCACCCGTCAGCCTGGAAACGATCGTCGTGCCCGACCCGGGTCCGGGCGAGGCACTGGTGAAGATCGAGGCCTGCGGGGTCTGCCACACCGATCTGCACTATCGCGAGGGGGGCATCAACGACGAGTTCCCCTTCCTCCTCGGTCACGAGGCGGCCGGTGTGGTGGAGTCGGTGGGGGAGGGGGTCACGGACGTCGCTCCCGGTGACTTCGTGATCCTCAACTGGCGTGCGGTGTGCGGGCAGTGCCGGGCCTGTCTGCGCGGGCGGCCCTGGTACTGCTTCAACACGCACAATGCCAAGCAGAAGATGACCCTCACCGACGGCACCGAGCTCTCCCCGGCCCTCGGGATCGGCGCTTTCGCCGAGAAGACGCTGGTGGCGGCCGGCCAGTGCACCAAGGTGGACCGGGCCGCCTCGGCCGCGGCCGCCGGTCTCCTCGGCTGCGGTGTGATGGCGGGCATCGGCGCGGCGATCAACACCGGGAACGTCGGCCGCGGCGACTCGGTCGCCGTCATCGGCTGCGGCGGCGTGGGGGACGCGGCCGTCGTCGGGTCTCATCTGGCGGGCGCGGCGAGGATCATCGCGGTCGACGTCGACGACCGCAAGCTGGCCACGGCCCGGAAACTGGGCGCGACCCACACGGTCAACTCCGGGGAGACCGACGCGGTCGAGGCGATCCGGGAGCTGACCGGAGGCTTCGGCGCTGATGTCGTGATCGACGCCGTCGGCCGCCCGGAGACGTACCAGCAGGCGTTCTACGCCCGTGACCTGGCCGGCACGGTGGTCCTGGTCGGCGTGCCGACCCCGGAGATGAAGCTGGAGCTGCCCCTGCTGGACGTGTTCGGCCGGGGCGGCGCGCTGAAGTCCTCCTGGTACGGCGACTGTCTGCCCTCCCGGGACTTCCCGATGCTGATCGACCTCTATCTGCAGGGCCGGCTGGACCTGGACGCCTTCGTCACCGAGACCATCGCCCTCGACGAGGTGGAGAAGGCGTTCGAGCGGATGCACGGCGGCGACGTGCTGCGCTCGGTGGTGGTGCTGTGATGGCCGTTCGCATCGAACGCCTCGTCACCTTCGGGCAGTTCACCCTCGACGGGGGCACCTGGGACGTCGAGAACAACGTGTGGATCGTGGGCGACGACCACGAGGCGATCGTCATCGACGCCGCGCACGACGCCGAGGCCATCGCCGCCGCGGTCGGCGACCGCCGGCTGACCGCCATCGTGTGCACCCACGCGCACAACGACCACATCGACGCCGCACCCGCCCTCGCCGCGCGCACCGGTGCGCCGATGCTGCTCCATGCCGATGACCTTCCGCTGTGGAAGCAGACCCATCCCGACCGGATGCCCGACGGTGAACTGGCCGACGGCCAGGTCCTCTGCGTGGCGGGCGTCGAGCTGACCGTGCTGCACACCCCCGGACACGCCCCCGGCGCGGTCTGCCTGTACGCGCCCGGCCTGACGGCCCTCTTCAGCGGGGACACGCTCTTCGCGGGCGGGCCGGGCGCCACGGGACGGTCGTACAGCGACTTCGGCACGATCGTCGACTCGATCCGGGACCGGCTGCTGACGCTGCCGGGCGAGACGGTCGTCCACACCGGACACGGGGAGACCACCACCGTGGCGGCGGAGGCCCCGCACGTTCAAGAGTGGCTCGACCGGGGCTTCTGACCGGCGTCCCCATCATGGATGCACGCCCTCTCCCGGCCCGGTGGCCGCGGGACCGGCGTGCATCCGCTGACTTCACGCGCGTTTCTCGACGCGCCGCAAGTTCTTTGTGGCGCAACGGGAATCGGCGGGTCGAGGGGCTTCGTGAACGCCTTGACAAGGGTTTTGGCCGACCCCAGACTGATGTTGCGTTTACCGCAATACGTTCCGCTATATGCACCGTCTAGGGAGCCGAGGGGCGGCTGAAGGCGCCCGTAGGCGAACGAGCCATCGAACCGAGGTGTCATGATGATTCCCGCGTGCCGTCTCACGGATCTCCCGCGAGGCGAGGCCTTCCGGCTCGACATCGACCCGCCGGTCTCGGTGTTCCACACCGCCGACGGCGAGGTCTTCGCCATCGACGACACCTGCACCCACCAGGACGCCTCGCTCGCGGACGGCTGGCTGGAGGGCTGCGAGGTGGAATGCCCGCTCCACGCCTCGACGTTCGACCTGAGGACCGGCGCTGTCGACGCCCCGCCGGCCAGGCTCCCGGTCCGGACGCACGAGGTCGTCGTGGAGGACGGCATGGTCTACGTGCGGCTGTCGACGGACGCCCCCAACCTGCCGCCCTGCGTCGCCACCCGGCTCGCCGGAGGGCGCGCGTGAGGACGGTGGCCGTGGTGGGGGCCTCGCTCGCCGGTCTGTCGGCGGCCCGCGCATTGCGGTCACAGGGCTACGACGGGCGGCTGGTCGTCATCGGCGACGAGCCCCACCGCCCCTACGACCGGCCGCCGCTGTCCAAGGAGTTCCTGGCCGGCACCGTCGGCGAGGCGGACCTCGCACTGGAGACGGACGACGAGGACCTGCGGGCGGAGTGGCTGCTCGGCGCCCGCGCCGCCGGACTGGACCGCACCGACCGCGCGATCCGGCTCACCGACGGCCGCCGGGTCCGGGCAGACGGCGTCGTGGTCGCGACCGGCGCCGCCGCCCGCACCCTGCCCGGCACCGACGGCCTGGCCGGAGTGCATGTGCTGCGCACCCTCGACGACGCCCGTGGTCTGCGGGAAGCCCTGGCCCTGCGCGGACGGCTGGTCGTCATCGGCGGCGGCTTCATCGGTGCCGAGGTCGCCTCCACCGCATACGGCCTCGGGCTGGACGTGACGGTCGTCGAGGCGGCCCCGACGCCGCTCGCCGGACCGCTCGGCGACGCCATGGGCGGCATCGTCTCCGCCCTCCACGCCGACCACGGCGTACGGCTGCTGTGCGGGGCGGGCGTCAAGGGGCTCGGCGGCGAACGCCGGGTCGAGGCCGTGCTGTTGGAGGACGGCCGCAGCATCCCCGCCGACATCGTCGTCGTCGGTGTGGGCGCGCGCCCGAACGTCGAGTGGCTTCAGGGATCCGGCGTCGCCCTGGACAACGGCGTCACCTGCGGCGCCGACGGCCGCACCAGCCTGGCCGGGGTCGTGGCGGTCGGTGACTGCGCCGCCTGGTACGACCCACGTGCGGGCGTCCACCGCCGCGTCGAACACTGGACGGGTGCGCTGGAGCGGCCCGCCGCGGCCGTGGCCGCGCTGCTGTCGTCGGGCGCGACGGAACCCGGCGTGCCCCGGCCGCCGTACTTCTGGTCGGACCAGTACGGCGTGAAGATCCAGTTCGCCGGGCACGCGGCCGGCGCCGACACCGTGACCGTCGTGGAAGGCGCCGCGGACGACCGCAGCTTCCTCGCCGTCTACCGGCGCGGCGGTCATCCGGTCGCCGTGCTCGGCATGAACCAGCCGCGGCTGTTCACCCGCTGGCGCAGACGACTGGCGCACACGGCACCGTGACACGGCCCGGGTCAGCCCAGGTAGCCCATCCGGTGGCTGATCTCGTCCGCGCCCTTGACCAGCACCGGAGCGAGCTCGTGCAGGCGCACCTCGGTGAAGCGGTAGGACGGTCCGGAGGCGCTGAGCGCCGCGACGACCTCGCCGTCCCGGTTGCGGATCGGCGCGGCGATGGCGTGCAGACCGATCTCGAACTCCTCCGTGGTCCAGGCGTAGCCACGCTCCCGGGCCTCGGCGAGGTTCTTCTCGAGCTTGGTCTTGGCGGTGATGGTGTGCGGAGTGACCTTCTTCAGGCCCGCCTCGGCCACCAGCGCGGCGCGCTCCCTGGCGGGCAGGTGGGCCAGCAGGATCTTGCCGCTGGAGGTGGCGTGCAGCGGGGTCAGCTGACCGACCCAGTTGTGCGCGGTGACGGCCGCCGGGCCGCGCACCTGGTAGAGGTTGATCGCGTAGTGCTCCTGGAGCACCGCGATGTTGACCGTCTCGCCGATCTCCTCGGCGAGGCGCTCGCAGACCGGGCGGCCCTGCTGGGTGATGTCGATACGCCCCGTGACCGCGCCGGCCAGGCGCACGATGCCGAACCCGAGCCGGTACTTGCCGCGCTCGACGGCCTGCTCCACCAGGCCCCGCGCCTCCAGGGCACCGAGCAGGCGGAACGCGGTCGACTTGTGGACGTCGATCTCGCCGGCCACCTCGCTGACGCCCGCCTCGCCGCGCTGGGCCAGGATCTCCAGCACGCTGATGGCGCGGTCGACCGACTGCACTCCTCCGGTCTGTGAAGTCGACGTTTCAGACTCTGTGCTGTAGTTGCTCATGACGAAACTATACGCTCAGTAAACAACGCCGATGCAAGTGATGCAACGGAAACACGGAAAGGCAAGGTTGCGTTGCGCGCAACCTGGTGCGCATAGCGCTACCGCACTAGCATGCCCCGCGTATCTACGGCGCGAGCGAGACGAGGCACCATGGCTACCCTGCACTACGACTTCGTCATCGTCGGCGGCGGATCGGCCGGCAGCGCACTGGCGAACAGGCTCTCGGCGGACCCGGCGAACCGGGTGCTGGTCCTGGAGGCCGGCCGGTCCGACTACCCGTGGGATGTCTTCATCCACATGCCCGCGGCGCTGACCTACCCGATCGGCAGCCGGTTCTACGACTGGAAGTACGAGTCCGAGCCGGAGCCCCACATGGGCGGCCGCCGCATCTACCACGCGCGCGGCAAGGTGCTGGGCGGCTCCAGCAGCATCAACGGCATGATCTTCCAGCGCGGCAACCCCATGGACTACGAGCGCTGGGCCGCCGACCCCGGGATGGAGACCTGGGACTACGCGCACTGCCTGCCGTACTTCCGGCGGATGGAGAACTGCCTCGCGGCCGACCCGGACGACGAGTTCCGCGGCCACGACGGGCCGCTCGTCCTCGAACGAGGCCCGGCGACCAATCCGCTCTTCACCGCCTTCCTGGAGGCCGTCCAGCAGGCCGGCCACGCCCGCACCGACGACGTCAACGGCTACCGCCAGGAGGGCTTCGCCCCCTTCGACCGCAACGTCCATCGCGGGCGCCGTCTGTCGGCCTCCAAGGCCTACCTCAAGCCCGCGACGAAGCGGCCGAACCTCACGGTCCGCACCCGCGCCTTCGTCACCCGGGTGCTCTTCGAGGGCACGCGGGCCGTCGGCGTCGAGTACCGGCGCGGCAGGGGCGCGCCCCAGCAGGTCCGCGCCGGCGAGGTCATCCTCTGCGGCGGCGCGATCAACTCCCCGCAGCTGCTCCAGCTCTCCGGCGTCGGCGACGCCGACGAACTGCGCGCCCTCGGCATGGACGTCGTCCACGGCCTCCCCGGCGTCGGCGAGAACCTTCAGGACCACCTGGAGGTCTACGTCCAGTACGCCTGCAAGCAGCCGGTCTCCATGCAGCCGTACCTGGCGAAGTGGCGTGCCCCGTTCATCGGACTGCAATGGCTCTTGCGCACCGGGCCCGCCGCCACCAACCACTTCGAGGCGGGCGGCTTCGCCCGCAGCAACGAGGACGTGGACTACCCCAACCTGATGTTCCACTTCCTGCCGGTCGCGGTCCGCTACGACGGCTCCTCGCCGGCCGGCGGTCACGGCTACCAGGTGCACGTCGGACCCATGTACTCCGACGCCGTCGGATCGGTGAAGATCAGGAGCAGCGACCCCCGGGTCAAGCCCGCGCTGCGCTTCAACTACCTCTCCACCGAACAGGACCGCCGCGAGTGGGTCGAGGCCGTCCGCGTCGCCCGCCGGCTCCTCAACCAGCCCGCGCTCGCCCCCTACAACGGCGGGGAGATCTCGCCCGGCCCGTCCGTGGAGAGCGACGAGGAGATCCTCGCCTGGGTCGCCAAGGAGGGCGAGACCGCCCTGCACCCCTCCTGCACCTGCAAGATGGGCACCGACGACATGTCGGTCGTCGACCCGGCGAGTATGCGCGTGCACGGACTGGACGGACTGCGCGTGGTGGACGCCTCCGTGATGCCGTACGTCACCAACGGCAACATCTACGCGCCGGTGATGATGGTCGCGGAGAAGGCCGCCGACCTGATCCTCGGCAAGCAGCCGCTGGAGCCGTCGAAGGCCGCGTACTACCGTCACCGCGACGCCCAGAAGCAGGCGGGGTGAACCCCCGGGACCGAACGGTGGCGCCGCGCGCCGGCTGACCGGCTCGGCGGCTGAACACCGCCCCGGCGGGGCCGTGTTCAGCCGCCGACGTGCCCCGGAGCGGTCGTACACAATCGCCGAACCGCCCCGGCGTGTGTGTCGCAGCGGCCGTATACGACGGCGGGCGGCCCGTGTCCCGGTCCATCCGCCGTCGGCCGAATCGTCATGACCAGACCCCTTGACGTAGGTGGGCGCTTTCGCCAGGGTGTTCCACCACAAGCAATTAGATGCACGATGCGCAACGCATTTCGGCTGAAGGGCTTGGCTCGTGGCAGACCTGTATGTGGACGGGACGTGGCGGAAGCCGGTGTCCGGAGGCCTCCGGGACATCCGCTGTCCCGCCGACGGCACCCTCGCCGCGACCGTGTCGGAAGGAACACGCCCCGACACCGAGGCGGCGATCGCCGCCGCCCGCCGTGCCTTCGACGAGGGACCCTGGCCGCGCACCCCCGAGCGGGAGCGCGGCCGACTGCTTCTGCGCACCGCCGACATCATCGAGCGCGACGCCAAGGAGTTCGCCCGCGCCGAGTCGCTGGACACCGGCAAACGTCTCGTCGAGAGCGAGTACGACATCGCCGACGTCGTCTCCTGCCTCCGCCACTACGGCGGTATCGGCGGCACCGACGCCGGCCGGGTCGTCGACACCGGCCGCGACGACGCCGTCAGCCGTGTCGTGTACGAGCCGATCGGGGTGTGCGGGCTCATCACCCCCTGGAACTACCCGCTGCTGCAGGCCTCCTGGAAGGTCGCGCCCGCCCTCCTCGCGGGCAACACGGTCGTCCTCAAGCCCAGCGAGCTCACCCCCTCCACCTCCGTCCTGCTCATGAAGGCGCTCCAGGAGGCCGGGCTGCCGGCCGGCGCCGCCAACCTGGTGCTGGGCACCGGTCCCGAGGCGGGCGCACCGCTCTGCGAGAGCCCCGCCGTGGACATGATCTCCTTCACCGGAGGCCTGGAAACCGGCAGGCGCATCATGGCGACCGCCGCCGCGACCGTGAAGAAGGTCGCGCTGGAGCTCGGCGGCAAGAACCCCAACGTCGTCTTCGCCGACGCCGACTTCGACACGGCCGTGGACTTCGCCCTCACGGCCGTCTTCCTGCACTCCGGGCAGGTCTGCTCGGCCGGCGCCCGTCTGATCGTCGAGGACCGCCTGCACGACGCCTTCGTCGACGAGGTGGTCCGCCGCGCCCGGCGGATCCGCCTCGGCGGCCCCTTCGACCCCGAGGCGGAGACCGGGCCGCTGATCTCCGCCGCGCACCGGGAGAAGGTGGAGGCGTATGTCGCGGCGGGCCTCGCCGAGGGCGCCGTGCTGCGCTGCGGCGGCGAACGACCGGCCGATGCCGCCCTCGCGGCCGGCCACTACTACCCGCCCACCGTGCTCGACGAGTGCCGGCAGGACATGCGCGTGGTGCACGAGGAGTCCTTCGGCCCCGTGCTCACCGTGGAGCGCTTCCGGGACGAGGACGACGCCGTACGCATCGCCAACGACACCGAGTTCGGACTCGCCGGAGCCGTATGGACGCAGGACGCCGGAAAGGCCCAGCGGGTGGCCCGGCGGCTGCGCCACGGAACGGTGTGGATCAACGACTACCACCCCTATGTACCGCAAGCCGAATGGGGTGGCTTCGGGCACTCGGGCGTCGGCCGGGAGCTGGGACCCACCGGCCTGGACGAGTACCGGGAGCCCAAGCATATCTGGCAGAACATCCAACCACGGCCGCAGCGCTGGTTCAGCGGCTGAACGCCGAAAAGAGGTCGAACATGACCCCCACACAGACCGAGGTGCCGCAGCGGCGCGGCACACCCCAGGACCCGGACTCCACTCCGGTCATCTCCGTGCGCCGGCTGTGGAAGGTGTTCGGGCCGAAGGCCGACCGGGTGCCGGACTCCGCCGAGTTGTGCGGACTCTCCCGCCGCGAACTCATGGAGCGCACCGGGTGCACCGCCGCCGTACGCGATGTCGACTTCGAGGTCTCCCCGGGCGAGGTCTTCGTGGTCATGGGCCTGTCGGGCTCCGGCAAGTCCACCCTGGTGCGATGCCTGACCCGGCTGATCGAACCCACCGCCGGTGAGGTCGTCTTCGAGGGCCAGGACATCCGCGACGCCGACGACAGGCGCCTGCGCGAACTGCGGCGGCGCAAGTTCTCCATGGTCTTCCAGCACTTCGGGCTGCTGCCGCACCGCCGCGTGGTGGACAACGTGGCCTTCGGCCTGGAGATCCGCGGCATGGGCAGGGCCGAACGCACCAGGCGGGCCCAGGAGGTCGTCGAACTCGTCGGCCTGGCCGGCTACGAGAACTCCTACCCCGACCAGCTCTCCGGCGGCATGCAGCAGCGCGTCGGCCTGGCCCGCGCCCTGGCCGGCGACCCGGACGTGCTCTTCTTCGACGAGCCCTTCTCCGCGCTGGACCCGCTGATCCGCCGCGACATGCAGAACGAGGTCATCCGGCTGCACCACGAGGTCGGCAAGACCATGGTGTTCATCACCCACGACCTCTCCGAGGCGCTCAAGCTGGGCGACCGCATCCTCATCATGCGCGACGGGAGGACGGTCCAGTGCGGCCGAGGCGACGAACTGGTCGGCGCGCCCGCCGACGACTACGTCCGCGAGTTCGTCAAGGACGTGCCGCGCGGCGATGTGCTCACCCTGCGCTGGATCATGCGGCCCGCGGAGCCGGACGACGAGCTGGACGGCCCCGAACTGGGCCCGGACGTGGTGGTGCGGGAGGCCACCCGGGCGGTGCTGGCCGCCGACCGGCCGGTCAAGGTCGTCGAGAACGGCAAGCTGCTCGGCATCGTCGGTGACGAGGAGATCCTCGCGGTGGTGGCGGGACAGGAAGGCGGCGCGTGATGGCCGTCGCCCTGGACAAGACCGCTCCCCTGGCCGGTGCGCGCAGAGTCAGCCGCCGCACGGTGGTGGCCGCGATCCTGGTCGTCTGGCTGGTGCTGTTCGCCGTGTTCCGCGGCCGGCAGACCCTCACCCTGGCGGCGGCGGACCTCACCGGACTGCACCGCTGGTTCAACGACGTCAACGACACCATCGGCGCGAACCGCAACACCAACCCGCTCTTCCTGTACTTCTTCAACGAGATCCGCCTGGTCATCGACAACCTGGTGACCTTCGTCCAGCACCTGATCTCCCAGCCCACCGGCGCCCGTCCCGTCCCGCAGATCGGCTGGCTCGGAGTGGTCGGCCTGACCGGCTACGTCTCGTGGGCCGTGGCCAACTGGCGGGTCGCGCTGCTGGCCGTGGCCGGGTTCACCTTCCTGGGGCTGCAAGGCCTGTGGCAGGAGAGCATGGACACCCTGTCCCTCACCGTCTCCGCGGTCCTCGTGGCGCTGCTGTTCGCGCTCCCGCTGGGCGTGTGGGCGGGGCTGTCCGACCGGTTCAACCGGATCGTGACGCCCCTGCTGGACTTCATGCAGACGATGCCGACCTTCGTCTACCTGGCCCCGCTGACCCTCTTCTTCCTCATCGGCCCGGCCTCCGCCACGATCGCCACCTTGATCTACGCGGCGCCGCCGGCGATCCGCATCACCGCGCACGCCATCCGCTCCGTACCCCAGAGCACGGTCGAGGCGGCCGACTCGCTGGGCGCGACCCGGCGGCAGACGCTGCTGAAGGTGCTGCTGCCGATGTCACGGCGGACGGTGGTGATGGGCGTCAACCAGACCATCATGGCCGCCCTTGCGATGGTGACCATCGCGGCCCTGATCGACGCCCCCGGGCTCGGCAAGACCGTCGTCCAGGCCCTGCAGTCGCTCGACGTGGGAACGGCTTTCAACGCGGGCCTCGCCATCGTGGTCATGGCGATCGTCCTGGACCGGGTGACGACCGCGGCCAGCGGGCGCGAGGAGGCGGCCCGCCGCTCGGGCAGCCGCTTCCTCACCTGGCGCCGGCCCCTGCTGGCCGTGGGTGCCGTGGGCACCGCGATCCTGGTCCATCTGTCGCACACCTACGTGTGGGCGGCCGAGTTCCCCGGCGACGGCGGCACCGGCAGCTCCATCGCGAGCGCGGCGGACACCGCGACCACCTGGGCACAGGACCACCTGTCGGGCATCACGAACACCGTCCGCGACATCATCACCAACGGCTTGCTCAACCCCTTCCAGTCGCTGCTCACCGACTCCCCGTGGTGGCTGGTCGGCGCGGCCCTGGTGGCGCTCGGCGCGGTGCTCGGCGGCCGGTTCGCCGCCATCACCGCGGCGGTGTGCGTGGGTCTGCTGGTGGGCACGGGTCTGTGGTCGGACAGCATGACGACGCTGGCCTCGACCGTCGTGGCGACGGTGCTGGTGATGGTGCTCGGCGTCGTCTTCGGCGTGTGGATGGGGCGCAGCGTGCTGGTGGACCGGGTGCTGCGGCCCACCCTGGACGCGGCGCAGGTCATGCCGCCGTTCGTCTATCTGGTGCCGTTCCTGGCGCTGTTCGGGGCGACGCGCTTCACGGCCATCGTCGCCGCCGTCGTCTACGCGGCACCGGTCGCCGTGAAGATCATCGCGGACGGGGTGCGGGCCGTGCCCGAGACCACCGTCGAGGCGGCCACCTCCGCCGGGTGCAACACCTGGCAGATCGTCACCAAGGTCCAACTGCCGATGTCACGCAGTGCCCTGACCCTCGCGACCAACCAGGGCCTGATCTACGTGCTGTCGATGGTGGTGGTGGGCGGCCTGGTGGGGGCCGGCGCCCTCGGCTACGACGTCGTGGCCGGATTCTCGCAGGGACAGCTGTACGGCAAGGGACTGGCGGCAGGACTGGCCATCGTCCTGCTCGGAGTCATGTTCGACCGGATCACTCAGGCAGCGGCGCGACGCACCGGCGCGTAAGGAGCACGACACCATGGCAAGAAACTGGCGAGCCGGCGCGGCCGGCATGGCCGTCCTCGGCCTCACTCTCACCGCGTGCGGGGGAGCGAAGGTCGGTGACAGTTCCTCCGCGGGCTCCAAGAGCTCGGGCGGCAAGTGCGGCACCTTCAACCTCGCCGTCAACCCCTGGGTCGGCTACGAGGCGGACGCGGCGGTCGTCGCGTACGTCGCGCAGCACGACCTCGGGTGCACGGTCGACAAGAAGGACCTCAAGGAAGAGATCGCCTGGCAGGGATTCGGGACCGGAGAGGTCGACGCGATCCTGGAGAACTGGGGCCACGACGACCTGAAGAAGAAGTACATCACCGAGCAGAAGACCGCCGTCGACGCCGGCTCCACCGGCAACAAGGGCGTCATCGGCTGGTTCGTGCCGCCGTGGCTGGCCAAGGCCCACCCGGACATCACCGACTGGAGGAACCTCAACAAGTACGCCTCCCGCTTCCGGACCTCCGAGTCCGGCGGCAAGGGACAACTGCTGGACGGCGACCCGTCCTACGTCACCAACGACGCGGCACTGGTGAAGAATCTGAAACTGAACTTCAAGGTGGTGTACGCGGGCAGCGAGACCGCGCTCATCCAGGCCTACCGGACGGCCGAGAAGAACAAGCAGTGGGTGATCGGCTACTTCTACGAACCGCAGTGGTTCCTGTCCGAGGTGCCCCTGGTCAAGGTCGATCTGCCGAAGTACACCACCGGCTGTGACGCCGACGCGGCGAAGATCGCCTGCGACTATCCCGTGTACGACCTGAACAAGATCGTCAGCTCGAGGTTCGCCCGGTCCGGTAGCCCCGCCTACAAGCTGGTGAAGAACTTCCACTGGACGAACGAGGACCAGAACACCGTGGCCGAGTACATCGCGCAGGACAAGATGTCGCCCGACGCGGCCGCGAAGAAGTGGGTCGAGGCCAACCGCGACAAGGTGGAGGCCTGGCTGCGGTAACCCGCTTCCGGGAGCGGGCGGACACGCCCGGCGGGCGATGCGCAGGGGTGCGCACCGCCCGCCGGGCGTTGCCGTTTTCCGGCCCCTTCCGGCCCCTTCCGCGATGTCACGGACCCCTTGACACCCATCCCCGCGACGGGCACATTGAGTTGCGCAACCTGAATCATGTTGCGCAGAAGGCAACTGAGTGGTTCTGGATTC
>NZ_JAVACL010000056.1:0-39710 GCF_032658145.1 Streptomyces sp. MK7
AGCCCCCGGAAGGGTCTGATCGGGATGCCGCCGCTGCTGAGAGCGGCAGCGGCCGGTGTGGCCCTCCTGCTGCTCCTCGCCGTCTGGCAGGCGACCGTGCCCGACCGGGTCGTGACCGCCCCCGCATGACGAAGGCCAGCGCGCGGCCCGCCGCGGCGGGCCGCGTCGCGGCGCCCGCCCACCACCTTGGCGGCCCGCACGTCAAGCACGACGCGCCGAGAACTCCGCCCGGCCCGCCGCCACACGGGTGAGCGGGCATCAGGAATCACCTGTAAGGCCTAATCGCCAGTCAATCGGCCAGTACCCCACACTCTTTTGACATCGCATCAGCTCTCCGGACGACGCCCTGGACGCCCCCGTCGACCCCGTGAAGCCTCGCTTTCGATATGCCTGAAATGACAGCTATTGGGGGTGTTAGTACGTTCAATCACACATCGGCCGCCGAGCCGATCTCATCTCTGAGACAGGAAGAAGCAGTGCCATGATCAAGACCCGATCGCACGCGATCAGCGCGGCCGTCGCGGCGGCCGCAGCCCTGACCGCGACCGGCATCACCTACGCCGCGGCCGCCTCCGCGCCCGAGGCCCCGACGGCCCCGGCCCCCGCCGTCGTCCGGCACGCGCCCGCTCCCGCCCAGGCTCCTCTGGACGGCGGCACGCAGAGCCGCAACGGAAACAAGGGGAACAACAACGGCAACAACGACGATGACGACAACGACTACGGTGGCGGTGGCGGCGGCGACCACGGCGGCGACCGCGGCGGCGACCGCGGCGGCGACCGCGGCGGCGACCGCGGCGGCGACAGGGACTTCGACAAGGGCTGGATCCACATCAACGAGCGGTCCTACTCCGCCCGTCCCAGCGGCTGCATCACCGTGGTCAGCGGCCTGGGCTCCACCAGCCTCAACGTCCGCAACGACAGCCGCCGTACCGTCGAGGTGTTCCGCGGCGCGACCTGTGACAACGGCGCGCCCATCGCCACCGTCGGCCCCCACAGCACCAGCGACGGCGTGAAGCCCGGCTGCACCCGCGGCGTGAGGGTGAGGGACGGTGTCGTGGCCAGCTTCAGGGTCGTCGAGCGCCACAAGGGTGACAGGGGCGACGACTACTGAGCCGGCCGAGCGACGCCGGCGTCGCGGAACTCCGGCCCGCCGTAATGGGGCCGGCGCTCCGCACACCGGGCGCCTGACACGGATCCCCGGCCTGTCGTGCACGGGCCGGGGATCCGCTCCGGTCCCGGGCCCCGCCTGGGGCGCCCCGCTCGCCCTTCCTGCCGCGCACCGAGGCACCGGGGGTCAACCGCTGACGGCTTCCGGTCGCGGCGGCACCCCTGGGACCGCCTCCTCCGGCCGCTCGGTCAGCCTCCGTACGGCGTCCTGCATGTGATCGTCCACCAGCCGCAGCAGCCGCTCCTCGTCTCCGTCGCGGATGGCCTGGATGATCGCGGCGTGTTCGTCGACCATCACGTCCGGCACCGGGTACTTGTCCTGAAGTGCCGTGATGCACATGCGGGTCTCCACGAAGAGTGTCTGCGCCATGCGCTTCAGGCGGGGGCTGCCGGACTCCTCGACGAGCACCTGGTGCAGTTCGGTGTCCGCCGCGCTGAGCGCCGTGGGGTCGCCGCGTCGCGCGGCCTCCGCCATGGCGCGGTGCACCGCCGCGAGCCGGTCCGCCGTACCCTGCGGATCGCGTCGCAGGATCAGCCGGCACGCGGCGGACTCGACCGCGGTGCGGGCGAGGTAGATGTCCCGTACGTCGTCCTCGGTGAGGGTCGTCACGAAGACTCCGCGGTGCGGTTCGCTGTGGGCGATGCCCTGCTGGACGATCCGCTGCATCGCCTCGCGCAGTGGGCCCCGGCTCACGCCGAGCTCCGCGGCCAGCTCGGCCTCCCCGAGCTGGGTGCCGGGCGCCAGGGTCCCGTCCATGATCGCCTCTGTCAGCCGGCGGGCGATCGCGGCAGCGGCGGGCTCCCGTCTGACGGGCTGCAGCCGTTTGGCTCCCGGCATGTTCTCTTCTCCTTCTTCGGTGCCGCCGTCAGCCGGCGGCGGACGGCGTGGGCGGGGTGGCGCCCTGACGGAACAACCGTCCGAGGCCGGTCCGCGGAGCGGTGTCCCCGGCGAGCCGCAGTCCCTCCCAGACGGTGACCTGGTTGGCGGTCAGCACCGGCTTGCCGACGGCCCCCTCCAGTTCGTCCAGCCAGGCGGCTGTGTGCAGGGCGGTGTCGGGGAGCAGGACGGCCTCCGCGTCCGGGTGGTCGTTGGCCTTGACCAGGTCGAGGACCTGCTCGCGGGAGAGCGTACCGACCTCCGCCGCTGTGACGATGCCCCTTCCCGACACCTGCGCCACCCGCACCTCCGACTCCTGAAGGAAGCGGACGAAGTACCCGGCGACGTCCTCCGGATAGGTCGCGGCGACGGAGACGCTGCGCACGCCGAGCGCCTGGAGTGCGTGCACGAAGGCGAAGGAGGTGCTGGACGCCGGGACGCCCGCGGCCTGGGCGAGCTCCGCGGCCTGCTGGCCGGCGCCGTGGCGTCCGTAGATGAAGCTGGCGCTGGTGCAGGCCCACACGACGGCGTCCACGTCGTGGTGCCGCAGTTCCGCCAGTCCCCGGGTGAGCCGGTGGATGGCGCCCATCTCCAGGAGGGCGTCCACCCGGTGCGCGTCCTCCCCCATGTCCGTGTGCGCGAGGGGCAGTCGTACTCCTGGGCCGAGCAGGTCCTCCAGCAGCGGATAGTCGTCCTCCGCGGAGTGGCCGGGGTAGAGGAAACCCACCGTCGTGATGCGGTCAGCCACTGCGATCGCCCTCCCGGGGCCGACTGTAGATTGTTGACAATCCTACGGAAGGGCCCCTAGGGTGTCAATCGGTTCCAAGGACCGACGCGGACCGGACCAGGCGCGCATCGCAGCGACCGAAGGGCTGGGCATGAGGACGACCGAACTCCCCCTCGTCGTCGTGCTGGGAGAACAGGAGCCGCCGCTCCTGGACCGCATCAAGGACCGCGCCCGGCTGCGCCGCGTCGGCGAGGCCGGTCTCGCCGACGCGCTGCGCGCGGCCGACGCCCTGCTGGTGTGGGACTTCCTGACCGACGCCCTGCCCGCCGCCTGGCCCGAGGAGGGCGGACCGTGCTGGGTGCACACTGCGAGCGCGGGCGTGGACAAGCTGCTCTTCCCCGCGCTGCTGCGCTCGGACGCCGTGATCACCAACTCCCGCGGTGTCTTCGAGGAACCGATCGCCGAATACGTGGCGGGACTGGTCCTCGCCATGGCCAAGGACCTGCCCGGCACCCTCGACCGCCAGCGTTCGGGGACCTGGCAGCACCGGGCGACCGAGCGCGTGGCCGGCACCCGGGCGGTGGTGGTCGGCGGCGGCCCCATCGGCCGGGCCGTGGCCCGGGTGCTGGGCGCCCTCGGGCTGCGGGTGACACTGGTCTCCCGCAGGGCCCGCCCACACGACGCCGAGTTCGGCCGGGTGCACGGCTTCGGTGAACTGCCCGGTCTGCTGCCGGAGGCGGACTGGCTGGTGAGCGCCGCGCCGCTGACCGACGAGACCGCGGACCTGTTCGATGCGACCCTGTTCGCACGGATGAAGCGCGGCGCACGGTTCGTCAACGTCGGCCGCGGCCCGCTCGTCGTGGAGGACGACCTGGTGGCGGCGTTGCACGAGGGCCGGCTCGCGGGGGCCGCGCTGGACGTGCTGCGCCAGGAGCCGCTGCCGGCCGACAGCCCCCTGTGGCGCGTGCCGGGACTGCTGATCTCCCCGCACATGTCGGCCGACACCCACGGCTGGCTGGAGGACCTCGCGGAGCTGTTCCTCGCCAACTTCGCGTGCTGGGCCGCGGGCCGGCCCCTGCGCAACGTCGTCGACAAGACCCTGGGGTACGTGCCCGTCGGCGAGGCACCGGGCGGCACCCCGCACACCGAGGAGGGCTCGTCATGACCGCAGCCACCGACCGGGACACCGGCGCGGGCCGGGCCGGGCGGCCCGACGCGCCGGACGCGTTGTGCGCCCGGACCGCCACCGAACTGGTCGCGGGCTACCGGGACAGGAGCCTCTCGCCCGTCGAGGTCGCCGACGCCGTGCTCGACCGGATCGGGCGGCTCGACCCGCTGGTGAACGCCTACTGCCTGGTCGATCCCGAGTCGGCCCGCCGTGACGCCGCCGCCTCCGCGGACCGCTGGCGGCGGGGTGAGCCGTGCGGCCTGCTCGACGGGGTGCCGGTCTCCATCAAGGACCTGCTGCTGACGAAGGGCCGGCCCACGCTGCGCGGTTCGCTGAGCACGGACCCCGGCGCGCCCTGGGAACAGGACGCGCCGTCGGTGGCGCGCCTGCGCGAACACGGCGCCGTCCTCGTCGGCAAGACGACCACCCCGGAGTTCGGCTGGAAGGGCGTCACCGACAGCCCCCGCACCGGCGTCACCCGCAACCCGTGGGACGTGACGCGCACGTCCGGTGGCTCCAGCGGGGGCAGCGCGGCCGCCGTCGCGCTCGGGCTGGCCCCGCTCTCCGTGGGCACCGACGGCGGCGGCTCGGTCCGTATCCCGGCGGCCTTCTGCGGCATCTTCGGGTTCAAGCCCACCTACGGGCGGATCCCGCTCTACCCCGCGAGCCCCTTCGGCACCCTCTCGCACGCGGGGCCGATGACCCGTACGGTCGCCGACGCCGCGCTCATGATGGACGTGCTGTGCGGCGCCGACGACCGCGACTGGTCCGGACTGCCGCCCCGCGAGCGCGGTTTCCGTGCCGAACTGGACGGGGATCAGGGCGTGCGCGGGCTGCGCGTCGCCTACAGCCCGACGCTCGCCGGCGCCGCGGTCGAGCCGGAGGTCACCGCGCGCGTCCGGCACGCGGTCGACGTGCTGGCCGGTCTCGGGGCCGAGGTGGAGGAGGCGGACCCGGGCTTCGCCGACCCGGTCGAGGCGTACCACACGCTGTGGTTCACCGGCGCCGCCAAGGTGGTGGAGCACCTGTCCCCCGAGGAGTTCGGGCGGCTCGATCCGGGGCTTCAGGAGGTGTGCCGCCTGGGCGCGTCGATGAGTGCCCTGGACTATCTGGGTGCCGTGGAGGCGCGGATGGCGCTCGGGGTGCTGATGGGCCGCTTCCACCGCACCTACGACCTGCTGGTCACGCCGACACTGCCGCGCACCGCGTTCGAGGCGGGCCACGAGGTGCCGCCGGGCAGCGGCCTGACCAGGTGGACCGGCTGGACGCCCTTCACCTACCCGTTCAACCTGACCCAGCAGCCGGCGGCCACCGTGCCGTGCGGTACGGCGTCCGACGGGCTGCCGGTGGGAGTGCAGCTGGTCGGGGCCCGGCACCAGGACGGCCTGGTGCTGCGGGCCTCGCACGCGCTGTTCGAGGCCCTGGCGGCCGAGGGCACGGTGTCGGCGGCGCCGGTGACGCCGCGCGGCTGAGCGCCGTACGCACACAGGGCGGTGGCTCCCGGGCCACCGCCCTGTGCCGCCTGGTCGCCGCTCAGGCCCGGCGGAAGACGAGCGACTCGCCGATCACACCGGACAGCCACAGGTCCTGCGCCGCCTCGGCCATGCGGTCCAGGCCCTCGACGATGGTGCCGAAGATCGTGGCGGGCACGAAGCCGGTGTCCGGGTTGAGCAGCAGGTTGTTGCGCTCGTAGAAGACGGCGAGGTCCACGATCCGCTGCGCGGCCTGCGGCCGGCCGCCCTGGGCGTAGCCGTGCGAGCTGGTGTTCAACTGCCACTGGGCGAAGGAGAAGTAGGCGACGTCGCCGGGGATCGGCGTGATCGTCGGGTTCTCCGTGCCCGGTTCCTCCGGCGCGAACGCCGGTACCAGTGTGTAGATCTCGTTGCGCGCGTACTTGCCGTGGAAGACGTCCTTGCCCAGCGGCAGGGCGTTCCACACCGCCTCGCAGGTGCGCGGCGCCCGGTCGTCCAGCAGCCTGGCCACGCAGCTGACTCCGCGCTTCTCCAGGGAGATCTCGATGTGGCGGTCCATCTCTCGGCGCCCTCCGTTCCCCGGCCCGCCGGCCGGTGCGTCGCTCGGGTGGTGTGCTGTGCGATGCCCCGTCCCCTGCCGGGAGGCGTCAGTCCATCGGCATCGCCAGGTAACGGGTCTCCAGGAACTCCTCGATGCCCACCCGGCCGCCCTCGCGGCCGAGCCCGGACTGCTTGACGCCGCCGAACGGGGCCGCCGGGTTGGAGACGACTCCCTTGTTCAGCCCGATCATTCCGGTCTCCAGCCGCTCGGAGATCCGGAAGGCGCGCCGCAGGTTCTCCGTGTAGAGGTACGACACGAGGCCGTACGGCGTGGCGTTCGCGGCCGCGATCACCTCGTCCTCGTCGTCGAAAGGGATGACCGGCGCCACAGGACCGAAGATCTCCTCGTGCAGCAGAGCGGCGTCCGGGGGGACGTCCACGAGCACCGTGGGCGCGTAGAAGTAGCCGTCGCCCGCCGGGGACTCGGCGCCGGTCAGCGCCTTGGCCCCGCCGTCGAGGGCCTGGCCGACCAGGTGGCGCACCTTGCCCCGGCCGTCCTCGTCGATCAGCGGTCCGACCTCGACGCCCGGCTCCGTGCCGCGCCCGACCCTCAGACCGCCCATGCGCCGCGCCAGCCGGCGGGCGAACTCGCCGGCCAGGCTCGCGTGCGCGTACAGGCGGTTGGCGGCCGTGCACGCCTCACCGATGTTGCGCATCTTGGCCTGCACCGCTCCCTCGACGGCCGCGTCGAGGTCGGCGTCCTCGCAGACGATGAACGGCGCGTTGCCGCCGAGCTCCATCGACACCCGCAGCACCTGCTGCGCGCTCTGGGCGATCAGCAGCCGCCCGACCGCGGTGGAGCCGGTGAAGGAGACCTTGCGCAGCCGGCTGTCCCGCATCAGGGGTTCGACCACCTCGCCCGGCCGGCTGCTGGTGACGACGTTGAGCACGCCGTCGGGCAGTCCGGCCTCGGCCAGGATGCCCGCGAGCGCCAGCATGGACAGCGGTGTCTGTTCGGCCGGCTTGACAACCATGGTGCAGCCGGCGGCGACCGCGGGACCGATCTTGCGGGTGCCCATGGCGAGGGGGAAGTTCCAGGGTGTGACCAGCAGTGCGGGCCCGACCGGGCGGCGCATGACCAGCAGCCGGTCCCTGCCGTCCGGCGAGACGGCGCAGCCGCCCTCGACCCGTACGGCCTCTTCCGCGAACCAGCGGAAGAACTCGGCCGCGTAGGCCACCTCGCCGCGTGCCTCCGTCAGCGGCTTGCCCATCTCCAGGGTCATCAGCAGGGCCAGATCGTCGATCCGCGCGTGGATCAACTCGTAGGCGCGGCGCAGGATCTCGCCGCGTTCGCGCGGTGGGTGCGCCGCCCAGGACGCCTGGGCGCCGTGCGCGGCGGCCAGTGCGTCGAGGGCGTCCGCGGCTCCGGCGTCGGCGACGGTGCACAGCGGCCGGGCCAGCGAGGGATCCTCGACCTCGAAGACGGCTCCTGAGCCGGCGGGCCGCCAACCGCCCCCGATGAAGAGGCCGGTGGGAACGGCGTCCACCACCGCCCGCTCGTGTTCGGCCTGTGTGGTCACTGCGCACCCCCAGTGCTGTGGGGACTCCCGCCCGGGCTCCCGGCGCGTCGCTTCCTGCTCGTCGGTTCCTGTTCGTCGGTTCCGGCCGGCCGGGTTGAACGGGGTCGTGGACAACGGGCGCCACCCATGCTTGCATGAATGTAGGTTGTTGACAATCCTACGAACCTCGACTGCGAGGGAGTCGACATGAGCCAGCTCTCCCCCGTCCTGAAGCAGGCCACCCCCGTCCTGGCCGCCCGCGCCGAGGGCGTCCACGTGTACGACGAGGACGGCCGCGCCCACCTCGACTTCACCGCCGGCATCGGCGTCACCAGCACCGGCCACTGCCACCCCCGCGTGGTCGAGGCCGCCCAGCGCCAGGTGGCCACGCTGATCCACGGCCAGTACACGACCGTCCTGCACCGCCCGCTGCTCACCCTCACCGAGCGGCTCGGCGAAGTGCTGCCCGAGGGCCTGGACTCGCTGTTCTACGTCAACTCGGGCAGCGAGGCGGTCGAGGCCGCCATGCGGCTGGCCCGGCAGGCGACCGCCCGGCCCAACATCGTCGTCTTCCAGGGCTCCTTCCACGGCCGGACGATCGGCGCGGCGTCCCTGACCACGTCGGCGACCAAGTTCCGCTCGGGCTTCGGCCCGCTGATGCCGGGTGTGGCCATCGCCCCGTTCCCCTACGCCTTCCACTACGGCTGGGACGAGGCGAGGGCCACCGCGTTCGCGCTGCGCGAGCTGGACCAGTTGCTCGCGACCGTCACCGCCCCGGCCGACACGGCGGCCTTCATCGTCGAGCCCGTGCTCGGAGAGGGCGGATACGTACCGGCCAACTCGGCGTTCCTGCGGGGCCTGCGGGAGCGGGCGGACCGGCACGGCATCCTGCTGATCGTGGACGAGGTGCAGACCGGGTTCGGCCGCACCGGCCGGTTCTGGGGCCACGACCACTTCGCCGTCCGCCCCGACATCGTGGTCACCGCCAAGGGCCTGGCGAGCGGCTTTCCGCTGTCCGCCATCGCCGCGCCCACCGCGCTGATGGAGCAGGCGTGGCCCGGCTCGCAGGGCGGCACCTACGGCGGCAACGCGGTCGCGTGCGCGGCGGCGATCGCCACCCTGGACGTCGTCCGGGACGAGAAACTGGTGGAGAACGCGGCCGAGCGGGGCGCGGAACTCGTCGCGGGCCTGCGCGAGGTCGCCTCCCGCCACCCTGCGGACGGCGCCGGCGGGATCGGCGATGTGCGCGGGCTCGGACTGATGGCCGGCACCGAGTTCGTCACGGCGGACGGCCTCCCCGACGGCGAGACCGCCGCCCAGGTGCAGGCGGCCGCCGGGCGGCACGGGCTGCTGCTCCTCACCTGCGGCGCCCAGGGCCAGGTGGTCCGCATGATCCCGCCGCTCGTGGTCACCGCCGAACAGGTGCGCGAGGGCCTGGACCTGTGGTCCGAGGCGGTGGCCGAGGTGCTCGGCTGAGTCGGACGCCGAGCGGTCCGCCGCGACGGGGCAGGCGGTATCAGCCCTGGCGGGCCGCCCGGCGCAGGGCCAGGACCAGGGCGTTGACGGCCGGGTCGGCACCGCTGCCCGCCCGGGTGGCGATGGAGACCGTGCGGGTCAGCGTGAAGTTCTCCACCGGCCGCAGCGTCACGTCCGCGGCCAGTTGCTCCACGAGCAGCGGCGGCACGAGCGAGACCCCGAGTCCGGACTGCACGAACGCGAGTACGACGGTGTAGTCGTCGCTGATGTAGTCGAGCCGCGGGGTGAAGCCCGCGGTCGCGCAGGCGCGCTCCAGCACCGTGCGCAGCGAGTGGTCCCGGCGCGGCGCGATCCAGTGCTCGTCGCGCAACGCCTCCAGGGTCAGCGGTCCCTCGGCGTCGGCGCGCGGGTGGCGGCTCGGCAGGGCCAGCAACAAGGGCTCCTGGAGCACGGCCTGGAGTTCGACGCCCGACTGCGGCAGCCGGGGCAGCAGGTTGTACTCGTACACCAGAGCGATGTCGATGCGGCGCATGCGCAGGTCGACCAGGCTTTGCGCCGGCTCCTCCTCGCTCAGGGCTATGTTCAGGTCCGGGTGGTAGGCCCGGCAGGCGGCGATGGCCGGCGCGGCCACACCGCTCGCGGCGCTCGGGAACGCCGCCAGCCGCACTGTGCCCTGCACCCGGTGGTCGAGCGCGGACACGTCCGCGCGGGCCCGCTCCAGCTGGGCCAGGATGATCTCGGTGTGCGCCACCAGCACCTTCGCCGCCTCCGTCAGCAGCAGCCGCCTGCCGTCCCGGACGAACAGCTGGGTGCGCGCCTCCCGTTCGAGCAACGCGAGCTGCTGCGAGACGGCCGACGGAGTGAGCGCACAGGCCTCGGCGGCGGCCGCGACCGTACCGTGCGCGGCCAGCTCCCTGAGCAACCTGAGCCGCCGTACTTCGAACATGTAGGAACACTAACGGCAGCCGCAGGAAAATCTTGCTGGTCCTGCGGTCGGGCCCGACCTCACACTGACGCTCGTGGGCACCGCACCGCCGTCGGCGGGCGCCGGTGTCACGACGGCCGCGGGACGCCTCGACGCCGCCGAACACGCAAGCGGCACGGCCGTGTTGCGGGAGGCGACGCGTGCGATGTCACGTCGTTCCCTCCCGGCCAGGACCTGTCCAGGACTTTACCAGCACCCCACCAGGAGTTGCCTTGGACATCACCGTTCTCGGCGGTCCCGCTCCGCAGCGCGGTCTCGGGGTCGTCGCACCGTTCGACTTCGCCCTGGACCGGGAGCTGTGGCGCTGGGCGCCGGACGACGTCTCGCTCCATCTGACGCGCACGCCGTACGTTCCGGTCGAGGTGTCCCCGCACATGGCCAGGATCGTCAGTGAGCACCAGACCCTGCGGGACGCGGTGCTCACGCTGAGCGCCGTCGGACCCGAGGCGGTGGCGTACGCCTGCACGTCCGGCAGCTTCATCGACGGCATCGCCGGTGAGCGGTCCATGTGCGCGGCGATGCGCCAGGTGGTGCCGATCCCGGCGACCACCACCTCCGGCGCGCTGCTCGACGCACTGGCGGAGTTCGGCGCCCGCAGGGTCGCGGTCATCACCCCGTACACCAGGTCGCTCACCGACGCGCTGGAGGCCTATCTGGCCGAGGGCGGCGTGACCGTGACCGGGCGCGCCTACCTCGGCCTGACCGGGGAGATCTGGCGCGTGCCGTACCAGGCCGTGCTGGACATGGCGCGCGGCGGCGTGGCCGACGGCGCCGACGCGCTGTTCATCAGCTGCACCAACCTGCCGACGTACGACGTGATCCCGCAGCTGGAGGCGGAGCTGCGGATCCCGGTGCTGTCCGCGAACCAGGTGACGGTCTGGGCCGCTCTGCACAGCATCGGTATTCCGGCCGTCGGCCCCTACCAGGCGCTGCTCGACCCGGCCGCCCGTTCGGGGCTGCCCGGCCCCGCCGGACCGGCCGTGGCGTCGCCGGGCCCGCTCGCCGGCGAGCCGTCGGAGCTCCTGCGCCGCGAGGGCGAGGGCTCCGACACGCCCATGGTGTGACGGGCGACGACCGTACGACGCCCGCCGACCGGCCCCGCGCGGGGGTCAGTGCAGCGGCACGGTCACCTCGCCCGTCCCCCGCGCGCTCGCGCCGCCGGCGACGCGCACCGTGAACGGCCGGTCGGTGCCGTCCGCGGTGACGGCGAGCAGGTCGCCCTCGCGGCGGACGCGGAACACGGCCGCCAGTGCGCCGGTCGGGTCGGGCACGCCTGCCTCGGTGGCGTACTCGGGCGAGGCCGGCGGGTGGACGAGCAGGGTGGGACCGTCCAGCCAGTCGCCGTCGGGCCGGCCTTCGTCGGCGGCCAGCGGCAGGACGGCGCCCTCGCGGACGTAGAGCGGAAGGCTGTCGTAGCCGTGCCGTTCGGTGCGCCACACCGGGCCGGTGACCCGCTCGCCGCTGAGGAGATGGGTCCAGGTGCCCTCGGGGAGGTAGACCTCCACCTCTCCGTCCTCGGTGAACACCGGGGCGACCAGGAGCTCGCGGCCCAGCATGTACTGACGGTCCAGCGGGCGGCACGCCGGGTCGTGCGGGAACTCCAGGACCATGGGCCGCATCACCGGTACGCCGGTGCGGTGGGCCTCGACGGCGGCACCGTACAGATAGGGCATCAGACGGTGCTTGAGCAGGGTGAACCGGCGGGCGACGTCGACGGCCTCGTCACCGAACTCCCACGGCACCCGGTAGGAGGTCGAGCCGTGCAGGCGGCTGTGGGAGGACAGCAGGCCGAAGGCCAGCCAGCGCTTGAAGACCGCCGGGTCGGGCGTGCCCTCGAAGCCCCCGATGTCGTGGCTCCAGAAGCCGAAGCCGCTCAGGGACAGGGACAGGCCGCCCCTGAGCGACTCGGCCATGGCCTCGAAGGACGACCAGCAGTCGCCGCCCCAGTGCACGGGGTACTGCTGGCCTCCCGCCGTCGCGGAGCGGGCGAAGAGCACGGCCTCGCCCTGGCCGCGCTCCTTCTCCAGGAGTTCGAAGACCGTCTGGTTGTACAGGTGGGTGTAGTAGTTGTGCATCCGCTCCGGGTCGGAGCCGTCGTGCCAGACCACGTCGGTTGGGATGCGCTCGCCGAAGTCCGTCTTGAAGCAGTCCACGCCCTGGTCGAGCAGCGGCTTCAGCTTGGACTGGAACCAGGCCCGGGCGTCGGCGCTGGTGAAGTCGACCAGCCCCATGCCGGCCTGCCACAGGTCCCACTGCCACACGTCGCCGTTCGGCCGGCGCACCAGGTGCCCGAGCTCGGCGGCCTCCTCGAACAGCGGGGACTTCTGCGCGATGTAGGGGTTGATCCAGGCGCTGACCTTCAGGCCCTTGGCCTTCAGCCGGGCGAGCATCCCCTCCGGGTCGGGGAAGACCTCGGGGTCCCACTCGAAGTCGCACCACTGGTACTCGCGCATCCAGAAGCAGTCGAAGTGGAAGACGGACAGCGGGATGCCGCGCTCGGCCATGCCGTCGACGAAGGACATGACCGTCCGCTCGTCGTAGTCGGTGGTGAAGGAGGTGGTCAGCCACAGGCCGAAGGACCAGGCGGGCGGCAGGGCCGGGCGGCCGGTCAGGGCGGTGTAGCGGGTGAGGACGTCCTTGGGGGTGGGGCCGGCGACGACGTAGTACTCCATCGTCTGGTCCTCGACGCTGAACTGCACCTGGCCGACGGACTCGGAGCCGACCTCGAAGGAGACCGCGCCGGGGTGGTTGACGAAGACGCCGTAGCCGCGCGAGGACAGGTAGAAGGGGATGTTCTTGTACGCCTGCTCGCTGCTGGTGCCGCCGTCGGCCTGCCAGACGTCGATCACCTGGCCGTTCTTGACGAACGGGGTGAAGCGCTCGCCGAGTCCGTAGACCTGCTCGCCGACGCCGAGCGCGAGCTGGGTGAGGATGTGGTGGGCGCCGTCGTCGGTGGTGGCGAAGGCGGTGCCCTTGCGGCCGGCCCGGGTCAGCTTCCGCCCGTCGGCGTCGTGGAAGGTCAGGGTCCAGGGGGCGGCCCGGTCCAGGCGCAGGGTCAGCGGGCCGCTGACCAGCTCGGTGACGGTGCCCTCCTGGCGCACCTCGCCCGCCCCGCCGGGCTCGGCCGCGAGGGCGAAGTCCGGGCCCGGGTGCCGGCGGCCGGCGTGATGGGTGACGCGCACACCGATGACGCCCTCGGCGGGTGAGAAGCAGTCGACGGTGAGCAGCGGCGCGTTGAGCGTGTCCCCTCTGCGGCTCACCTTCTGTGCGGCGGCCCAGGTGGTGAAGCGCTTCGACGCTACGCGCAGATCACGTACCTCGGTGGCGTACGCGAGCTGGACGCCGTCGCGGATGCGCCAGAACCCGTTGGTGAACTTCATGGTCTTCCTCGGGGGAGCGGGGCTGTTCGGCGGGGACCTCGGAGGCTGTCTCCCGGACTTTGATCGTACACAGAACAAATGACGGACGAAGGCACGCTGAGCCACGATCGCCCTTCTGACCAGCAGATTTCTCCTGACAAACACGGAGTCGCACTTCGGACCTGTGCGAGCCGACACGGGTTCGGGTCTAGCGCGACGCGAGGGATTGCCGTATTAGTCATCCCAGCAAACAAAGGCACCGGCTGACCGCCGGGCGATACGACAGCAAGGGCCGCAGGATGTCGAAGCGCTTCAACGCCACCACCCGGTACCGGTTCACGTCGTGGACCGTCGGCCGGCAGGGACGGGATCCGGCCACCGCGTGCCGCGGCGGACGCTCCCGCCGGGCCGTGGTACCGCTCGCCGTCGTCTCCGTCCTGATCGCCGGGGCGGCCCTGACCGGATGCGGACGGCAGCCCGACGGCGACACGTACACCGTGCTGAACTCCTCGACCGACGAGACCTACCACCGCTGGGACGCCGAGGCGATGGCCCGGTGCGGCAAGCAGCTCGGCGTCACGATCGAGCAGCAGAGCGTCCCGGCCGCGCAGGTGATGAACAAGGCGCTGCGCATGGCGTCCTCGAAGTCGCTGCCGGACATCGTGCAGTTCGACGCCTCGGAGATGCCGACGTTCGCCGAGGCCGGCGGGCTGATCGACCTCAGGACGCTGGGCCTGGGCACCGGCGACATCCCCCAGGGCATCGTGAACTTCGGCTCCTACAAGGGGACGTACTACGGCGCGGCCCGATCGGTGAACACGCTCGCCCTGTTCTACAACAAGGACATCCTCGCCAGGGCGGGGCTGAAGGTCCCCACCACCTGGGACGAGCTGCGCGAGAGTGCGCGCAGGCTCACCCACGGCAAGCAGTACGGCCTGGCGCTCAGCGCGGGGGGCGCCGAGGACGGCGTCTTCCAGTTCACGCCGTTCATGTGGTCCAACGGCGGCGACGAGAGACGGCTCGACGGACCCCGGGTGGTCGAGGCCCTGGACTTCTGGAAGTCCCTGCTGAAGGACCACTCGCTGTCGAAGTCGACGGTCAGCTGGACCCAGGCGGACGTCAACGACCAGTTCATGGCGGGCAACGCCGCGATGATGATCAACGGCCCGTGGCAGGTCGAGACGCTCGACACCAAGAAGTCGCTGCACTGGGGCATCGCGCGGATCCCGGTGCCGAAGGCCGGGGACAAGTCCGTGGGCCCCCTCGGCGGTGCGGTACTGACCGTGCCCAGCACCGGGGACAGGGCGCGGGAGAAGACGGCGGGGCGGATCGTCGCCTGCCTGTCCAGTGAGAAGGAGCAGCTGACCTACGCGCTCAACAGCTGGATGGTCCCGGCCAACGAGAAGGCCGCCGCACAGTGGCGCAAGCGGGTGCCCGAGCTGGACGCCCTCGCCGACCAGGTCGCCGCTGCCCGCTCCCGTACGGCCGAGGTGGGCGCCGGATGGTCGAGCGTGTCGCCGGCCCTGCAGAGCGCCTTCCAGTCGGCCCTGACCGGCGAGTCCAGCACGTCCGCCCTGAAGCGCGCCCAGCAGCGGGCCACCAGCGGGAACTGAGGTACGCGTCCATGACCACGTCCACCGTCACCGTCCCCGCGCCCTCGGCGGCGCGGCAGACCGCCGGCGCCTCGGATCCGCGACGGCTCCGGCTGCGGCGCCGCCTCGCGCAGTGGGGGTTCGTCGCCCCCGCGGTCGTCTTCATGCTGCTGTTCTTCGGCTACCCGCTCGTCCGCAACGTCGTGATGAGCTTCCAGCACTACACGCCGCAGACCTTCTTCACCGGCGATGCCCCCTTCAACGGCCTCGACAACTGGTCGAAGGTCTTCCAGGACGCCCTGTTCGGCAAGGCGCTGTGGCACACGCTGGTGTTCACCGCCGGGTCGCTGCTCGGGCAGTTCTGCATCGGCCTGGCCCTCGCGGTGTTCTTCAGCCGCCGGTTCCCTCTCAACGGCGTGCTGCGGTCGTTGATCCTGCTGCCCTGGCTGGTGCCCATGGTGGTGTCCGGCATCGTGTGGCGGCGCATCCTCGACCAGGACACGGGCGTGCTGAACTCGTTCCTGGACGCGATCGGCCTGGGCGGGCACACCCCGTGGCTGACCAGCCCCGGCATGGCCCTGCTGTCGGTGATCCTGGTCAACATCTGGATCGGCATCCCGTTCAACATGGTCATCCTCTACGGCGGTCTCCAGGAGATCCCCAAGGAGCTCTACGAGGCGGCCTCCCTGGACGGCGCCTCGGCCTGGCGGTCCTTCCGCTCCGTCACCCTGCCGATGCTCAGGCCGGTGATCACGGTCGTCCTGGTGCTCGGCTTCATGTCGACCGTGAAGATCCTCGACCTGATCCTCGCCCTCACCGACGGCGGCCCGGCCGACGCCACCCAGACCCTGGGCACGCTCACCTACCAGAACTCGTTCGTGCAGCTGGACTTCGGGGCCGGCGCGGTCGTCGGCAACGTACTCATCCTGGTCTCCGCGGTGTTCGCGGTGTTCTATCTGCGGGCCAACCGCACCGAGGGGAAGTGACGTCCATGGCCTCGCCCACGCCCACGCCCACGACATCCAGGCGCCGCTGGGGTTCGACCCTCGCCGGCGTGCTCATCCTGTGCGTCATGCTCTTCCCGCTGTACTGGATGCTCAACACCGCTCTCCAGCCGGAGTCGGGTCTGCTCCAGGTCGACCCGGTGCCGGGCGGCCTGGACCTGTCCGGCTTCTCCAAGGCCCTGGACGACCAGGGCGGTCACCTGCTGACCTCGCTGGCCGTCTCGCTCGGCGCGGTCGTCATCTGTCTGGCGATCGCGGCCCCCGCGGCGTACGGGCTGGCCCGGTTCGGGCTGCGCGGCTCGCGGACGATCGTGTTCGGCACGCTGATCACCCAGATGGTGCCCGGGATCGTCATCGCCAACGCGCTCTACAACACGTACGTCGACCTGGGACTGGTCAACTCCTACTTCGGCCTGATGCTGGCGGACGCCTCGCTCGGCATTCCGTTCTCCATCGTGCTGATGCGGTCCTTCATGGTGTCGATCCCGGGCGAGGTGATCGAGGCGGCGCAGATGGACGGTGCCGGGCCGGTGCGTACGTTCGTCCGGGTGGTGCTGCCGATGAGCCGCAACTCGCTGATCACCTCCGGCCTGTTCGCGTTCCTGTTCTCCTGGAGCGACTTCATGTTCGCGCTCACCCTGAACACGACCGACGATGTCAAGCCGGTCACGCTCGGCATCTACCAGTACATCGGGGCGCACGTCGGCGACTGGGGCTCGGTGATGGCCGCCTCCGTGCTGTCCGCGGTGCCGGCGGCGATCCTGCTCGTGCTCGCCCAGAAGTACATCGCCGCGGGCATCACCGGCGGCTCCGTCAAGTGACCGGCCCACACCCCCAGGTGATCATCGACCCCTGACGAGGCGCGCCGGGGCCTGAGCAATCAGGTCCCGGCGCGCTCGGCATGGGCCGGGGATCGGCGAGGACCTCCCTGACGACGGCGCCGGCCGCGCCGCAGGCCGCAGGCCGCGCCGCCCAGCGGGGAGGCGGCCCTGCGGACGGTGCACGACGCGGGCGAGGTGACCCGGGCCCGGTTCGCCACCCGGGTCGGTCTGACCCGGGCCGCGGTGTCGTCCCTGGTCGAGCAGCTGCCGGAGTGCGGCTTTGTCACCGAGTCCGGCAGGACGAGCAGCCGGCAGGCGGGGCGCCCCGGCACGGTCCTCGAGGTGGCCCGGACGGGCCGGGCGGGGCTGGGCGTCGAGATCAACGTCGGCCACATCGCCGTCAGCGTCGTCGACCTCGCCGGCACCGATCGCGTCCGCTGGTGGAGCACGCCGGACGACCGCGGGGTGCCGCCGTCACAGGTTCTTCATCGTGGTCCCGCGCGTAGCCGTGTCCTGACCTGCCGAGACGCCCGCCCGGGCGCCGTACCGCGGGCCCCGGTGCCGCACGGGTGCCGACCGGCGTGGGTGAGCGCGGGGCACGCCGGGCATCACCAGCGTGTGGCACATGTGCCGCCCGTGCCGCGAGAAGGTGAGGTGAAGCGCCCATGGCCACCCTCGACATCCGCGACCTGCGCTGTTCGGTCCTCACCGACGCCGGACCGCGCGAGATCCTGCACGGCGTCGACCTGAACGTGCGCCAGGGCGAGACCCACGCCATCATGGGTCCCAACGGCTCCGGCAAGACCACCCTCGCCTATGCCCTCGCCGGGCACCCCAAGTACCACGTCACCTCGGGCTCGGTCACGCTGGACGGCGAGGACGTGCTGGCGATGAAGGTCGACCAACGGGCCCGGGCCGGGATGTTCCTCGCCATGCAGTATCCCGTCGAGGTTCCCGGCGTCTCCATGTCCAACTTCCTGCGCTCGGCCGTCACCGCCGTCCGCGGTGAGGCACCCAGGCTGCGCACCTGGGTGAAGGAGGTCCGCGAGGCCATGGAGCGGTTGCAGATCGACCCGGCCTTCGCCGAGCGCAACGTGAACGAGGGCTTCTCCGGCGGTGAGAAGAAGCGCCACGAGATCCTCCAGCTCGAACTGCTCGAACCGAAGATCGCCATCCTCGACGAGACCGACTCCGGTCTGGACATCGACGCGCTGCGCGTCGTCTCCGCGGGCGTCAACCGGGTGCGGGCCACCGGAACGGTGGCCACCCTGCTGATCACCCATTACACACGCATCCTGCGCTACGTCCATCCGGACCACGTCCACGTCTTCGCCGACGGCCGCATCGCGGACTCCGGCGGGCCCGAACTCGCCGACCGGCTCGAGGAGGAGGGCTACGAGGCGTACACGTGAAGGGCGGCCCCGCACGCGGTCAGAAGGCGGTGCGAGCCGTCACGGGGCCGACGCTGAACACGCCCGAGCAGGTACGCAGCGCAGCGGGCACGAGAACCGCCTCGTAGGAGGCCGGCGGGTAGATTCGCAAATACGTCCCGGTGGGGTTGCAGGGCCCGCCGACGGGGCCGTTCGCGGTGCGGACGACCGCCGTGACCGTCCGGCCCGGAGCGACATCGACCCTGCCGTACTTCGCACCCGTCCGGGAGGCGGCGGCACCTATCTGCCGGTGGGAGGTGTTCAGCACACTCACTCCGGGGTAGCCGCGCAGCGCGCACGTGCTGGTGCTGGTGTTGGTCATCCGGACGGGCCAGTACAGCGAACCGGCCGCCGCCTCCTTGCGTCCCATGGACAGATAGAGGTCGCCGGTCGCGCAGGTCCGCGGCCCGGTGGACGCGTCGGCCTGGACGGCTCCCCAGGTGACTCCCCCGGTGGCGAGCACGGCGGCCGCGCCGCAGACGGCCATGCGCTTCGAGAAGTGGTTGACGACGTTCATGAAGTGGTTCACGAGGTTCATGAGGTGCGCTCCCATCTTGGTGAATGGGATGAGTGAGTCCGTCGGGCTCGACACTCCATGGGGTAGGACACACCCACCTCAATGATGGTTGTACGGCCTGCCGCTCGTCGCCGTGACGCCGTTCGCGGGCCGTTCGGTGGCCGTCGCGGTCGCTCGGTGGTCACCTCGGTACCGACGCCCGCACGATCAGGGTGAGGTAGGTGCAGGCGACGAAGCCGGTCGCGGCCGGCAGCGGCCAGGGGCCGCGTCGCGCCCGCAGGAACCGGCGCAGGCCCCAGGCGGGCAGAGCCGCCGTCAGGCAGGGCAGCAGCCCGGCCGCTCCGTCCGGAAGGAACAGCACGAGCTGGCAGCCGACCGCCCCCGCCGCCCAGGCCGAGGTGACCATCGCGCAGCGCCGCGGGCCGAGATCGGCCGAGTACAGGCGCGCACCGGGCGCTGGCCGCCAGGCGGTCTTGCGGGCGAACTCGAAGTGCAGGAAGACGCAGGCGCACAACGCGAGCAGGACCGCGCCGCGCCGGTCGGCGGCGAGGGTCCCGTCGGCGGCCAGCGATCCGTACACATAGACGCCGAGCAGCACCTGCACGGGGCAGGTGACGGCGAGGTTGAGCAACTGCCGGTCGCGTACGGTCGCCGACATGCGTTCCAGCGGGGCGAGCAGGGTCGCGTAGCCGAGAGCCGCGAGGATCAGCAGGGCCGCGGCCGGCGACCGCGCGGCGTTCAGGCAGGCGACGACGGCCGTCAGGACGGCCATGGCACCGCGCAGCTCGACGGCGGTGATCGCGCCGGTGACCAGCGGGCGGTCCGGGTGGTGGACGCGGTCGTGGTCGAGGTCCTTCTGCTCGTCGAGCATGCGCAGGAAGAGCAGCGCGAGGACGACGCTGGCCACGCGTGTCCAGGTGGCTCCGGTCGGCCGCCAGGGCGTTCCGGTCAGTGTCACCGCGGTGGACTCCAGGGCGAGGACCCACAGCGTTCCGTAGGTGACGTAGAGCTGGGGCCGGAACATGCGCAGCACGAAGCGGGCCAGCCGGGCGGGAACCCGGGGTGCGGTGACGGTGGTCATCGCGGCGTCCCCCCGGTCCCGGGTGCGTGGCCCTGGCCGGCGCCCGCCAGGAGCCGGGCCGGGCCGCCGTGGGCGAAGGCGATCCGGGCCTCGGCGACGGTGGTGCCGAGCTGGTGCAGGGCGCACTCCACGTCCGCACGGGACGGAACCGGGGTGGCGACACACTGAAGGGGCGGGTCCATCTCGGCGAAACGCCGGAACCGCGCGGACAGGGCGGTCGGCAGCGCCGTGGGGGTGCGCAGGGTGCCGGCGGCCACCGCGGCGGTGAGCGCGAGTTGCCGGCACGCCTCCAGCTCCAGCATGCCGGGCACATGGTCGACCCGGTGGTCGTACAGCGTCGGGTGTGTGGCGGGGGCGACCACGCGGGCCGTGCTGCGGCCGTCGCCCGTGATGTGCGGGGGCGAGACGACCGTGTTGGCGGGGTCGCGGCGGCCGACCAGGGCGGGATGGACACGTGGCCCGTCCGGGGCGACGGGGGGCTCGAAGAGGCCGAGCGCACGACGCTGCCGTGACCGCAGCCGCCCGTAGTCCTCCGGGCGCATCCACGCGTAGGCGATGCGGGCGGACATCGCCTCCTCGCCGTCCACGGTCGCGGTGAAGTCCAGCCGCAGCCCCGTGATCCCGGACCGGTCGCGGTACCGGTGCGCGATCCGGGCGCCGACGACGATCTCGGTGGGGGTGTCGCGGGTGGCCAGTGCGTCCGGGTCGGGCACCTCGAACTCGACCGTGCGCAGCAGGAACCGGTGGTCCGGCGGTACGCCGAACCAGCGGTGGGCCACCACGAAGATGGCCTGCCGGCAGGCCTCCAGCAGCAGGAGGGGGTCGTGGTGCCCGCGGGGCGTGAGTGTGTCGCCGTAGAAGGCGTGGCAACGGGGAAGCTGTGCGGCGAGCAGTATCTCGTCCTCACCGCGGCGTTCCGCGTCGGTCAGGAAGACCTCGGCGATCGCGGCCCGGTGCACGAGGTTCCTGGGGAGTGTCCGGGCGAACTGCATGGGCTGCTCCTCGTTCAGGACATGGGGGTCGTGGTGGTGCGCAGGGCGGCCAGATGGCGGCGCCAGGTCCCGGCGTCGGCGCCGTCCAGCACCGGGGCACGGCCCGGTCGGCGCATGGGCAGCACCCGCGAGCCGACGATGACGGTGTCCCACGGGTCGAGGTCGGCTCCGTGGTGCCAGGCCGCCTCCAGGAGTCGGCGCGGGTCGGCGGCCGGCCGGGGGCCGAGGTGGCGGGAGAGGGCCGTGCGCAGCCGTTCGACGGCGGGTTCGAAGTCGAGTGCGCGTGGCTCGGTGGCCGCGTACAGCCGGTCGGCCAGTTCCAGGGCGTGCCGGGTGCGGTCCTCGCCCGCGAGCGCGGACCGCAGGAGGCGGTCGCGCTCGGCCTCGCCGAAGTGGACGGCCGTCTCCCGCATGACGTCGGCGGGTTCGTCGGGTGTGTGGACCAGGTTGAGCAGGTAGCTGTAGCGGCCCAGGCGGTGGCGGAGCTGGCCGGGGGTCCGGGCGTCCGGGTCGGTGGGGCCCTTGAGACGGGTGAGTTCCACCGAGGACGGCACGTCGAGGGCGTGGTCCGGGCGGACGACGAGGACGAGGGCGTCGGCGTCCTCCAGGAACAGCGCGGCGAGCCGTCTGCGGCAGGGGGTGGCCAGGTTCCACTGGAAGTACCACAGGGCGCGGATCATGGTGCGTGTCAGCCGGGTGATCGCCGCGCCGACGATCCGGAAGCCCTGTTCGGACAGCCACCGCACGGCCGTCTCCAGCCTGCGGGCCACCACCGCGTCCGGCTTCAGCAGCAGCGTGGCGTGGTGGTGGGCGAAGCCGGAGACGTCGCCGGTGAGGGCGGCGAGGTGTTCGTGGCCCTCCTGGAAGTAGGTGTCCGCACCGTACAGGCGCTGCTTGGCGGGGTCGCAGGTGAGCAGCGGCGAGACCGCGATGCCGTGCCGCGGCTGCGCGGGCTCGGGGCCGGCGGGGTGGCTGATCACTGGGTGCTCCCGTGGGTTCGGCGGGCGGCCAGTACCCGGGGCGGCGGGGGCCCGCCCAGGTAGCCGGCCTTGAGGCAGTGGTCGAGGAGGCGGCGCAGATAGGTACGGCCGTGGGTGGGCGCCGGCCGGCCGCTGAAGGCGGCGGCCCGCGCGGTGTCGAAGTGGACGCGCCGGCGGAAGTAGGGGGCGTAGAGGGAGATGACCCGGTCGTGGTAGCGGCGTTCGCGGCCGCACAGGGCCGAGGCGGAGAACGCGGACGGGGGGACGAACCTCGGCACCCGCAGGGACGGGTACTCGGCGAGGACGTCGGAGAAGTCCCGCAGCGTCAGCTCGTGGCCGACCGCGTGCAGGGTGTGGCCCCGGGCGTCGGTGAAGCGGAGGGCGGCCTCGGCCACCAGGTCGGCGACGTGGTCGACCGGGACCAGGTCGAGTACGGCGTCGTAGTGGCCGGGGGCGCTGCGCACCAGGCCGCTGGTGAAGACCTTGAGTACCGGATAGACGGTCTTGAAGTCGCGGATGCGACCGGTGCGGGCGGCGCCGGTGATGATGCTCGGGCGGACCACCGTGACCGGCAGGCCGTCGGCGGCGGCCTCGTGGACCAGGGTCTCCGCGGTCAGTTTGCTGCGCTCGTAGCCGTTGCCGGGACGCCCGCCGGTGTCGAGTTCGTCCTCGCGCACGGTGCCGTCGCGCTCTCCGCAGACGTAGGCGGTGCTGAGGTGCACGAGCGGGGTGCGGCCGGCCAGGGCGAGGTCCAGGACGTGCCGGGTGCCGTGGACGTTGACGCTGTCGTAGCGCTCCTCGGGCAGTCCGAAGTCGGTGACGGCGGCGCAGTGCACGATCCGGTCGGCCGTGCGGGCGAGGTGCCCCTCGGCGGCGGTCAGGCCGAGGCCGGGTCGGGTGACGTCGCCGGTGACGGGGACGAGGGTGCCGGGCCAGGGGGTGAGTCGGGTGCCGTCGTTGCGGACGATGTCGCCCGTGCCGTGCAGCAGCGCCAGCACCCTGTGGCCGGCGGCGGTGAGCCGGGCGGTCACCTCAGCGCCCAGCAGACCGCCGGCGCCGGTCACCAGTACCGTCATCGGGTGGGCCATCGGTCGGTCCTCCGATGTGGGGGTCATCAGCTCTGGTGCGGCTGCGCGCCGTGGCTCGCGAGCAGGTCGCGGGCCTCCTCGATGGGCAGTTCCGCGTCGACGTGGGCTCCGATGCGCAGCCAGTCGTGGCCGAGCTCCAATGTGGCCCGCCAGGCACCGGCGGAGTCGAAGGAGGAGGGGAAGGCGTCGGCGCCGGCGGCGCGGCGGACCTCGGTGAGGAAGGCGCGCAGGTCCGCGAGGCCGGCTTCGCCGTACTCGGCCGAGTCGACGGTACGGCCGAGCAGTTCCCGTGCGTGTGCGCGGATCGGCTCGGTGTCCGGCGGCAGCAGGTCCATGCGGTGCACCAGGTCGCAGTCGGCGGGCAGCGGGTGGACGCCGTATGCGCTGAAGAGGCCGCGCAGCGCCGCGTGCACGGCCCGGCGGGCGGTGAGCTCGGCGACCCGCCACTGGCCGCGGCCGAGGGCGCCGGTCAGGTCCTCGACGGCGTTCTCGGCCACCACGTTGGACCACACCAGGGCCATGGTCGCGGCGGCGAACCGGTCGGCGGGCAGCGGCAGGAGGTCGATGCCGTCGGGGCCGCTGACGGCCGCTCCGTGCACCGACAGCAGCGGCCGTGCGGTGGAGGGGGGCGGCGTGACAGGGCCGGGCGGGGCGGCGAGCGGCAGGCATGCGGTGACGGTGCCGGCGCCCTTCCAGGCCAGCCGGATCAGCCCGTAGCGCCAGAACGCGGCCAGAACCGGCCCCGGTTCGGCGCCGTGGGCGTCCTCGGCCGCGGTGAGGGCCTGGGGCAGGGTGCGGCCCGGGACGAGCGACCGCCAGACGGCTCCCGCGCGCCTCCCGAGTGCGAACACCTCGCGGCGCCGGCGGATGACGTGGACGCGTTCGCCGGTCTGCCAGGTCGTCACCCCGGTGACCCGTTCGACGGTGAGCCGGCCGGGGTCGGCCGTGACCCCGGTCAGTCCGAGGCCGGCGGCGAAGGCGAGGCACGCGGTCAGGTGGGTGCGGGCGGAGGCCGGGGTGCCGCACGGGGACCGCAGCTCCTCGTACCGGTCGCGCACGTCGGGTCGGCCGACGCGATCCAGTTGCAGGGGCAGCCACTTGGGCTCCAGGTAGGTTTCGCCCTGACCGGCCGCCCACGCCTTGACCGTCTGGACGAGTGCGGCGCCGCTCCAGTCCGCGGCCTCGTCCGTCGCACCGAGGCAGAGCAGCGCCACCGCGTGCCGGAACGACTGGCGGGCCCGGTACGCCCACCAGTCGGCGGCGATGCGGGAGAACCGTTCGCGCGACATGAGTGCCACGGCCTCGCCTGCCAGGGCGTGGCCGCGCAGCGGGCGGCTGTGCAGCAGCCGCTGGCAGCGGTTGAGCAGATCCTCGGAGAGTGTGCCGGGGCGACGGGCCCGTGCGCGCAGTGCGGAGAACTGCTCCGTGAGCTGGCGCACGGAACGGGTGCGGATCTCCACCCTGCGGCCGTCGACGAAGAGCACGGAGGGCATGGTCGGAAGGTTCTCCTCGCCGCGGCGGACGATCAGGATGTCGATGTCGGAGGAGGAGTTGCCGAAACCTTCCGCGAGGGAGCCTTCGAGCACCACGGCGCAGTCGGCGGTGGCGGTCCGGGGCAGTGCGGCGAGGGACTTGTCGAGCAGGTCGTGGAGCCGTTCGTCGGTGAGGCTCACGGATGTGTCTCCGTCCTCGAAGTGGTCTCCGGGGGCGCGGCGGGGCCGTCCGGGGGCGGTTCGCCGGCGGGCGGGTGGTCGCCGGACGGGGCCTCGGCGGGCGGGTCCTCGCCGCGGTGGTCCTGGGCGGGCGGGTCGGCCAGTACGGTGACCGTTCCCGCGGCGCCGTCGACGCGCAGCCGGCTGCCGGTGCGGATCTCGGTGGTGGCGTCCTTGACCTGGACCACCGTCGGGACGCCCAACTCCCGTGCCACGACCGCGACGTGGGTGAGCGGGCTGCCGCGTTCGACGAGCACGGCGGCGGCCGAGGCCAGCGCGGGCACCCAGCCGGGATCGGTGCGGTAGGTGACGAGGATCCGGCCGCCGATCCGGCACGGGCTGTCGGTGACCACCGCCCTCCCCTCGGCGACACCGGGGCAGCACGGGGTACCGCGCAGCTCCCTGACGCCGCTGCGGGCGGTGGCCTCGGTGGTCCAGCCGGCCCGCTCCAGGTTGCCCGACCAGTACGGGGCGCCGCGGGTGGTGAAGCGGGACGGTGCGCGCAGCAGGGCGTCCGCGGCCAGTCGCCCGCGGCGCAGTACGGCGAGTTCCCTCAGCTCGGTATGGGCGATCTGGCCCTCGTAGGCGCCCCGCACCTCCTCCAGCTTCAGCATGAAGACATCACGCCCGGAGTCGAGGGCTCCGATGCGGGCCAGGTCGCGGCCCATGGCCCGCAGCATCCGCTTGGCGGTGCCGAACGCCCGGGTGCGGCAGAACCGCAGCCGCTCGCGGTCGGCGAGCGCGTCCCCGGCCTTGCGCCGCACCCGCTCGTACACCCAGCGGCGCGGGCCCCGCAGATGCCGGTCGAGGTAGGCGTCCGCCTCGTCGCCACCGCCCCCGCGGTCCCGCGCGGTGTCCTGGAGTGCCTCGCGCAGCAGGGTGAACATCCCCGCGGGGTTCTCCCACAGGTCCGGTGCCTCCAGCTTGAGCTCGTCGGGGCTGCGGTATCCGTAGTCGGCCACGTACGCGTCGACGGCGGCGAGGACATCCAGGTGGCCGCCCTCACGCAGCGCTGCGTACGCGTCGGCGTCGGCGGTGCGGTCCAGCAGTTCCCGCACCTCCTCATCGGCCCGCACCCGCGCCGCGAGTTCGGCCAGCGCCCGCGCCGGCTCGGCGGACTCCAGCGGCCCGGCCGGGGCGGCGGCCGCCCAGGTGAACCAGTCGGGGGCGCCCGGCAGCCACCTGCGCGTGAGCAGAGCCAGCACGCCGACCGACAGCAGGATCGTGGCGTCCAGCACCTGCATCGGGCCCCATTTCTCGATGAGTTCCCGCTGCAGCCTGCGAAAACGCCGGTGGATCTCGTCACCGGGCAGGGCGTCGTAGTCGATGTCGTTGAATTCCTCGTACACCCGGTGGAAATACCGGTGGAAGGCGGCCACGGATTTCCGGACGGTCAGAAACCGTCCGGTGAAGATCAATGTGCGGGTGAATCGTGAAAGGCCGCCGAGCGGTCCCGGCCGGGGCGTGAAGGGGTGGAGTGAATCGGCACACTCGTCGGAAATACTCTCGGCGACACCCAGCGATTTCTCCAGCACACGGCGGTTGAGCCGGTAGAACGGGGCCAGACGCACCATGCGATACCAGTGGTACAGGTTGTAGTAGGCCCGTCCGTGGATGTGGCCGAGCAGGTGCGGGGTCCACTCCTGGACCTCGCGCAGCCGGCGTCCCCGGACGCCGAGCGCGCGGGCGTAGCTCTCGTAGACCTTTGCGTAGGTGTCGGCGGCGAAGCTGTGGGTGAGGGGGGAGACGACGCCGCCGAAGCTCTCGATGATGTTGGAGTTGTCCCACAGTCGCACCTCCCCCTCGGGTTCCGCCGGGCGGGCCCCGCGCCCGAGGGCGGTGACCGGCCGGCTCTGCAGGATCCACAGGGTGTCGCCGGCGATCGCCCACTCGATGTCCTGCGGGCACCCGAAGTGTTCCGTGACGCGGACCCCGGCCTGGTGCAGCCGGGCCAGCTCCGCGGAGGTCAGCGACAGCCTCCCGCGGTCCTCGGCGGCCACCGGTGACACCACGCAGCCGGGGCCGGAACCGGCGTCGTAGCGCTCCCGCTTCTCGCCGATCACCGTGCTCAGCGGCTCGCCGGTGACGGCGTCCAGGACGACGGTGTCGGCGTCGACCGCACCGGACACCAGCCCCTCCCCCAGTCCGTGCACTGCGCTGACCACATGGCGGTCGGTGCGGCCGGTCGCAGGCTCGGCCGTGAACAGCACGCCGCTGCGCTCGGCCGGCACCATCCGCTGGACGACGACCGCGAGGCCGGCCGTGTCCGGCGGCAGTCCGTGCCGGGCGCGGTAGTACAGGGACCGCTCCGAGAAACCCGACGCCCAGCACCGGCGGACATGGGCGGTGACCTGGTCGAGACCTCGGACGTTGAGGAAGCTGTCGAACTGTCCGGCGAACGAGTGCCGCGCGCCGTCCTCCTGGGCGCCGGAGGAGCGCACGGCCACCAGGCCGCCGCCGGCCTGCCGGTAGGCCAGGGCCACGGCCGCCGCGACGCGCTCGCCGAGGGGCGCCGCCTCGATCAGAGCAGCGATCCCGGCGGCGGTCTCCCGGGCCGCGCTCTCGCCGCCTTGGTCCCGGCCCGCTGCCGACAGCTCCGCCAGACGCCGCTCCAGTCCGGTGTCGCGGCAGAATTCGGCGAAGACGTCCGCACCGATCACCGACCATGCCGGTACGTGAAACCCGGACATCGTCAGGGCGTGGAGGTTTCTGCCTTTTCCACCAGCCCGTTCGGCGATTTCCGACTCATCACTCCTGTATGTGAGGACGCGAAGACACTGGTGACCCGATCCCGCGGTGAACGACAACTGACATACCTCCGGGAGCTTTGTCCGCGACTCACCCAGAGGTATCACGGCGAGGTCGGTGAAAACCTGCACATGGGCCGTTCCGGGTTTTTCCCTGAACGTTTCCGGCCATGGTTCAACGGAAGACGGTCGATTTTTCAAACGGTGTGCTCGAAGACGGCCTCACGTCCGCGGAAGCGGTAGACGGCGAGCGCGAACCCCGCCGCGCCGGCGAGCAGCGTCGCGAGCGCGCCGCGCACGCCCGCGTACAGGATGCTGTCGAGGGTCCACTTCCAGAAGATGCCGATCGTCCATGTCGATGATCCAGCTGCCGCCCTCGGTGCGGACCCACCGTGCGCCGCGCTGTCGGCACATCGCGGCGCACCAGGCCGGCCGGGTGGGTGCGAAGGCGCACATCCGGACCCCTTCGGCGCGGGCCTTGACGACGCGGGCGGCCTGCTCGAACTCCGTCCAGGTGGTGGGCACGTCGATGCCCCACTTCGCGAAGAGGTCGGCGCGGCAGAACAGGCCCATCGGTCCGGAGGCCTGCGGGACGGTGTAGACGCGGCCACCGAAGACGCCCTGGTTCCACTGCCAGGACACATAGCTGCCGCTCAGCGCGTCGGGCCGTACGCGCTCAGGTCGGTCAGGCCGTTGACCGGCATGAAGGCGGGCAGTTCGTAGTACTCCACCGGGGCCAGGTCCGGCGCGTCCCCGGCGTTCGGCGCGGAGTACATCTTCTGGTAGCCACCCTGGACGTCGGCCGGGATGATCTGCAGGTCGACCCGGATGCCGGGGTGCGTGGGCGCCTGCTTCGTGTGTCCATGTGTGTCCCCTGCTTCACGGCGTGGTCAGGACGGCTGCTCCGGCCCCGGGCAGGGTGATCCGGTCCGAGGGGGCCGTCCCGTGGGCGAGGAGGTCGGTCATCGGCTCCGGCAGGCCGACCTCAGCGGGCTCTGCACCGTGGTTGAGGAGGAAGAGGAACCGGCCGCCGTCGCCCTCGCGGACGGTCGCCTGGACCTGGGCGGGAAGCCCGGGGAGCACCGGGCCGACGCCGGCGGCACGGCACACCTCGTCCGTCACCGCGCGCATGGCCCGCGGCTCCAGGCGCGTGGCGACGTACCACGCGCTGCCCGCGCCGCACCGGTTGCGGGTGACGGCGGGCCGCCCGGCCAGGGGGCCGGAGTCGAACGTGGCGGCGGTCCGCGCGCCTTCGGCCACCACCTCCTCCGACCACAGGTCGGCGTGTGCGACGGTGCCGTCCTCGAGCCGTACCCGCACCGTGCCGTTCTCGGGCAGCGGCCAGAACTCCTCGACGCGCACGCCCAGCGCCTCGCGCAGCGGCGCGGGGTATCCGCCCAGGTGGACGCGGTCGCAGTCGTCGACGATGCCGGAGAAGAACGAGACGAGCAGGTGCCCGCCGTCGCGTACGTAGTCGGTCAGCCGCCGGGCGTCGGGCTCGCGCAGCAGGTAGAGGCTGGGCACGACGACCAGGCGGTAGCCGGACAGATCACGGTCGGGCGGTACGACGTCGCAGGTGATGCCCGCCTCGAACAGCGGCCGGTAGTGGGCGAGGTTGATCGCCGTCTGGTCCAGCGCCGTCGACGGATGCGAGTCGAGTTCCAGCGCCCACCAGCTGTTCCAGTCCATGACCAGGGCGACGTCGGCGGTGCAGCGCGAACCGGCGATCCGCGGCACCGAGGCCAGCTCCCGGCCCAGTTCGCGCACCTCGCGGAAGATACGGGTCTCGGTGCCGCCGTGCGGGACCATCGCCGAGTGGAACTTCTCGGCCCCGCCCCGGGACTGCCGCCACTGGAAGTACAGCACCGCGTCCGCACCCTGGGCCACCGCCTGCCAGCTCCACAGCCGCATTTTGCCCGGCGGCTTGGGGCCGTTGCGGTCGCGCCAGTTGACCGCACCGGGCGCCTGCTCCATCAGCATCCACGGCTCGCCGTCGCGGGCGGAGCGGGTGACGTCGAAGGCGAAACCGGCCGCGATGTGGGCGTCGTCGCTGTGCGGGTCCTGGTAGACGTCGACCGAGGCGACGTCCTCCTCGGCGGCCCAGCGGAAGGAGTCGACCGGCTTGTGCACGCCGATGAAGTTGGTGGTCACCGGGACGTCGGGGGTGATCCGGCGCAGCACCTCCTTCTCCGCGAGGTAGCACCGCAGCAGCGCGTCGTCGCTGAAGCGGGCGAAGTCCAGGTGCTGGGCGGGGTTGGGGAAGGTGGGCGCCAGGCGCGGCGGCAGGACCTCGTCGAAGGTGTCGTAGCGCTGGGACCAGAACGCCGTCGACCAGGCGTCGTTGAGCGCCTCGACGGTGCCGTAGCGGTCGCGGAGCCAGCGCCGGAAGTCGGCGGCGGACTCCTCGCACCAGCACATGGGGGTGTGGCAGCCGTACTCGTTGCCGATGTGCCACATCTCCAGCGCGGGGTGGTCGGCGTACCGGGTGGCGAGCCGCTCGACGAGGCGGGTGGCGTACTGGCGGTAGACGGGGCTGGAGGGGCAGTAGTGCTGCCGTCCGCCGGGCCACATGAGCCGGCCGTCGGCGGTCCGCGGCAGGATCTCGGGGTGCAGCCGGGTGAGCCAGGGCGGCGGCGAGGCGGTCATGGTCGCCAGGCAGACGGCCACCTGGGCGCCGGCGAGGTTGTCCATGACCCGGTCGAACCAGGCGAAGTCGTACTCGCCCGGTCTCGGTTCGGCCTTCGCCCAGGAGAAGATGCCGGCCGTCACCATGGTGACGCCCGCCTCCTTCATCAGGGCGACGTCCTCGGACCACACCTCCTCAGGCCACTGCTCAGGGTTGTAGTCGCCGCCGAAGGCGATGCCGGCGGGGCGCAGGCGCCGCCGGGAGCCGATTGCTACCGCGTCAGTGAGTCGCACGCCGGTCAGTCTCGGAGCGACGGCGCACCGCGTCAAGATATTTGCATAATTAATTGATAACTGAGCGCCTCAGGACCACGCCTCAGGACCTTCGACGGACACAGGAAGGCCACCCGACGGCGTGCGCGGAAGGACATCCCGCACGCGCCGCGGGGCGGCCCTCGGGCGGTTACGAGCCGTCGGCGTGGACCGCGTAGACGTAGCGCTTGCCCGCGTACTCGCTGAGGTTCCAGATCACGGACTCGCTGTAGGCCCAGCCGGAGGCGCCGCTGCTGTGGTAGCTGAGGTCCTCGCAGCCGATGCCCAGGTCGCAGACCGTCGTCGCGCTCGAGGCACCGGAGCTGAAGGTGCGCAGCGCGCCCTTCGTGGACGGTCCGGCGCTCACCGAGAGGTAGTGCTTGCTGCCGCGCGAGACGACACCCTGGATCTTCTGCTGGGCGACGGTGACGGCCTCCGACGCGGTGAGCGAGGCCGGCAGTCGGTCGGTGTAGTCGAGGTTCCAGCGGACCACCTTGGGCGTGGTCGTGGCGACGCCCGTGCCGTTGAAGGTGCCGTCCGTGTAGCTGACGGTGCCGGAGGTGGAGTACTCGCTGATCACCAGGCTGTCGGGGGTGCTGGCGCGGTCGAGCCCGATCGTCGTGCAGCGCAGGTACTTCCCCGCGTTGTCGTAGGCGTGGCTCTGCGGCAGGACGTACTTGTACCCGTAGCCGTAGTAGTTCCCGTCGGTGTGCAGACCGCACACGTCCACACCGGTGGCGACCGTGAGCAGGGTGTTCAGGTCGAACACCCTCAACCCCTTGTAGGTGTCGACGACATAGAGCAGGTTGCCGTACCACATGATGCCGCCGGCGTGCTTGCGGATGGGGTTGAACGAGTACTCCCCGCTGCCGGTCCTGACCGGCTCGACCAGGAGGACGTGCCGGTACGTCGGCGTGGAGGCGGTGGTGTAGTCGACGAACGTGAGGCGGATGCCCTTGTCGACCGCGTACTCGTCGACGCCGTCGCCGTCGGGGTCGGTCTCGAAGTACCAGGAGACGAGAACGACCTTCTTGCTGCCGCCCGAGGGGTAGAGCCCGTTGCCGTAGGCGTCGGCGCTGGTCGTGACGCCCTGCGGGATCCAGTAGTCGACCGCCTGGTCGCCGCCGTCCCACGTGAACCCGGTCGCGAACGCCTCGACGGTGCCGGGGGCGCTGCCGAGGTGGGTGGCATTGCGGTTGGTGTCGGCGATGACGGCCGTCGCGTCCACCGTGGGCAGCTTGGCCGCCAGGCCGGCGGTCAGGCCGGCGAACTCGCCGTAGCTGTTGCCGGATCGGCTGGTGAGGGCGAACTGGCCCGCGTCGATGGTGGCCGCCTCGGCGGCGGTGGGAGTCAGCAGGGCGCCGGCGGCGGAGACGAACGGCGCGGCGGCCAGGCCCTTGAGGATCCCTCTTCGTGTCATGCTCATGGAAAAGAAGTTATGAGCACGAGATCACGTGGCACAACCCTGCCTGCCCTGCTGCGGGGCAGATCTTCGCTGTCGTTTCACAGACGTTCATCCGGCGCCCGGTCAGCCGAGGAGGAGGGGCAGCCTTCCGGCCGGGTCAGCCGAGGACGAGCGGCAGCCTCGCGGCCAGCTCGCCCAGTTCGGCCTTCTCCTCGACGCCCGGGCTGCGCCGTCCGGTGCCGATCAGCAGCGCGTCCGTGTCGGAGAACGACGGAGGGAACGCGGCACCGGCGATCTTCTCCAGCAGCTCGCGCGACCGGGCGAGCCCCTCTGCGGGCGGCCGCGCCGCGTCCGGGAGGTGCGCGATCAGGTCGAGGTGATGCAGCGTCCATTCCAGGACGTACGTGCCGAGGTAGTCGCCCGCGGTGAGCACATGGCCCTGGGTGGCCACCCGGAGCGCGGGGTCGGCGAGTCCGGCGGCGCGTCCGGCGGCCGAACCGACGTCGTCGAGGTGGAACTTGAGCAGCCACGGCTCCTCGTACGCGGCGGCCAGACGGACGATCAGCGCGTCGAGCGGGTCGTCGCCGGCCGGGGTCTCGACGAGGTTCCAGTAGGTCACCGCGTCCCTCGTCGGCTCCGTCTCGGCGGGGGTGACGAGGGTGATCAGGACGTCCTGGGCGTCGATGACCAGATGGCACACCAGGTCCCGTACGAGCCAGCCGGTGCAGCCGGACGGCCGCGCGAAGTCCTCGTCGGCGAGTTCGGCGACCGCGGTGCGCAGCGCCGCCCAGGAGCGTGAGAAGAGATCCACGGCCGCAAGCTAGCAGCGCCGGAAGCCGCACTGCGAACGGATTCCCGCCACGGACACCGCCGTCGGACCGCCGCGCGGCGCCTGTACTTCCTGTGGGCCGACACGGTGTGCGCGAGGCACGGGAATGTGCGGCACGCCTCATAGGCTGGTGCGCCGGGCAACGGAGCAGGCGAGCGAAGGAGCAGGCACATGAGCCCTCGCCTGAAGGCGATCACCCGGGAAGAACATCTGGCCTTCGTCGCGGCGCAGCCGTCGGTGAGTCATATGCAGGTTCCCTCGTGGGGCGATGTGAAGCCGGACTGGCGGGCGGAGAGCCTGGGCTGGTTCGGCGAGGACGGCCGTCTCATCGGGGTGGGGCTGGTGCTGCTGCGGCCGTTGCCGAAGCTGAAGCGGTACCTCGCCTATCTGCCGGAGGGACCCGCCATCGACTGGGCCGCGCCGGATCTGGAGGGGTGGCTGGAGCCGATGCTCCGTCACCTGAAGGGACTGGGCGCGTTCTCGGTGAGGATGGGGCCGCCCGTCGTGGCCCGCCGCTGGAGTGCCGAGGCGGTCAAGGCCGCGATCGCCGACCCCGGGGCCCGCCGGCTGCGGGACGTGGAGGCCACCACGCGGGAGCCGCGGGCCTTCGACATCGCCGACCGGCTGCGCCGGACGGGCTGGCGGCGGAACGAGCCCGGCGCCGAGGACGGCTTCGCCGCGGGCCAGCCGCGCCACGTCTTCCAGGTCCCGTTCGCCGGGCGGTCGCTGGAGGAGATCCACCAGGGCCTCAACCAGCAGTGGCGCCGCAACATCAAGAAGGCGGAGAAGGCCGGCGTCAAGGTCGTCCAGGGCGGCTACGAGGACCTGCCCGCCTTCCACGCCCTGTATGCCGAGACGGCCGAGCGGGACCGGTTCGTCCCGCGCCCGCTGGGCTACTTCCAGCGCATGTGGACCGCGCTGAGAGCCGAGGACCCCGACCGTATGCGTCTCTACCTCGCCCACCACGAGGGGGATGTCCTGGCCGCCGCCACCATGCTGACCGTCGGTGAACACGTCTGGTACTCCTACGGCGCCTCCACCGTCCGCAGGCGCGACGTCCAGCCGAACAACGCGATCCAGTGGCGGATGATGTCCGACGCCCACGAACTCGGGGCGAAGGTCTACGACTTCCGCGGCATCACCGACACCCTGGACGAGGACAACCATCTTCTGGGACTGCTCCGGTTCAAGGTCGGCAGCGGAGGCGAGGCCGTCGAGTACCTCGGCGAGTGGGACTACCCGCTCAACAAGGTCCTGCACAAGGCCCTCGGCCTCTACATGTCCCGACGACGCTGAGCCCCCACGCATGAGACAGTTCGGCGGGGGCCGAAACGCCGCGGCTCTACGGTGTGCGCATGCGGTACGTCACGGAGTCAACGCACGCGAGCCCCTGACCAGGACGGACACGCCGCCGGGCCCGTGCCGGAGGAGCCGGGCCGTTCCCGGGGGCCCTCCCTGACCGTGGCCACGGCGTTGTTCCTGCTGCTGGCCGGGCCAATCTGCCCACCCCGCTGTACGCGGTCTACCAGCAGCGGTTCGGCTTCTCCGCCGAGGTGCTGACACTGGTCTTCGCCACCTACGCGGTGGTGCTCGTCCCCACCCTGCTGGTCTTCGGCCGGCTGTCCGACCGGCTGGGCCGCCGGCGGGTGATCTTCGCCGGCCTGGGCGCGGCGGCGGTCGCCGCGGCGCTGTTCGCCGCCGCCGGGGGCACCGCGTGGCTGTTCGCGGCGCGCGCGATACAGGGCCTGGCGCTCGCCATGGCAGGCGGCGGGGCCAACGCCGGCCTGGTGGGGCTGGAGCCCCGACACGACGCACGGCGTGCGGCGCTGCTGGCCACGCTCGGAGGACCGGGCCGGACGACCGGTGATCGCTGTGGCTTTCACACCGCGGTGCGCGATTCGTGGGTGTGTCTGAGAGCCACGATCGCCGCGTCGTCGCCGAGCGCTCCGGAGCAGTGGATCATCAGATCACGTCGGATGCGCTGGACGAGCGCCTCGGGACTGCACCTGGTCCACAGGCCGACGCGTTCCTGGAGCGGGTAGAAGTCCCGATTGGGGTCGCGCGCCTCCAGTACGCCGTCGGTGTACAGGAGGAGTGTGTCGCCGGCCTGGAACGTGAAGGGATACGAGACGTAGGCCTCCGGTCTCAGCCCGTGCAGGCCCAGCGGGGGTGCCGGGTGGGGGCTGACGACCTCCGTCACCTGGCCCCTCTGGATCAGGAGTGGCGGCGGGTGACCGCAGTCGATCATACGGGCCATCGGGCCGTGGTCGGGGATCTCCAGCAGCAGCGCGGTGACGAAGTGCTCCAGGGCCTCCTCGTCGGCCTCCGGGAACTGGGCATGGTACCTGCGGACACTGCCGTCCAGGGCCTCGGCGAGGGCCGGCAGCGTGGGGTGATGGTGGGAGGCCTCCTGGAACGCGCCCAGCAGCATGGCCGCCTGCCCGATCGCGCCCAGCCCCTTGCCCCTGACGTCCGCGATGATCACGCGCGCGCGGTGGCCGGTACGGGTCACCGCGTACAGATCACCGCCGATGCGGGCCTCCCGCTCGGCGGCCAGGTACGAACACGCGAGGTGCAGGGGGCCGAGGCGGTGGGGCAGCGGACGCAGCAGCGCCCGCTGCGCGGCCTCCGAGACCGACCGCACCTGGGCCAGCTCCTCCTTGCGCCGGTCCCGGACGAAGCAGACGAAGACGATGAAGATCGACAGGATCGCCAGGGCGACGATCTGCGCGATGTGATTCGAGGTGGCCAGACCGCCGTGGAGCACGGCGATGAGGATCTGGGCCCCCACCGCGAGTGCCCCGATCAGTCCGGTCAGCCGGGGGCCGCCGAACGAGGCGGTGATGGCGGGGGCCACGACGAGCAACGGTCCGAGGTGGATGGTCTCCGGGGAGTGGATGTCCACCACGGTGATCACTACGACCAGCCCGACGGGAATCGCCACCAGCGCATGGCTGGAGCGCCACAGCTCCCGCACACGGGTGAGGTACCGCATGTCTCCAATGTGCCCCATCCCCGCCGCCCCGTCCGGCCCGGCTGGGCCGCTGGGACCAACGGGCCTTCGGGCGAGGCGGGTCCGGCCGGGGTGGCGCTGGGTGGCGGAGGTGGCCGGGCTGGCGGGGGTGGCCGGGCTGGCGGGCCGATCGCGCCGACCGGGGAGAACCGGACGAGCATATGGAGGATGACGAACCGCATCTGTACGGTGGGGCACTCGACACGGGACTTCGGCGACATGCTGGAGATGCTGCGGAACAACGGCATCACCTGCCTCGTCGATGTGCGTTCGTACCCCTCGTCGCGCATGTTCCCGCAGTGGAACCGGCAGGCGATCGTCGACGCACTCCCTCCCGACATCGCCTACCGGTGGATCCCGAAAGTGGGCGGCCGGCGCCACACTCCCAAGGGCGTGCCGAGCGAGAACGGCGCATGGCGGGTCAAGGCCTTCCGCGACTACGCCGACTACATGGCCACCGACGAATTCGCCGAGGGCCTGAACGAACTGCTCGAACTGGCCGAACACGAACGGCCGGCGATCATGTGCAGCGAGGCGGTGCCCTGGCGCTGCCACCGCAGGCTGATCACCGACGCCCTGATCGTCGCGGGCGCCGAGGTCGTGAACATCATGTCGCCCACGACGACGAAGCCCGCCGCACTGGACGAACGGGCACGGGTCCACGACGGCCATCTCACCTACCCGCCGCCTGAGCCCTCCTGATGCCGGGGCGGTCACCGAGGAGCGAGTGCCGCGACGGTGTCAGCCGTGCGGCCGGCCACGCCCTCGCGCACTTCACCCCTACGCCCCCGGCCGGTCCGGGGCCTCATGAGACCCGGCGGAACACGGCGGCCGGGCCGATCGCGTCGGGGCCGAACCTGTCGCGGATGCGGTCCATGGTCTCCTCGGCCGTCAGGCGTGCCTCCCGGGCATGGTCGAGGCTGAGCTGCCGGGCGACCTGGCCGGCGTCGACGAGGTCCTCGGCCTTGAGGGCGATGCCGGTCAGACGTCCGCGCTGCAGACCGGCCGCGTCCATCAGCTGGTAGGCCGCCGTGCGGAGGTCGTCGTCGTGCGCGGACGGCTCCGTGAGGCGGCGGGTCTTCTCCCAGGAGGTGCCGCCGGCGAACCTCAGGGCCAGGGTCAGGGCGCGGGCGGCCTGGTCGCGCCGGCGCAGCAGCAGGCCCAGCCGTACGACCAGGCCGAGCAGGGCGGCGCGGACCTCGGCGCCGTCGAGGGTGTGCTGGGGGAAGGTGCGGCGGACCGCGGCGGCAGCGGGCAGGGCCTGGGGGACGACCGGGCGGGGGTCGATGCCTCGGGCCCGGTCCGCGGCCCGCCGGCCGGCCCGGCCGCCGAGCAGGCGCTGCACGAGGGCCGGGGGGACCGCGGCGAGCAGGCCGACGGTGTGGATGCCGTAGTCGTGCAGGGCCTCGGCCTGGCGGGGACCGATACCGTGCAGGGCATCCACGGGTAGAGGTGCCAGCCAGTCGGTGACCCGGTCGGCGGCGACGGCCAGGACGCCGCCGGGCTCCGGTGTCCGGGCGGACGCGGTGGCCGCCACCGTGATCGAGGGGCCGATGCCGACGCGGACGTCCACCCCGAGGCGGGAGACGGTGCGGATCCGCAGGATCTCGCCCAGCCCGCGGGCGTCCGTGCCGTGGTAGCGCAGCGCACCCCGGAGTTCCACCAGTGCCGCCGCCGGCGGCAGCGCCCGCACCACCGGGGACAGGTCGGCCAGCTGCTCCAGGACCTGCCGGTAGAGCTCTTCGGGAAGGTGGTCCGGGCAGCGCACATGCATCACCGTCGGCTCGCCTCGTCCCGGTGCCGCTGCCGCGCTCATCCCGGTCACCTCCCACATACCCTCCAGGTTATCGAACGATAAATCGAACAGGCGCGGACGCGATGACCCGAACCGCGGCGGGGGCGCCGGTGCGGTCGATCCGAGCAAGATCCGGGAGCGCTCCCATGGGAGCGCTCCCAGTCGGGCATAATGACGGTCCACCGTTCCCGGGTGGGATGTCAAGGGAACGAACGCTGTGAATCGTCGCGACTGACGGTTTGTCAACCTCGGTGCGGAAGGGCGCGGATGGGTGCGGGTGGACGGCGCGGCGGCCGGCCGACGCTGGAGATGGTCGCCGAGCGGGCCGGCGTCGGGCGGGGCACGGTCTCGCGCGTGATCAACGGTGCCCTCCATGTGAGCCCCCAGGCGCGGGCGGCCGTGGAGGAGGCGATCGCGGAGCTCGGGTACGTACCCAACCGCGCCGCCCGGGCGCTCGCGGCGGACCGCACGGACGCGATCGCCCTGGTCATCCCCGAGCCCGAGACCCGGCTCAGCGCCGAGCCGTTCTTCCTGGACGTCCTGCGCGGAGTGAGCGCGGAACTGGCCGACACGGACATGCAGTTGCTGCTCATGCTCATCCGCACCCCCCAGGAGCGGCGCCGGCCGGCCCAGCACCTGGAGGCCGGGAGGGTCGACGGCGTGCTGCTGGTGTCGGTGCACGAGGGCGCTCCGCTGCCCGACCTGCTGGAACGGCTGCGGGTGCCGACGGTGCTGAGCGGGCGGCGGTCGGAACGGGAGCGGATGTCGTACGTCGACGCCGACAACGTCGGCGGCGCGCGGTCCGCGACGGAGCACCTGCTCGGGCGGGGACGCCGGACCGTCGCCACCATCACCGGGCCGCTGGACATGTACGCCGCCCGCTGCCGCCTGGACGGCTACACCCAGGCGATGGACGCCGCGGGCCACGGCGTGGACCGGTCGCTCGTCGCCCACGGCGACTTCACGGAGGAGGGCGGCCGCGCCGCCATGCGGGAGCTGCTGGAGCGGCATCCCGGCATCGACGCCGTCTTCGCGGCGTCCGACGTCATGGCCGGCGGCGCCCTGCACGTCCTGCGCCAGGCCGGGCGACGCGTGCCCGATGACGTGGCGCTGGTCGGCTTCGACGACTCCACGGTCGCCCGGCACTCCGACCCGCCGCTGTCGAGCGTCAGGCAGCCGACGGAGGAGATGGGCCGCACCATGGCGCGAGTGCTGCTGGAGGAGATCGAGTCCCGTACCACCGTCCGGCGCCACGTGGTGCTGTCCACGGATCTGGTGCTGCGCGAATCCACCTGAGCACGAAGGCCCCGCGTCCACGGCCCCGCCCCCACGGCCCCGCGTCCACGCGCGAACCTGTCCGGCAGCCGCCCCGCGCGACGGGTGCCGGCGGCCCAACGGCCCATGTCACAGGTCCTGTTCAGGCGGTGCGCCCGGGGTGCGCCGCCCCAGGCGTCGAAATGTTGCGTGAACACGCTGTTACGTCATGTTTCCGTCAACCCTCTTCCCACCGGTGTCGCGGGTTGTTATTTTCCTCAGCGCATTGGGAGCGCTCCCACATCGAACCGAGTTCCCTGTCAAGGGAGTTGTCGCTTACGGCAGCCGGTGGGGGGATCCGTCCGGGACATCCGGACGGGGCGGCGCTCCCGGCACAGATACCACCGCACCCGAGGGGCACCGGTTGCAGGGGCGCGCAACACGGGGTCTTCGAGGAGCGCATCGTCAGTCAGCACGGGGCACTTCAGCGGACAGGAGGTACTGGCACACCGACGGCCGGCAGATCGCGGCCGCGAGCGACATGAGGCCGGCGGCCACGGCCACTCCATCGACCCCGCCGGCACCACCACGGTGACGGTCCACGCAGGCGGCACCAGCGCCGCCGACGGTGAACGCTGACAGGCCCGCACCCGAGGGAGGACCTCCGGCAGCCGATTCCCGCACAGGGACAGGACGTCGCCTGCCCCTGCTCCCCTCCCCCGTCGCCCGGCGCACCGGCGGCGCCCGGCGACCAGCCCGCACACGGCGCGGTGTGTCGCGGCTCCACCGGCGCGCGGTGTCACGCAAGGCCCCACCACGCCCCAGAGAAACCCACGGAAGGAAGCCATCGGTGAAGAAGCTCCAACGCCCCTCCAGATCGCGGCTCAACCGCAGTCTCTCGGTGCTCTCGGCCATCGCCCTCGGCTCGGCGCCGGCCGTGGCCCTCGCGCCGCAGTCCGCCTCTGCCGCCACCCGGGTCGACAACCCGTACGTGGGCGCCAAGGGGTACGTGAACCCCGAGTGGTCCGCGCACGCAGCGGCGGAGCCCGGCGGCAGCACGGTCGCCAACACGCCGACGGCGGTCTGGCTCGACCGCATCGCCGCGATCAACGGCGTCAACGGCGGCATGGGCCTGCGCGACCACCTTGACAAGGCGGTGTCGCAGGGCGCCGACCTGATCACA
>NZ_JAVACL010000057.1:0-38171 GCF_032658145.1 Streptomyces sp. MK7
ACTGATCGCCGCCTCGTGAGCCGGTCGGTCCAGCCCGCCGCACACGTCCGGAACCTGCTCCAGACCCGCCCTCTGGCGGAGCTCTGCCGGGATCGGCCCCGTCCCGCGGCGGCGGTCCCGGCGCAGGGACGGCGACGGCGGAGCGGTCGCAGACGGACGGGTACCCGCTGCAGCCACCCGAGAGCCCGCCGGGCCCAGCCATCCCTGCATGTTTAGTCCATGCAAAGATTGCACAGGGTGGGTGCCCAGCGCCGGCCCGTTGCTCCATGGAACCAAGAGCTGACGCTTCCCGACCCGTGAAAGGCGACGATGGCGACGCACAGACACAGCTCACTCCGCCGCCCTCACCTCCCCACCGGCCGGCGGCGCCTGGCCGCACGCGCACCGATCCTGCTCTTCAGCGCGGGACTCGGATGGATGTGCGGCAGGCGACTGCTTCTACTGCACCACACCGGCCGCATCACCGGACTCGGCCGCCGGGCAATCCTGGCGGTGGTGGCCCACGACGGGGTCAACGGCACTTGGACCGTCGCCTCCGGCTTCGGCCCGGAGGCGGACTGGTACCGCAACCTGCGCCGGGAGCCGAAAACGCTCATCCAGTTCGGCAACCGCCATCTCGCCGTCACCGCGCACTTCCTCACAGCCGACGAAGGTGCTGAGATCATGGCCAGGCAAGCCCAGCGGCACCCAAGGCTCGCTCGCCGAATGTGCGCGTTGATGGGTCTCCCCACGGACGGCAGCACCGCATCGTTCCGTGACGCGGGCAGGGTCATCCCCTTCGTGCGGCTGGACGCCGACGCCGGAGCATGGTCGTCCTGAGCATCACGCGGCCGAGTGGACCGGAGCGTGACACGGCGGGAGGTCGACCGCTTCAGGAGTCTTCCGGCACGTAGCCCGAGACAGTGCGTCCCCGATGTCGGATCGATGGCCGGGCGCGCGGCGAGCGAGCCGAGTCGGACTCTCACATTGAGCGTTGGGCCAGCGACCTTCTGTCACAAAGCCTCACCTTCGCTGTGAAGGCACGCACGTGACGCACACCTCATACGAGCAGGCGTAGTAGACGCCGCACTGCCCCTGATGAGCGGGAAAGACACCCACTTCCGTCCGGTTTCGTCCGCACCTGGGCAACTACCCCGCTTCGTACGTCACACCTTTGCCTGTCGATTTTGCACTGGCTAAGAATTGCACTCGTCGCTCAACGCCGTGGGTTTTCCACTCTCGGCCTTTGCGCGGGAAGGGGCCCCTCCCGCAGTCCGGAGAGCGACCTCCGCACTACTTGGAGAGGTCCACTCACCATGCCTGCAAAGTTCCCCGGTATCCGCAACACTCGTCGGACCATCCGCAACAGTCGTGTTCTGACCAGGACCCGCAAGATCTTCATCGCCGGCGCCGCCACCCTCGGTACCGCCGCCATCGTCGTCTCCGCGACCACGCCCGCCCAGGCCAGTCCGAACTGGTCCGCGCGTCAGCCGCAGATGCAGACGATCGCCGCCACCCAGACCCACCGCCACAACCTCGACGGCTGGATCCGGCAGGCGCTGGCCATCATGAAGCAGCACCACATTCCCGGCTCGTACCACGGCCTGTACCGCAACATCATGCGGGAGTCCTCGGGCAATCCGATGGCCATCAACAACTGGGACATCAACGCCGCCAAGGGCACCCCCTCGAAGGGCCTGCTGCAGGTCATCGACCCGACCTTCCGCGCCTACCACGTCCCGGGCACGTCGTGGAACATCTACGACCCGGTCGCCAACATCACCGCCGCCGCCAACTACGCGGCCCACCGGTACGGTTCGATCGACAACGTCCACGGCGCGTACTGACCGCGCGCGGACGGCACGGACCTCCGACGACATGCGAATGGGCGGCGCCCCTGTACCCCTGTGGGGATGCCGCCCATTACCGCGGCAACGGAGGAACCTCGGTCGTGGCCCCGTCCACCAGGAGTCCCGACTCACTGCCAGGTTCGAGCGCGGGTATGCGGAATCGAGACCGTCTCGTATGCCTCTCCTTGCAACCGCAGAGTCCTCCTGTGTTGTCCTGGAGAACGATCAGTCGGCTGGATGCACGACAGCCCCTCAGCGGTCGTGCAGACCGTGGCCGCCGTGGCTTCTTCTGTCGGAGAAAGAGGACCCTCCATGCCTGGTTTCAGAGCAGCGTCGGTGACAGTGCTGATCGCTGGAATCCTGGGGTTGACAGGCTGCCAGGAGGGGTCGGAGCCCGGCTCCGCCTCGGTCGCCGGTTCGCCCTCTCCCTCCGCGACTGCCGCGGCAGGCACCGCTTCCGCCGCGGCAGGCACCCCTTCCAGGGACTCTGCGCCCAGCGGGCCCTCGAGTTCTATCGGCACGCCCAGGCCGTCGCACACCTCCGCCACGCCGGTGAGGGCGGAAGTCCCCGCCCCCACCGAAACACGCCGTACGCCCACCAGCCTCCCCGGTTGCCGCAACCTGACCGTCACCAGCCAGGTGAAGGCCGAGGTAACGGACGCCTACAAGGGCAGCTTCCCGCGTTTCGTCCATCTCCGGCCGGCGCCACACCAGTTCTTCTACGGCCAGTGCGGCGGCGTACGTTATGCCGCGACCCGTTTCGAGCCCACCTCCGGTGTCACCGAGGAGGAACTCGTGGGCATGCAGGACGAGGGCAGCGCCATCAAGTACTTCCGCACCACCTCCGCCGGAGGATGGATCTACACTGCCAGCGACGCCTTCCCTCGTGATGCGCACGGTTGTGGGGCCATCCCGCAGATCCCGCAATCCCTGGCCGCGGCCTGGGGGAACTGTTCAGCCGCGCGCTGAACTTTTCGAGCGGGCTACTCGTCCCGGGCGATCCGCCGGCCTCCACGGTCCTGGACCGTCTCCCGCCAACCGCCACCCGCAACGCCCCAGCCGGTGACTTCGGGCCTGACCGGTGGGAGCGCCCAGGGATCCAGGGTCCCGTCGCAGAGCTCTGCCAGGAACTGGACCATTCCGCCCGCATAGTGCCACCAGGCGCCGTTGCGGGAGCAGACGGTCACCGGCCAATGCTCCGGATCATCCCCAAGCACACTCCAGAAGAACTGGTCACCCTCCTTCGACCCTCCCCAGGACATCAGGTTCGTCGACACGAGCTCCGGGCGACTCGGCTCGGCGGGGTAATCGGAATCCCTCTCCCGGTGTTCCTCGTCCGTCGCCGTGACCCACTCGCCTTCCTCTCCGGGCCAAGGAACGAAGACGCCCAGGAAGTCGTCCAGTTCGAAGGCCGGATACCACTCGGCCAGCGACTTGAAGTCGGACGGCAGAGCTGTCGCAAGGCCTTCCTCGACCGCACTCCAGTCGAAAACCCCCGGCTCCTGCCGGCGAAGTTCCACCAGCCCGGGGACAGCGCCTTCCAATGCGGCGATCGCCTCCTCCGGGCCGAGGATCCTGCGGTCGCGGCCGTCCGGCGCGGGATTGAAGAAGGAGTGCATCGTGGGGCTCCCGCATGCGAAGCAGCGGGACACATGGCTCGCTCCCTCGATGGGGGGCGACGCACATGCGGGTCGGAGAGGCGAGACACCCCCGTGCGGCGAAGTGCCGACCGTGCGGCGGGCAGCGCGAAGCGTCCTGCGGCCGCGAGGACCGTTCTCCGTGAATTCCGGGACGGCAGGAAAGGGGGGCTCACCATGGCGCCAGGGCGGCTGTCGGCCGCGTCCGCCCTGCGCACATCTGCGCGCGGGGAGTTCAGGCCGCCACAGCCACCGCGGGCGGTCCACGCCGGACGACGCACGTCCACAGCACGGTGCACTGCGGCTGCTGCGCACCGTCGTCCTCCGTACGCCGCGGGAGGAGTGCGCGCAGCAATTGCTCCAGCAGCGCGACGACCCGCACCAGGACACGGGTCATGGTGAGCAGGCCGCTCAGCCACCACAGCAGGGCGAGACGGGCCAGTTGGTCCGCCGCCGGCATCTGCAGCCGGATCACGCGCCAGAGTGCGACTTCACAGCGGCGCAGCACCCAGCCCGTGACGACGGCGGCGGCCAGGTGCGCGGCGAGCATCGGGGCCGTGAACATCGAGCTCAGCATCATCGCGTGCCCGCCGTGGCCTGCCATGCCGGCTGTCCCCGGCGTACCGTGCACCACAGGGAGAGCCCGGCCCGGATCGATGTGCGCCTGCCGCAGGATCCGGGCCGCACTGTCCGGCGTCAGATGAGCCGCGTCGGCACCACACAGGAACCGTTCGGCCAGCGCCCCCACACGGCTGGACCGGTCGGCCGGAACAGAGGTCGTGGAGCCCTGTCCGAGGGAGAAGAGCAGGTGCAGGCCGAACTCAGCGACCAGCAGGGCGAGCACGATGCCGGACAGCGACCGCTCACGCCCGGCCAGGGGACCCACGAGGCACAGCACCGCGGCCCAGCCCGCCGCAAGCGACCACAGTCGCACCCCGGTGCCCGAGGCCAGCATGTGCCCGCCCGCGGGCAGCGCCACGCAGACCGCTGAGAACACCGCGGCCCTCAGCATTCTCAGATCGGCGGCAGCCCGTACCTGGACGTTCATGGCAGCTGCCATCATTCCAGCCGCCCAGCGCCCGACGAACACGGGGCCGGGACCGTCGACGCAGACGGTCCCGGCCCGGCGGGTGGGGAGCCGGGACACCGGATGCCGTCGGATTCGGCGCTGTGAAGCCGTGCCCTCGACCTGTTCGGCCGGGGCCGCCGCGGGTGCTCACCTCGGCCCGGTTCACCCGGAACTGGACCCCGCACGCCTCCCGCGGAGCAGACCCAGGCAGAACCTGACACCCCTGAAACACATGACCAGAACGATGAACTGCAGGATGCAGGCCGCAGCCCACAGCGCTCCGATCGAGACGGACCGCAGGAGGGAGACGGCCAACGCGGCACCACCCCGCCGCGTCGCTTCCTCCGTCAGGTCCACCGGAATGACGGCCATGAGAACCTGCGCCACCCCCGCGAGTACCGCCAAGCCCGCAGCCGCTCGGACGAGCAGTCCGACAACGCCCGGCTGCCTCGGCCACCGGAAGGCGCCGCGGCTCTCAGGAACAGTTTGGCCAGGCATCAGATCCTCCTCCCCGCCATTCGATCAGAGGCGTGCGGCCGGCTTCCTCCAGGTCCAGAGCGATACCGACTTGGCGCACCATGGACAGAACCTCCGCCGCGCTGTACGCCAAGCCCGCTGCCACTCCCCTGACCGAAACCTGCCGGCCACCCGAAGGAAAGGGCTCATGGACGACCACGGGAGCCGCCCTTCCCCGCTTGCGTCCCGGCGGCATCGGGCAGTCCCATGGGCCCAGCCCTCGTCCCATGGAACTCGAACGCTGCACCGTGTATGGCCTCTGCACACGCCGATGATCTTCCCCCGCGCTCACCTCGCCGCCCTCCCCATGTTGCATAGTGCAAAAGTAATGTACCTCAAGGAGTGCGCGTCCACCCTGGCCCGAGTACGCAGAAATCTGGTACAGCCGGTTCATGGCGTACCCGGCGGCCCATGGCCGACCCAGGCGCAGCTTTCCGGCCCCGCCCCAGCGACAGGCACCTCGATCGACACGCTGACGGGACACCTCGACGCCCGCCATGCGGGATCGACCGGAGAACGGCGTCTGATCCTACGCCGAGTGCCGGCCCCTCAGGTCCGCCCCAGGGCGAGGCTCGCCACAGGATGCGTCGGCCGGCTGCCGGGAGATCCCGGCGAAGCGGGTGCGGAGAGCCGGCCATGACCGACAGGCCAGTGGAGACAGCGCCGAATCGTGATCAAGAAGGCGGTGCTTCCTCTTCCTTCACCGTGGATACTGTCCCGGATCGGGGTCACCTTGGGGGGAACATGACTGTCATCAAGCTTCTGGGAACCGCCTTCGCCGCCACGCTCCTTGCCTCGGTCACCGCCTGCGGCGCGTCGTCCGGGCCGGATGTCCCGGCGGGCACCCCTACCGGCTCGGCGCCCACCGAGTCGCACCGCTCGGCAGACCCGGAGCCGGTCGCGGCCGTCATGCCCGACGTCGTCGGTGCCAACGCCGGGGGCGCGCAGAAGCAGATGGGCTCCGAATTCGACATGACCTTCAAGGACGTCAGCGGGCGGGGCCGTCCGGTGGACGACCCGGCCGAGTGGAAGATCTGCAGTTCCACGCCCGGCCCGAACCAGCAGATCACCCATTTCCCGGTCGTCTTCGGCGTGGTGAGAGTTTCGGAGAGCTGCGAGCACACGGCGCCAAAGTGACGCTCCGGACTCCGGCATTCCTCCATGGTCCGCCTGACTCACATCGGTGACGAGCCGGGTGTGCGCCCGCAGCCCAGGGCTGACGATCGACTGCGCGTACCGGCGAGGACGGCCGCGTTCTGAGCGCCGGCGTCGGACGGTGCCCCATCCATGCAATCGCCCGCAGGGAACCTTTCCGCACACCGGCAATGGCAGGAGCCGTGCGGCACCGCATAATCCTCGCGTGTCCCAGAGCCCTGTCCCGCTGCCGCCGGGTTCCGTCCCCGCGCACGCCCCCGTCTGGTCCGCTGACGCTGCCGCCCGCTGGTCACGGGCCGGCGGTGCGCCGTGGGCGCGACCGCTGTGGTCGGCAGCGGCGCTGGTGGTCACTCTTGTCTGGGCGAACGTGGCCACCCCGGACCGGCCCTGCACCGATGCCGCGCCATGCGGTGCCCACTGGCTGGGATTTGCGGAATCGGCGCTGGCCGTAGGACTTGTGTGCTGGCTTGCCCGGCTGCCTGAGCTGACGCTGGTCACCGCGCCGCCGTTGGCGGTCCTGGTCGGGTGGCTGGAACTACCGGGCCCGGGTACGACGGCTACGGTCGCGGACGTCTCGGTGCTCGTGGCTCTCGTCTTCTGCTGGGCCGCGGCCGTCGAGCGCCTGACCGCCCGTCGCCGACAGCGGCGGCCGGCGGAGCACGCGGCGCGCGTGCGTCACCCGTCTCCCGCCCCTGCCGTGCCGCTCCGGCGCGGAAGGACCCCGATCACGGCCGGGCTGCTGCTGCTCGGGGCGGCCGTCTTCGCTGTGGTTCAGGGAGTCGGCGGCACCGTTGCCGACCGGCACCACGCGCACCGGGCCGAACGCATCACCGCGCGCGTCCTCGGCCACGGCGAGGAGTCGGTGCGGTTGCGCGCGGGCGACGGCCGGCTCCTGACCCTCAGCGCGTCGTCCCCGGGCGGCTACCGCCGTGGCAGCACCGTGACGGTGCTGGAGGACGGGACATGGAGGCGTCTCCTGGCTGAGCCCTACGATGCCTCAGGCCGGCAGCTGCTGGGCCTGGCCACCGGCTTGCCCGGAGGGTCGATGCTGCTCACCGGCCTCCTCGCCCGGCGCCGTGCCGCCGCACTGCGCGGCGTGCCCGTGCCCGTCCTGCGAGTGCTGGAGCGTGCCGACGAACACGGGCGGACCTGGGTCCACGCGACGGACGACAGTGCCGGCCGTACACCTGTCTTCTCCGCTCGTTTCGCCAAGGACAAACCCGGCCCGGACGGTCCCGGGATGCCGGCCGGCGGTGCGGGAACCACGGAAGAGGGTCCGTCCATCATGGATACGCGGTTGCACGAAGCCGTCATGTTCGGCTCCCCGTACGAGGGCGGCGAACTGGTCCTGGCCACGACCGACCGGCACGCTCGTCCGATATTGATCCGTACGACCGGCCCGGTCCGGCCACTGCGCGCCGGCCATGGCCCGGCACTCGCCGCCGAAGTGACGCCGGGCGCCGCCGCCCGGGCCGCCGACGCACAGGCCGTGCCCTCAGCGGACGGGGCCCCGACACCGCTGGTCCCCTCCGTAATCCCTCGGCGGTGGGGACCGGGCATCCTGGCGCGCGTGGCCGGCCTGTTGCTGGCCCTGTGCAGCGTGACAGGCATGACGTTCATCGTCCACTCCTTCATCACGGACGGCATCGGGTGGAGGATCTTCCTCGTTCCCCTGCTCGTGGCAAGCAGCGGCTCCGCCGCGCAGCTGCTCAACTGGCGTGTCCTCGCCGACGTGTCGGGGCTGTGGCTGACCGGCGCGTGGCGGGTGCGGCATGTGCCATGGGACCGGATGCGCGGCGCCCGGTGCGCCGATGGCGAGGGCGTGGCGATAGCGATGGCGGACGGCAGCACCTGGCGGCTTTCCAGTCCTGGTGTGCCGAGGCTCGAACGGCGCCTCAACTCGCGTTTGTCGTACGTCCGAATGGTCGAGGAGATCACCGTGCTCCACGCCCGCCCGGAACTGCGGCCCACCCAGCCCGTGGCGCCCCGCGACCGTGGCCTCCCGCTGGGCCCCGCGCTGCTCGCCCTCTCCGCCCTCGCGATCGCTGTGTGGGTGTTTGCCTGAACACGGCCGGGCGGCGAACCGCTCCCTGGCAGGCGTCTGCCGGTGGCCCCCTGGAAGGCATCAAAGCGCCGTCACGAACTCATACTTGACCTTGCGGGACGGTCTCGCGGTGGTCCTGAGAAGGAGCGGCACAGTGAGTGGTGGGGGCGAGGGGCTGGGCAAGGTCGAGGTGCGGCTCAAGTGGGACCCGAGCCCACTGGGGGAGGCGCCCCGGCATCTGGACATCATCGCCGCGACCTACTCGGCCGACGATCCCTACGGGCGACCGGTATACGTCGTGCACTACGACAGCAGGTCGCCGGACGGCACCATCAACATGCCCCGGCACAGTCGGACGGGCATGGGTTTCGGGTTCGTCGAGGTGATGGTCCTGGAGCTCGACCGGCTGTCACCCGTGTACCAGCGCGTGGTGGTCGGTGTGGCCATCCATCAGGACGCCGAGCCATGGACGTTCGGGGACATCTCCCACGCGGGAGTGGTCGTCGTCCACGGGTATCAGCAGCTGCTCGCGGACGACTTCGCCCAGGTCGCCGATGCCACCGCCGCGACGGTGGCCGAGTTCACCCGGGACTCCACCGGAGCCTGGAGGCTGCGCGAGATGATCCGGGGCTTCGACAGCGACCCGGTTCTCTTCGTCTCGGAGATGGGCGGCCCGCAGCATTGACCGCTGAGTGCACGCTCCGTGCACCCCGACCGTCTCGTCCCGGTTCGCCGGACACAGGACGGCACCCCGAAGGCGATCCTCCCGGCCTCGCAGATGCTGGGTGTGATCACCGCCCCCGTCCGCTGGAGCGGCTCTGGATCGCCGCCTCCTGAGGCAGGCGGACTCTCGCCAGTGCTGTGGCCGGAAAGGTTTGCCGGAAAGCTCGCGGCGTTCGGTCGTGGGGGTACCTCCCACGCCGTTCAGGCGGTGGGGGAGCATCGCAAGGCGGAGCATCTCCCGTGTACTGGACGTACTCGCGTGATGCGACAACGCGGCGAGGTGCCGTGCCGGACGCCGCGAGCCGGTGAACCTGTCCGGTCGCAGCACTAGGCCGAACATTGCCGGGGTCCGGCAGTGACCGCGCTTCCCAGGTGCCCATGAGCGATCTGTCAAAGGCTCATCAACAACAGGTAAGGTTCCCACTGGTGTGCCGGGAAGCCTGGTCGGCGAGCAGGGGACAGATCTCTCTTCCGATCGGGGGCGCCGGCCATGGTGCTTGTAGCGGTGTTCGGTGTGGCGCTGCTGGTGGCGGTGCTGCTGTCAGGGCTCGCGGCCCGGACGGTGCTCTCCACCTCCTTGCTGTTCCTGCTCGGCGGCGCGCTCGTCAGCGACGGCTTCCTCGGCCTGATCCACATCACCCCTGACAGCGAGATCGTGTCCGTGACGGCCGACCTGGCCCTCTTCGCGGTGCTCTTCACCGACGGCATGCACGTCTCCCTGCCCAAGCTGCGCGCCAACTGGAAGAACCCGGCCCGCGCCCTGGGCCTGGGCATGCCCCTCGCGTTCGTGTTCATGGGCCTGGCCGCGCACTTCCTGGCGGGTCTGGACTGGACGACGTCCTTCCTGGTCGGAGCGGTCCTCGCGCCCACCGACCCGGTGTTCGCCTCGGCGATCGTGGGCCGCAGTGAAGTCCCGGCCAAGCTCCGGCAACTGCTGAATGTGGAGAGCGGCGTCAACGACGGGCTGGCTCTTCCCGTGGTACTGATGCTCATCGCCGCCGCCGGACCGACCGCCGGGGTCGTGGAGGCGGCACCGGGCACCATCGCGGTGGAGCTGCTGCTCGGCCTGGTCTTCGGCATCGCCCTGCCCCCGATCGTGAACGGGCTGGTGCGGTTCCGGCTGCTGGGCGCGGAGCCGAAGCTCCAGCCGCTGCTGCCACTGGCGACCGGGATCATCCTGTACGCGGCCTGCCACCTCACCCACGCCAACCCCTACCTGGCCGCCTTCTCGGCGGGCGCGGTCCTGGCGCACGTGTCGCCGGAGGCGAAGGCTTCCTTCGAACCGCTCGGTGAGGCTGTGGCGGAGCTGGCGAAGTTCGCCGCGCTGCTGGTCTTCGGCGCGCTGCTGACCCCGCAGCTGTTCGGTGACCTGTCGATCGGCGGGTACGCGGCGGTGATCCTGGCGATCTTCCTGATCCGCCCGGCCTCTCTCCTGCTCTCGCTGCTCGGCACGCGCATCTCGCGGCGGGAGAGGCTGGTGGCGGCCTGGTTCGGTCCGAAGGGCTTCGCATCGGTGGTCTACGGGCTGCTGGTGCTGCAGTCGGGGATCCCGCAGGCGAAGGAGGCGTTCACGCTGATCGCCGTCTGCATCGCCTTCTCGATCATCGCCCACAGCTCCACCGACGTGCCGATCGCCCGAGCCTTCGACGTCGAGGACATCGCCGGCATCCCAGACGGAAACCAGGGCCCGAACACCGCACGGATGGTGGCTGTCCCGACCCACGGAGGAACCGGAGGACCGTGAACGACTGGCACAGCTGGGCGGCGATCGTCGTCTTCGTCGGCGCCTACGCCCTGATCATCAGCGAGAAGATCCACCGCGTCGCCGTGGCCCTCGGCGGCGCGGGCCTGATGCTGGCGATCGGGGCGACGGACGACGTCTCGGCCTTCTACTCCGAGCACTCCGGCGTCGACTGGAACGTCATCTTCCTGCTCATGGGCATGATGATGATCGTCGGCGTGCTGAAGAAGACCGGCCTGTTCGAGTACCTGGCCATCTGGGCGGTCAAGCGGGCCCATGCGAAACCCTTCCGCGTCATGGTGATGCTCGTCGTCATCACGGCCGTGGCCTCGGCGCTGCTCGACAACGTCACCACGGTGCTGCTGATCGCCCCGGTGACCCTGCTGGTGTGCGAGCGTCTGGCGCTGCCCGCCGCGCCGTTCCTGATCGCCGAGGTGATGGCCTCGAACATCGGCGGCATCGCGACCCTGGTCGGCGACCCGCCGAACATCATCATCGCCAGCCGTGCCGGTCTGACCTTCAACGACTTCGTCGTCCACCTCGCCCCGCTCGCCGCCGTGCTGTTGGTGGTCCTTCTCGCCCTGTGCCGGGTGATGTTCCGCAAGTCGTTCGTCTACGACGACGACCGCGCCGCCGAGATCATGGAACTGGAGGAGCGCGAAGCCATCAAGGACCCCCGCCTGCTCGTGCAGGGCCTGATCGTCCTGGCTCTGGTCGTCGCCGGATTCGTCCTCCACCCGGTACTCCACTACGCGCCCAGCATCGTCGCCCTGCTCGGTGCCGGGCTGCTCGTCGCCGCCTCCGCGGTCGAGACCCACGACGTCCTGGCCGAGGTCGAGTGGCCCACGCTTGCCTTCTTCGCCGGCCTGTTCATCATGATCGGCGGACTCATCGACACCGGCGTCGTCGGCGAGATCTCGGCGCAGCTCGCCAAGGTCATCGGGGACAACGAGCTGGGCGGCTCGATGACGCTGCTCGGCGGGTCGGCCGTGCTGTCGGGCATCGTCGACAACATCCCGTACGTCGCCACGATGGCCCCCATCACCGCCGGCCTCGTGCATGACATGGGCGGCACGAGCGACCACGTCATGTGGTGGGCCCTTGCGCTCGGCGCCGACCTCGGCGGCAATGCGACTGCGATCGGCGCCTCGGCGAACGTGGTGGTCCTCGGCATCGCCGAACGCAACCGGCAGCCCATCTCCTTCTGGCAGTTCACCAAGTACGGGCTGATCGTGACGGCCGTGACCGTGGGGCTCTCCATGGCCTACGTGTGGCTGCGGTACTTCGCCCTGTCCTGACCGGTCACGTGGCGGCACTGGAACCTCCCGTGACGAACTCGTGAGGAAGGCGTCCCCGACGTCTCCGCGCAAGGCGGCACGCCCACCATCGCCCAGGGCCTTTCGTTTGGATCACGCCGGGCTCGCGGCCCCTGCCACCGCGCCTCGCCGCGTTGTCGTCGGTTGCCATGGCTCCGCCATGACACCTCCTCCGCCTTGCGATGCTCCCCCAACTGCCTGAACGACGCGGGAGGTGCCCCCAGCACCAGACCCCGCGCCCTGATCCGGCCTGATCCAAACGCAAGGCCCTAGCCAGTTGGCAGCACGGGAAAGCGCGGTAGTTGATGACCGGCGATGTGTTACGGGCCTACCGGCCCCTGGCCACGGTGTCTCCGTCGGCGAACACTTGGAGGGAGGCGAAGGGAGCCTCACGCAGCCGTTCATCCACGAGGACTGCCATGCACGCCGTCGATCGCCCGGATCGCCTCGCCCGCGAAAAGCCGGCGCGCCGCAGGACTGCGGCGGCAGCGGCCTTCAGTCTCGAAACCGCCCTGCTGGCCGTCACAGCCTCGGCCCTGTCGGCCGGGGGGATCCTCTGGTTGCTCGGTGACCTCGCCGCGGCGGATCTGTGCTGGGCGCTCGGCACCATCGCCGCCGTCTGCCCCGCGGTCGGCTGGGTGCTGGCCGCGCTGCGCCACGGGCACGCGGGCGTGGATCTGATCGCGGTGCTGGCACTCGGTGGCACCCTGGCGATCGGGCAGTACCTCGCCGGGGCGCTGATCGGGCTGATGCTGGCAACCGGCCGCACGCTGGAGGCCGCCGCGCAGCGGCGGGCCTCCCACGACCTGCGCGCACTGCTCGAACACGCACCGCGCACCGCCCGTCGGCGCACCGGCACGGAGATTCGCTCCGTGCCCCTCGCCGACGTCGATGTCGCAGACGTGCTCGTCGTCGGCGCCGGCGAGGTGGTACCGGTCGACGGCCGGGTCCTGGACGCCGCCGCCGTGCTCGACGAGTCGGTTCTCACGGGCGAGTCCACGCCCGTGGAACGGGTGCGAGGTCAGATCGTGCGCAGCGGTGTCGTCAACGCGGGCGGGGCCTTCGACCTGCGGGCGACGGCGACCGAGCAGGACAGCACCTACGCCGAGATCGTCCGGCTGGCCCGTCAGGCGGGCGCGGAGTCGGCTCCTGTGGTCCGCCTGGCCGACCGCTACGCGGCCTGGTTCCTGCCCCTGTCGGTGGCGGTCGCGGCACTGGCCTGGCTCCTGAGCACCTCCGCGGTGCGAGCAGTCGCGGTGCTGGTGGTCGCCACGCCCTGCCCGCTGCTGCTCGCCGCTCCGGTGGCTGTCGTCTCCGGACTGTCCCGCGCGTCCCGGCTGGGGGTGGTGGTCCGCGACGGGGCCGCGCTGGAGCGCCTCGGGCGGGCCCGGACACTGCTGCTCGACAAGACCGGCACCCTCACCGGCGGCCGCCCGCGTGTCTTCGACGTGACCGCGGCCCCCGACGTCAAGCCCGCCGAGGTGCTGCGGCTGGCGGCGTCCATCGACCAGTACTCGCCGCACGTCCTGGCCCGCGCCATCGTCGAGGCGGCCCACGAGCGCGGGCTGGAACCGTCGGTGGCCACGCATGTGTCGGAGGAGGCGGGCCGAGGCGCACACGGGGTCGTCGCGGGCCACCGGACGGCCGTCGGCCGCCTGGCACCCGGCACACCGGTGCCGGAGTGGGCCCGCGCGGTGGAGAACAAGGCACTGCTGGACGGGGCCGCCGTCGCCTGGGTCACCACCGACGGCATCCCCGTCGGGGCGGTCCTGCTGCGTGACCCACTGCGCCACGACGCGCCCCGGACGCTGCGCCGGCTGCGCACGGCGGGCGTCGGGCGGATCGTGATGCTCACCGGTGACCGGCCCGAGCCCGCCCGCGAGATCGCCGCGGTCCTCGGGCTCGACGACGTACGCGCCGAACTGACCCCGGCCGACAAGGTGGCCGCCGTCCGCGCGGAACGCGCGCACGCGGTCACCGTGATGGTCGGCGACGGTGTGAACGACGCACCCGCACTCGCCGCCGCGGACGTCGGGGTGGCGATGGGTGCACGAGGTTCCACCGCCTCCTCCGAGGCGGCCGACGTCATCCTCACCACCGACCGTGTGGACCGGCTGGCCGACGCCACGGCGATCGCCGTACGCGCGCGGCGCATCGCCGTGCAGAGCGCCCTCGGCGGCATGCTGATGTCCATGGCGGCCATGGGCGCAGCCGCCATGGGACTGCTGCCACCCGCTGTCGGCGCCCTGCTCCAGGAGGGCATCGACGTGGCGGTCATCCTCAACGCGTTGCGCGCCCTGCGCGTCGGTCACGCGACCCGGCCCGCCCTCGAACCGGCCGCCGAAGCCATGATCCACCGCTTCTCCGCCGAGCACGAGGACCTCCAGGACGTGCTGCAGGCCGTACGGGGTGCCGCGGCCTGTCTCTCCTCGGATCCGGGCGACAGCGCGAAGGCCCTGGAATCGGTGCGCACGGTGCACCGGCTGCTCACCGAGCGGCTGCTGCCGCACGAGTACGCCGAGGAGCACCAGCTCTATCCGGCACTCGAACCCACTCTCGGCGGTCCTGAGGCGACCGCGACCATGAGCCGTGCCCACGCGGAGATCGAGCGGCTCGCCCGGCGGGTGGCCACCCACCTGTCACTCGCCGACGCGCAGGGCGCACTGGCTCCCGAGCAGCTCGAAGACCTGCGTGCCTGCCTGTACGGCCTGCACACCGTCCTGCGACTGCACTTCACACAGGAGGAGGAGAACTACTTCTCACTGGCTCCGTGAGAAGCCTGGCTCCGTGAGAAGCGCCAGGAATGCCGGTTCCCCCTCCGTGTGCGAGGTGAGCCCGCCTTCGGCGCCACGACGCCACAGGCGAGCGGTATACGCCCCACGCGTGCGCCCGACGGGCCGTCACATCCGGTGCGGCACCACTGCCACCGGGCACTGCGCGTGATGCAGCAGGGCGTGGGCCGTCCGGCCCAGCTGGAGCCCGAAGTACCCCACCCTGTGCCGCGCCCCGACGATCGCCAGATCGGCTGCGGCCGAACGATCCACGAGCACCTTGTGCGCCGGTCCCTCGACCGTCGCACGACGCACCCGGACCGCCGGATGGGCGGCCATCGCCTCGCTCAGCAACTCCTCGAGCATGGCGGCGGCCCTCTCCTCGTGCCCCGGGGCGGTGTCCTCGGCCGGTGCCGGTGACCCGTCCGTCCCGTGTGCGGGACGGCGCCAGGCTCGTACGACGTCGAGGACGCAGCCCCGCGCCTCGGCCTCGCGGAACGCGAACCGCAGCGCCTCGGTGCCGGCCTCGGACTCGCCGGCACCGAGCAGAATCCGTTCGTGCGTGCCCGCAAGGCCTGCTGTGTCGCCGCGAACCACGACCACCGGACAGTGCGCCCGGCCCGCCACGGCCAGACCGACCGAGCCCAGAAGCAGTCCTTTCAGCTCGCCGCGTCCGCGCGAGCCCGCGATCACGGCGGAGGCGGTCTCCCCTGCTCCCAGCAAGGCCGAGACCGCGTCGTCGGGGACGATGTCCGTGGACACCTTCACGTCCGGATTGCGCCGCTGGGCCCGCTCCATCGCGGAGCCGACCACATACTCGGCCATCACCTGCTCCGAAGGACGATCCAGGCTGCCCGAGGGCACGGCACCCTCGTAGCGCTCCCAGAGGGACGCATGGACCAGTCGCAGCGGCAAGCGGTGACGGGCGGCCTCGTCGACCGCCCAGTCCACCGCCGTCAGGCTCGGACCGGAACCGTCCACACCCACGACCAGGGGCAACTCCATCGCCGCCACCACCCTTCACCGGATTGCCACTCCGTGCAGCAAGATGTCTGTTATGTCTCACCGTCGCATCCGACGCGGTCCGGTGCGAGGGCGGAGCGGCCCTTCTTCGGGACGTTCGGCTCAGTCCTGCCGGGCCGGAGCCCGTCGTGAGGCCGCCACCCGCCGGTGCCGGACAGGCCTGGGTCGGTCGCCGCCGGTATGGGCGTCGAGCGTGCCGGGCCGCTCGACCCGGTTCCATGCCCGTTCGGCCCTTGGGCCCGGGACACGGCCCGCTGGAGGCTGGATCCATGACTCCGGAGGGAGGGGTCGCGATGACCGATACCCACACCGGCCAGGCGCCCGTGCATGCCCTGCTGGCCGACGGCACCACGATCCGTATCCGCCGGTCGAGTCCGGGTGACCGGGCAGCGGTACTGCGCCTGTACGAGGAGATGTCCGACGAGAACCTGCGGCTGCGGTTCTTCTCCATCAGCCGTGCCTCCGCCCGTCAGGCCGCCGAACGCGTGGCCGGGCCGCCTCGCCCCGGCTACCGGGCCATGGTGGCCGAGAGCGCCGGCCGCCTTGTCGGCCTGGCCGAGTACGAGGCCGAACCGCACGGCACCACGGCCGACGTCGCACTCGCCGTCGCCGACGACTGGCACCACCGCGGCGTGGCCACGCTGCTGCTCGAACACCTCGCGGACGCCGCCCGCACGGCGGGCGTCACCGCGTTCACCGCCGACGCACTGGCCGAGAACCTCGACGTGCTGAGGGTCTTCCACGACCTCGGCCTGCGCGTGAAGCGCCAGTACGACGGCCCGGAAGTCCACTGCCTGGTGGAACTCACCGAGGACGAGGCTTACTTGAGCGCCGTGGACACCCGCGGCCGACTGGCCGACGTGGTCAGCCTGCGGCCGCTGCTGCGCCCCGGGTCCGTCGTGGTCATCGGTGCCGGCCGCAAACCCGGCTCCGTCGGACGCGCGATCCTGCGCAACATCCTCACCGGCTCCTTCGCCGGGCGGGTGTTCGCCGTCCATCCGGTGGCCTCCGCGATCGCCGGGGTGCACGCCTACCGGTCCGTGGCCGCGCTGCCGCAGGTGCCCGATCTCGCGGTGGTCGCCGTCCCGGCGGCGGCGGTCCCGCAGGTGGCGGAGGAGTGCGGGAAAGCCGGCATCCGTGCCCTGCTCGTCGTCTCGGCCGGACTCGACGCCCACCAGTCGGGCATGCTGATGGACGCGTGCCGACGGCACGGGATGCGCCTGGTGGGCCCCAACTGCCTGGGCCTGGCCAACACCGAGGAGGCCGTGGGCCTGGACGCCACCTTCACCGCGCGGCATCCGGGACCGGGCACGGCCGGAGTCGCCGTGCAGTCCGGCGGGGTGGGCATCGCGCTGCTGGACGGCATGGCCCGGCTGGGCATCGGCGTGTCCAGCTTCGTCTCCCTCGGCGACAAGTACGACGTCAGCGGCAACGACCTGCTGCAGTGGTGGGAGGGCGACGGGCACACCACCCTGGCGCTGCTGCACCTGGAGTCCTTCGGCAACCCGCGTGCCTTCTCCCGCACCGCCCGCCGGGTGGCGCGCACCATGCCGGTGCTGACCGTGGACGCCGGCCGCTCCGAGGCCGGGCGGCGGGCCGCCGCCTCGCACACCGCGGCGGCCGCCACGCCGACCATGACCCGGCGCGCACTGTTCACCCAGGCCGGCATCACCGCCACCCGCACCATCGGCGAACTCCTCGACACGGCCGCCCTGCTGCACTCCCAGCCACTGCCGACGGGCACCAGGGTCGCCGTCGTCAGCAACGCGGGCGGCGCGGGCGTCCTGGCCGCCGACGCCTGCGCGGACGCGGGACTCACCGTGGCCGCGCTGCCCGCCGGCCTGGCGGACGAGCTCCTCGCCCTGCTGCCCCGGGGTGCGATCGCCACCAACCCGGTGGACGCGACAGCGGCGGTCGGAGAGGAGCAGCTGCGCGCCTGCGTGGAGCGTCTGGCCCGGCACGGAGCCGTCGACTCCGTCCTGGTCGCCCTCGTGCCCACGGCGGTCGCCTCGGCGACCGGCGAGGACCTCGTGCGGGCCCTGACCGACGCTCCTGAGCCACTGCCCCGGCCCATCGTCGTGGTCCTTCCCGCGCAGGCCGCCCGGGTGGAACTGCTCGACACCTGCGCCGAGGGCACGGTACCCGCCTACTCCGACGCCCAGGACGCCGCAAACGCTCTGGCCCACGCCGCCGCCCGCTCCCGGTGGCTGAGCGAGCCTCCCGGGGAGGTGATGGAGCTGAAGGACACGAACAGCCTGGAGGCGAGGAGAATCGTCGCCGGGTTCCTGGAGGAGAACCCCGAGGGCGCCTGGCTCGGCCCGCGGACGACCGCCGAACTCCTCGGCTGCTACGGCATTGGGCAGATCGAGTGGGCCTGGGCACGGGACGAGGACGAGGCGGTGGCCGCCGCCGAGCGACTGGCCGGTCCCGACGGCCGTGTGGTGATGAAGGCCTACTGGCCCGGCCTGCTGCACAAGAGCGAGCAGCACGCCCTCCACCTCGACCTGCAGAACGCCGCCCAGGTCAGGGCCGCCCACCGGGACCTGGTCACCCGGTTCGGCGACCGGCTGACCGGCGTGGTGGTCCAGCCGCTCGCCGAGCGCGGGACCGAGCTGTTCGCGGGAGTCGTGCAGGACGAGGTGTTCGGTCCGCTGGTGGTCTTCGGGCTCGGCGGCACGGCTACGGAGCTGCTCGCCGACCACGCGGGCCGGCTCGCCCCGCTCACCGACCGCGACGTGCGCGAGCTGATCACCTCCCCGCGCTGCTCCCCGCTGCTCTTCGGGTACGCCGGCACCCCCTCCGTCGACCTGGACGGGGTGGAGCAGCTGCTGCACCGCCTGTCGCGGATGGCCTGCGACCTGCCGCAGCTCGCCGAGGCCGACCTCAACCCGGTGCTGGCCGGACCGCACGGCGTCACCGCGCTGGACGTACGCATACGGCTCCTCCCGCGTCAGGCCCACGACCCCTACCTGCGCCGCCTGCGCTGAGCGGCCGGGACACTCTGAGGCGCGCGCAAGACCGGGAGGCTGCTCGCTCCTCCCCGATGACCCGGTCGTCAAGGAGGCAACGACCGGGCAGCCGCCCAGGCAGCATCCTTGTGGTCCTGGCGGCGCCGGGCTGATCGGCCCCTCTTTTCCGCCCGAGACAAGTCCGACAGGCCCCTGGACGCGCCCTGACCGGCCCATGTGACTCGGTGCTTGGACCTGGCACCTTCACAGGTATGGGGGAAGGTGGTGAAGAGCGATGAGCGGCAAGAGGAAGACGAAGCAGCGGCTGTGGCGTTGGCGCAGGAATCCGTTGCGTCGCCACGATGACATCGTCGAGGCTTGGATCGTCCTGGTGATGTGGGCGATGGTCCTGGTCGGCGGCGCCATCATCTGGACGGTGACGGCACGGGCCGCGGACCAGGAGTTCGCCTGGGAGCGTGCCGACCGGCATGCGACCTCGGCTGTCCTGCTCACCGACGCTCCGCAGAGCGCCTCACCGGGAAGTGACAGCCACCGATCACTGGCCGAGGTCCGCTGGACCGCTCCCGACGGCACCACACGCACCGCGCGCACGCTGGTGCCTGCCGGTCTGCCCACCGGCACGACGGTCACTGTCTGGCAGGACGGCCGGGGCGTCCTGACCACCGAGCCGACCGGCCCGGTCGAGGGACGGGCCGAGGCCGTCCTCTTCGGCGGAGCGGCCGCCATGGCCTTCTCCGGCCTCGCCTATGGCATGGCCGCCCTGGCACGGTGGCGACTCGACAAGCACCGCTACGACCAGTGGGGCGCGGAGTGGGACGCCATCGGCTCGCGGTGGGACCGGTGGCCCGCCTGAACAGGCGCGGCCACCGCAGGGCGCTGATCCTGGACGAGAGCCACCTCGCCGGCATCTTGTTCGGCCGCGAAAAGGCGTCGTGTCAAAGGCGAGGCAACCGCGGTCCAGGCGAAACGCTCCGGAGCCGGTGGCCGGCTCGTGGACGCTTGGAACAGGCGGCACCGTAGCGGGCAGCGGTCCGCTTCCGGTCCGATCCCAGCAGGTGAGCGCGATGTCGGATGTGACCACCACGGACCTGTACGAAGTGACGATGGCGCTGTCCTATCTCCGGGAGGGCATGGACAGGGCAGCCACGTTCAGTCTCTTCGTCCGGGATCTGCCTCCCGAGCGCGGCTTCCTGGTCAGTGCCGGCCTGGAGCCCGCTCTGGACTTCCTGGGCGGCTTCCAGGTCACCTCTGCCGACGTGCGGGATTTCGCCGACGTCCTTGGCCGTCCGCCCGAGGAGCTCGCCGCCCTGGACGGCCTGCGGTTCTCGGGAGAGGTACGCGCCGTTCCCGAGGGGCGCGTCGTGTTCTCGGGTGAGCCCCTCCTGGAGGTCACTGCACCGATCGCACAGGCGCAACTGGCGGAGACGTTCCTGCTCAATCAGGTCAGCCACCAGACGAGCGTGGCGTCCAAGGCCGCCCGTTGTGTGCTCGCCGCGGCCGGTCATCCGGTGATCGACTTCTCGCTGCGCCGCGCCCATGGCGTCTCGGCCGGCCTGCAGGCCGCCAGGGTCGGGGCCATCGCGGGGTTCGCGGCAACCAGTGACGTCGCCGCCGCGGCTCGGTGGGGACTTCGCGCGTCCGGCACGATGGCGCACTCCTACATCGAGGCGTTTCCGGACGAGGAGAGCGCCTTCCGCGCCTTCGCCCGCGCCCATCCGGGCCCGGTCACCCTGCTCGTGGACACCTACGACACGATCCGGGGCGCTCACACGGCTGCTCGCGTCCTGCGGGACCTCGACCGCGGGCCCGGATGTGCCGTCCGCCTCGACAGCGGCGACCTCGAAGAGCTCTCCCGCCGCACCCGGCACGTGCTGGACGTGGCGGGCCTGCCAGAGGTGCGCATCATCGCCAGTGGCGGCCTCGACGAGTACCGCGTGGACGACCTGGTGCGCTCCGGGGCACCCATCGACGTCTACGCGGTCGGTACACGCGTCGGCACCTCTGCGGACGCCCCGTACCTCGACTCCGCGTACAAACTGGTGGAGTACGACGGGCACCCGGTGATGAAGCTGTCCTCGGCCAAGGTCACGGCGCCCGGGCGCAAGCAGATCCACCGCCGCCGCGGCAGGCCCGACCTCGTCGCGCTGTACGACGAACCCGCTCCTGCGGGCGCGGAAGCGCTGCTGCGCACCGTCATGCGCAACGGCCGTCGCACCAACCCCTCCGGCACTCTCGCCCAGGCACACGAACGCCTGGTGGCCGACCTGGCGGCGCTGCCCGAGCCGGCCCTTCGCGTCCGCGCCCCGATCCCGCCCGTGCCGGACCTGTCTCCGCTCCTGGTGAGCACCACCGCGGCTCTCCGCGAGCGTCTTGCCGCACGCACCGGCGTCACGCGGTCATGACGGGCACCGCCCGCGGTCCCCACCGGAACCCTCCGGCTGGCACGGCGTCGCCCGGCCTGGCAGCGTTGGCACAGAGGCCACGGCGCTTGAGCGGAGACGAGCATGACACCCTCTGAGCCGAACCCCAGGGTGGTCGTGGGTGTGGACGGTTCGCCGTCGTCGTACGCCGCGCTGCGCTGGGCAGTGCGGTACGCGCGGTTGGTGCACGGGGGCGTGGAGGCGGTGCACGCCTGGAGCACCCCGGCGGAACTCGACTGGAGCGGACTGGTGATCGACCCCGATTTCGACGTGGACCAGGCTCGGGAGCGCTTCGCGGAGGAGTTGGGTGCCGTCTTCGGGGACGAGCGTCCCAAGGGCCTGCGGGAGCAACTCGTGGAGGGCGATCCGTCGGAGGTGCTGATCGGCTTCTCGAAGGGCGCCGATGTCCTCGTCGTCGGCAGTCGTGGGCGCGGCGGATTCGCCCGGGCGATGCTGGGCTCCGTCAGCCGGCGCTGCGCCCAGCACGCGGCCTGCCCGGTCGTCGTGGTCCGCGAGGACCGTGACCATGCGCACTGATCCGCCCGGCCCCGGCCACGCCGACGGGGACCAACGGTGCGCTGCTCCGCACGGTGGTCCCGATCCGCCGCGCGCTTGCGGGCACCACGCTGAGAGTGGCGCGGCGGGGTCGGCGTCACGGAAACGTCCGAGGACCGGAGGAGAGAACGATGCACCACCGAACGGTTGAAGACCTCATGACCCACGGCGTCGTCCGGGTAGAGCGCGGCACTCCGTTCAAGAACATCGTCCGTACCCTGGCCGACAACGACGTGACCGCCGTGCCCGTCGTCGACGACCTCGGCCACCCCGTCGGGGTGGTGTCGGAGGCGGACCTGCTGCGCACGGTGGCCGGCCGGCCCGACCCGGCCGGGCTGCTCGCCCAGCCCTCCGCGGACGGCCTGGACGTGGCGTCCGACGGCGCCACCGCCGAGGATCTCATGACGGCGCCGCCGGTGTGCGCCCGCCCGGAGTGGAGCGTCGTCGAAGCCGCGCGCATGATGGACGCCCACAAGGTCAAGCGGCTCCCCGTGGTCGACGAGACGGGCGTCCTGGTGGGGATCGTCAGCCGGGGAGACCTGCTGCGGATCTTCCTGCGCCGTGACGAGGCGATCCGAGAGGAGATCGCGGGTGAGATCCTCGTCCGGACCCTGGGCCTCGCCCCGGCCGACCTGGCGGTCACCGTGACGGACGGCCGGGTTTCCCTCGCCGGGACCGTGCGGGATCAGAGCCTCGTCGCGGTGATCGACCGCCTGTGCCGCGGAGTCGACGGGGTGGTCTCTGTCGCAGCGGACATCACCGCCGACGGGCCCGGCGGCCCTTCCGGACGGCCCTGACCGGCGTCGCGCCCACGCGATCCCGTTCCGCGCCGGTCACCAAGACCCTCGGGCATGCCGGACCGCTCAGTGTCCGTGCAGCCAAGCGTCGACCACGTCCTGCCGAGCGCCGTCGTCGAGCGGCATCTGTGCATCGTCGAACCGGGGTGTGAGTTTGTCGACGACGTCGACCACGCCGTCGACCTGCCGGGTCATCGACACGGCCGTTGCGGTCTCGCTCCTGCGCTCCATGCGGCCTTCCAGGGTGACGACGCCCTCGGTCACGGAGACGTCGACGGTGCGAGGCGCCAGCCCCAGGGTGCCCACCAGTACCTCGCGGATGACCTCCTCGCGGATCTCGGTGTCAGGCCGCAGAAAGACACACAGCAGGTCGCGCCTGGTGACGATGCCGACGAGGCGGTCCTCCTCGTCGATCACCGGAAGCCGCTCCACCTGGCGCTCGGCCATGGTCCGGGCAGCCTCCACGATGGTGTCTTCGGCGTGCACGGTGATGGGCGGTTCGGACATCAGCTGTCCCGCCGTGCGCGCCTTCGCCTTGATCGCCTGGCACCGGGCGGTCATGGTCAGCAGGGTGCGGAAACGACGGCCCGGTTCACGTGAGCCCGTCCCGAGGACCTGGCGCGTCAGCAGGTCTGTCTCCGAGATCACGCCCATGACGTGCTCGTCGTCGTCCACCACCGGGAGGCCGCTGATCCGGTGGTCGGCGAGCATGCGCGCGACCTCCTTGAACGGAGTGCCGTACTCGGCCCGGACGACCTCGGCGGTCATCACGGAACCGATCTTGTTGTGCTTCATGTCCTTTCCCTCCTCAGCCCAGTCGGCGCGGAGTACAGCTCCCCGGACCGGCTTCGTGCCTCGGATGGTTCGAGCATCCAACGGTGCGGGCCGGGAGCCCATGGGCTGTCCGGGGGCGACCCTGGGGCCGGTCGGCCCTGAAGTCCACTGGCCGGAGCCCGGACGATGTCCTCGGCCAGAACCTTCGCGTGCGGCTTTCCGAGATCCTGTGCGGGGGCGGCGCCCTCCTGCCGCTGGTGCTTCAGCCGTGCGCGACGACGGCGACGGGCGCGGCGGCGTGGTGCAGGACGGCGTGGGTGACGTGCCCGATGTAGGGGCAGAGAGGAGTCCGGCGGACGCGCCGGCCCACGACGACCAGGGATGCCTCCCGGGCGGCCTCGACCAGCAGCCCGGCAGCGCTGCCGGAGCGAGACCGTTCGACGACCTCGACGTCCGGGTACGTCTGCCGCCAGGGGCGCAGCACATCGGTCAGGTCGGAGGCCTGGCTCGCCGCGAGCGAACCGTACAGCCCGGCGTCCACGGGCATGGCATAGCCATAGTGCGCCGGCGGACACCAGCCGTGCACGACCCGCAGCGGGACGCCGCGGCGCCGGGCCGCCTCGACAGCGAACTCGATCACTTCCCCGTTCGGGTGGCTGGTGTCCAGCCCGAGCACCACGGGCCGGAAGGCGGTTGCCGCGGACGGGATGCCCGCGGGGTCCATTTCGTGCTCGTCAGCGGCCTGCTCGCCGGCGCGGACCAGAACGACCGGCCGCTCGGTACGTGCCACGACGGACAGGCCGACGGAGCCGATCAGGAAGCCACCGACGCCGCCCAGAGCACGTGAGCCCAGGGCGAGCAGTTCGGCGTCCTCGGCGACCTTGGCGAGGAGCTCGGCGGGTGTGCCGGACAGCAGCTCGGTGGTCACCTCGACGCCGGGGTGACGCAGCCGCAGGCCCTCGGCGGTCTCACGGGGCACCCTCTCGCTCCAGTGCCGATGCGTCTGCGCACCGAGGAGCTGCGCCAGCGCCAGGGGCTCGGGCACCGGTTCCCACACGTGCACGAGCCTGACCGGCAACCCGAGGAGCTGCGCCTCGCGCGCCGCCCATTCGGCGGCGGCCCGGCTCTCCGGCGACCCGTCGAGACCGACGGTGACGGTGCGGGGCATGGTCTCACCTCCTGCAACGAGTGATCCATCTCGAGCATGCGCGGCCGGCATCCCCCGGGGGCAGGGGCCGCAGGTCCCTGGTTCGGACCGACCGGGCCGCCTCGGTCGGTCCGAACCAGGGACAGGGGCGGGCGCGGCAGGGCCGTACGGCCCTCTGTGCCGGGTCGTTGCGACGCCGGAACGGAACAGGCCGACTGGCATGGTCCCGCCCGGCCCGGGAGCCTGGAGACAAGGGCAGCGACATTCGAGTGAGGTGGTCATGCGACCCTCTGACCCGGAACCGCGGGTGGTCGTGGGTGTGGACGGTTCGCCGTCGTCGTACGCCGCGCTGCGCTGGGCGGTGCGGTACGCACGGTTGGTGGGCGGTGTCGTGGAGGCGATCCACGCCTGGGACACGCCGTCGGACGTCGGCTGGACCGGACCGGCGATCGATCCCGAGTTCGATCTGCGGCAGGCCCGTGAGCGCTTCGCCGAGGAATTGAGCGCCGTTTTCGCCGGCGGGCAGCGCCCCGCCGGTCTGCGGGAGCACCTCGTGGAGGGCGATCCCTCCGAGGTACTGATCCGTGCTTCGCAGGGCGCGGAAGTCCTTGTGGTCGGCAGTCGGGGGCGTGGCGGCTTCGCCCGGGCGATGCTGGGCTCGGTCAGCCAGCGCTGCGCCCAGCACGCGGCCTGTCCCGTCGTCGTGGTCCGCCAGGACCGCGACCAGGCGCACTGATCCGCCGACGTCTGTCCCGTGCTCCGGCGGGGGTGCGCGAACGCGCCGGGGCAGACACCGGTCACTGAAAGGCCGCGTGGATGTCCTGTTCCTCGGCGCTGTGGGAGACGAGCAGGAGTTCGTCGCCCGGCTGAAGACGCATGGAGGGGCTCGGTGCGGTGGGGTTTCCGTCCCGTACGACGGTCGCCACCAGGGTGCCCTCGGGCAGCCGGATGTCGCCCAAGGGGCGGCCCGCCGCCTTGGAACGGGCGGTGATGGCCGTCTCGATGATGCCGACGCCCGCGGTGCTCAGGCGCAGCAGTGCGACCGTGTCCGCGGCGCCGGTCGCCTCCTCGATCAGCGAGACGAGGGGCGTGGCCGACGGGACCGCGATGTCGATGCCCCAGCGGTGATCGAACAGCCAGGCGTTCTCGTCCTCGTTGACGCGCGCCACCACGCGGGGCGCGGCGAAGTGGCGTTTGGCGAGGTAGCTGATGACGAGGTTGTCCTCGTCGCGTCCCGTGGCGGCGATCACCAGGTCGGCGCGGGCCGCACCGGCCCGCGACTGGACAGCCGTCTCACCGGCGTCGCCGACGAGCAGACGGGCGTCGCACTGCTCGCGCAGCGCGGCGATGCGGTCCTCGTCGACGTCCACGACGGTGACCTCGTTGCCCGCGGCCGTGAGCACCTGGGCGATGCGTGTGCCGAGTCTGCCGGCGCCGGCGATGAGTACGTTCATGTCCCCAGCTCCTTGCCGAGAAAGGCGCGCAGTCGGTGCAGGCAGCGGGCGGCCACGACGAAGGTGACCACGTCCTCGGGCGCGGCCGTGGTGGTCTGCCCGGGTACCAGGGACCGTCCGCCGCGGGTCACTTCCACCACGCGGATCTCGCCGTCGACCTCGAACTCGGACAGTCGGCGCCCGGCGAGATACGCGGGTACGGCCGAGCGGACGAGCAGCGTCTCGCCGTTGCCGAAGGTCACGTCGGGGAGAAGATGGCGGTGGAGCAGCATCTGGTGGATGCGGTTGACCGACCACGTCACGTCGGCGACCGTCGGAATGCCGAGGCCTTCGTACAGGTCCGCCCGCCGCGGATCGTGCACGCGGGCGAGGACGGTTGGCACACGGAAGACCTCCTTGGCGGTCCGGGCGATGACGAGGTTGCTGTTGTCGCCCGAGGTGACGGCCACGACGGCGTCGCTGTGCGCGATCCCTGACCGTTGCAGCACACTCCTGCTGAAGCCGTTGCCGACCTGGAACCGGCCCGGGAAGCCGAGGGGAAGGCGGCGCCGTGCGGACTGTTCCCGGTCGATCACGCAGATGTCGTGGCTCTCCCGGGCCAGCTGTGCCGCCAGGGCGGAACCCACCCGTCCGCACCCGGTGATCACGATTCTCATCGGATCTCTCCTTCCGGCTGTGCGGTGCGCCTGCGGAGCCGGAGCTTGCGCATTTCGTCCGCGGCGAGCGGCAGCACGCCGACGCCGGCCAGCAAGGCCCAGTCGCCGGCCGTGAGCGCGGCGGTGTGGAAGACGCTCTGCAGCAGCGGCAGGTAGCTCATGGCCGCCATGAGCCCGAGGCCGAAGAGCCCGGCGACGATCAGCCATGGATTTCCGAACACGCCCGCCGTGAACACGCTTTCGCGTTCGGTGCGCACGGCGAGCGCGTTGAAGAACTGGCTGACGACGATGCCCGCCTGGACCATGGTGATCGCCTCGCGGTAGACGGGGTTGCCGGCGGTGAAGTCGGCGTAGGGGATGCCGGAGGCGTGGATGCGCCAGAAGAAGACCGCGCACACACCGACCGCTTGGATGCCGCCGAGGAACAGGATCCGGCGTACCACGGCCCGGGAGAACAGGCGCTCGTGCCGCGGGCGCGGCGGCCGGTCCATCACGTCCGCCTCGGGAGGCTCGGCCCCCAGGGCGAGGGCGGGCAGCACGTCGGAGCCGAGGTCGATGGCGAGGACCTGCACCGCGGTGATCGGCACCAGCGGGAACCCGGCGAAGGTGGCGGCGAGGATGGGCGCCAGCTCGCCGATGTTGTGGCTGAAGAGGTAGACGAGGAACTTGCGGATGTTCTGGTAGACAGACCGGCCCAGGCGCACCGCCACCGCGATGGAGCCGAAGGAGTCGTCCAGCAGCACCATCTCCGCGGCCTCGCGGGCCACGTCGGTGCCGGACGCCCCCATCGCGACGCCGATGTCGGCGTGCTTGAGGGCGGGAGCGTCGTTCGCGCCGTCCCCGGTGACGGCGACGACCTCGCCGCGCCGCTGGAAGGCGGTGACCACCCGCATCTTGTGCTCCGGGCTCACCCGGCACAGCAGAAGTTCGCCTCCGCCGGCCAGCACATCGTCCAGCGCCCCCTCGTCCATGGCGTCCAGCAGCGCTCCCGTCACCACGGTCGGTGCGGCCGACCGGACGATGCCGACGCGGCGGGCGACGGCCTCGGCCGTCAGGGGGTGGTCGCCGGTGACCATGACGATCCTGATGCCCGCCCGGTGACAGGCCCCGACGGCCTCATGGACCTCAGGCCGGGGCGGGTCCTGCATGCCGACGAGGCCCAGCAGGGTGAGGTCCGACTCGTCCGCGTCGCGGTCCGGTGAGGAGCCCGTGGCCTCCCGTGCGGCGACGGCGAGCACGCGCAGGCCCTCGGCCGCGAGCTCGTCGGCCTCGGCCGCGACACGCTTGCGTTCCTCGTCGGTGAGGACGGCGACGCTGCCGCCACGGTCGAGGCGTGTGCAGCGGTCCAGTACCTCCGACGCGGCTCCCTTCACCCGCACCCTGCGGGTTCCGCCCTCGTCATGCACGGTGCTCATCAGTTTGCGTACGGAGTCGAAGGGGTGCTCGGCGATCCGGGGCGCCGCGGCCTCCTCGGCCGCCATGTCCAGCCCGGCCTTGGCGGCCACCACCAGCAGCGCGCCCTCGGTCGTGTCGCCGAGTACCCGCCACCGTCCCGCATCGTCGGGTGGGACGAGCCGGGCGTCACAGCACAGGGCGGCCGACCGGAGCAGCTCCCGGACCGGTCCGGGTGCGCTCACCTCACCCTTCGGCTCATAGCCCACCCCGGTGACGGTGTGCTCCCGGTCCCAGGCCCAGACGCGCACCACGGTCATCTCGGCCTGGGTCAGTGTCCCGGTCTTGTCGGTGCACACCACCGTCGTGGAGCCCAGCGCCTCCACGGCGAGCAGCTTCTTCACCAGGGCGTGGTGGCGGGCCATCCTCCGCACGCCGAGAGCCAGGGAGACCGACAGGGTCGCCGGCAGTCCCTCCGGCACGAGCGCGACCATCACACCCAGTGCGAACACGAACGACGCCACCAGGCCCTGGCCGGTGGGCAGCCGGACGACGAACAGAAGAGCACCCACCGCGAGTGCCGTCCCCGCGACCCGGCGCGCCATCGAGGCCACCTGCCGCTGCAGCGGCGTCTTCTGCCGGGGGGCCGCTGCCGTGAGCCGGAAGATCCGGCCGAACTCGGTCGCCTGCCCGGTGGCGAAGACGACCGCCCGGGCAGTACCGGTGATCACGTCGGTGCCCATGAAAAGGCAGTTGCGGGCCCGCAGCACCTCTTCTGCCTCGTCGGGTTCGGCGCTACGGCGCTCCGGCTCGCTCTCCCCGGTGATGGCCGCGTTGCCGACCGTCAGGTCGTGCGCCTCCACCACACGGCAGTCGGCGGGTACGGCATCGCCGGCCTCGAGCACCACCAGGTCGCCCGGCACGAGGTCCCGCACGGGCAGCTCCGCCGGCACCGCGTCACGCAGTGCCCGGCACCGGTGGGGCACCATCGCCTGCAGGGTCTGGGCGGTTCGTTCCGCGGAGTACTCCTGGGCGAAACCGATGGACGCGTTCAGCACCACGACGCACACGATCGCCACGGCGAGCTGCAACGTGCCTGTCTCCCGCGGCTGTTGCAGTGCGTAGGCGATGAAGGTGATGGCGGAGGCCACCATCAGCACGACGGCGAACAGGTCGGTGAACTGGGCCGCCAGCCGGCGCCCCGGCGTGGGGCCCCGTGCAGGGGGCAGTTCGTTCGGTCCCTGCTGCTGCAGTCGCGCCCGTGCGGTGGCGGAGGGCAGTCCGCGAGGTGAGCTGTCCAGCGACCGGAACACGTCGGTGACGGCGCGGGCATGCACCGGCTGCCCGGAGGGTCCGTGGGACAGAGGTGGCGGCGGCGTACCCGCTCGCACCGCGCCTGGGGCCCGGTCGCCGCCCTGTCGGGAAGGACGCAGCACCCTCATGACACAGCGTCGGGCCGGGTGACCGGCAGCGACGACTCACACGGCGCCTCACGCACGACCGTCAGGTGGATCTCGGGTGACCGTGCGAGAGTGCTGTTCACCGTGCAGTGGGACACCACGGCACGCAGGAGGGGAAGGCGGTCCTCGGGCAGGGCCGGGGCCTGCACCGTCAGGGAAAGCTCGGACACCCGAGCCGGGCGGTCGTCAGCCATGCGGAAACGCCCTTGGACGCGCAGTCCTTCACGGCTGACACAGTGCCAGTCGAGAAAGTGCCCCGCGTGTTGCGCCGCGCAAGCGGCGACGGACGAGACGAACAGCTCCACGGGCGTGGGCGCGGTGTCGTTGCCCCCGACGGAGCGCGGCTGGTCGGCGGTGAGGACGTGGCCGCGGACCCTGATCTCGTAGGCATCGCCGGCCACCGGAACCACCTCGACCTGCCCGGGCCGATCGCTGGGAGCGGGATCCACCGCGGCCGCCTGGAACAGCAGCAGGGCCGCCAGGCTCCTCGCTTCCTCGGGTGTCATCGACGTCCAGAGTTCGCCCTTGTCCTGTGCCGTGCACGAGGTCTCCAGGACGACGCGCCCCATGGACGCCGGCAGTCCCAGCGGTGTGAATCGGGTGACCTCGATGCTTCGCCCGCAACGGGTCTCGATCTTCATGTCGGCTTCCTCCCGGTGATCGTCCCGGCAGCTGACTCGTTCGCCCGCGGCGGCTCCACGTCCCGATCGGCGCCGCCGTAGGCGAAGGTGGGACGAGGGCGGACCCCCACCACGCCTGCGGCCGACTCGCGGCGCCGCGTCGTCAGGGCCGCCTCGACGCCATCTGGTTCTCCAGTCGACCGCCGCCGCCGCTGCGGCGTCTTGGGCCGAAGCGCCCACGCCTGCTTCCAGAGGTCCCTCGGGCTCGCCGCCCCGTTGCGAAGAAGCTGACGGTCGACGGCTTCACCCCGATGCCCGCTCTCACCGTTCGGCGGCTGTGATGCGGCGTCCTGTGAGGCGGGTGGGAAGCACGGTCACCCAGAGCGTGCGCCTACCACCCGCCCAGGGCTCGGAGTGGGCGCGCTCTTCCAGCCGGCGGACCACCTCCGGGTCGTGGACGGGCTCGGCACGGCCCACCGCGAGCACACTCCAGCCCCGGCTCATCGCCTCGTCGAGGTGGTCGACCTCGAAGGCGACGTCCAGCCCGACGGCTCTCGCCGGGGCGGAGCCGGGCGCGGTGCGGAAGAAAAGGGCCTCGTCGATCATGTCGTAGTTGACCGGGAACGCGGCAGGGCCGTCCGGGGCGGTGAACGCGATGCGCCCCACTCCGTGCGTGGACAGCAGCGCCTGGCACTCGTCCCGGCTCAGGTCCGTCAACCGGGGGTGCAGCAGCGCCCGTCCCCGTCCCGGCGGCAGGTCCTCATCGCCGCCCCGCAGCGCGACGAGTGTGGTGCCGAGCGCGTCGGCAAGGCGCAGCACGGTCGCGATGGCCGGCTCCGACGGCCGCTGTTCGAGGTAGGCGAGGTAGTGCGGTGACATGCGGGCACGGCCGGCCGTCTCCTCCAGGCTCAGCCCTTGGCGCCGGCGAGCGGCGGCCACACGTCGTCCGAAGTCTCCCGGCTGCGCCGCTTCGGGTGCGGCGGGTTCGGCCGGGGTCGCCTCTCCGGCCGGTGCCTCTTCGTGTCCCGGGTGGTGGACGTGCGCATCCGGTCCGGGAAAGACCAGCGTGACCTCGCCCGTGTCCGACCAGCGCACGTCGTAGGGAGGTGTTCCGTCGTCATGGTGCAGGCCGACTATCTCGCCGTCACGCCGGGTGGCACCGGTGACCGGGCTTTCCACGAGCAGTCGATCACCCAGCTGAGCATGCATGATCATGCCCTTCCTCATGGAGTCTGTCTCCCAGGATCGCCCGGGTCCGTCCCCCGCACCAATGGACCGGAAGTCCCGCCCAGCAGGTCCGTACGGCATGAATTCCCGTCGGGCACGGCCGGACCGACGCTCCCGCCCCGTGCCGGATGCCGGACCGGACATCCTCGGACCGAGCCTTCGGCGCCGGGCGCGGCAGTCGCTTCCAGGTGCGCTGGGTGGCAGGTCAGCGGGCGCCCCCGCGCGGTCGGTCGCGGGCCTGGTGGCGATTGACCGCGGGGCTGGATGCGCCGCCGGACCGCGAGCTTGGCCGGCAGCCGGGAGACGTGGTTCTTCACACGTCCTGCTCCATCGGCCGGGAGCCGTGTCCCGTCGGGTCCCTGGAGTCCCTTGCTCACGGACGGTGGCCGTGTGCCTCCCGTACCGTGGTGGCGGCCCGGTCGATCAGTTCGGGCAGGGCCGAGCGGACCGGTTCGCTCAGGCCCGTGCCGAGTTCGACGTCCGCCACCTCCACGGCATGCACCACGAGTACCCGCGGGAGCCGGTCGAGAGCTTCCGCCAGGGCGAAGCACTCCCCCAGGCCGAGGGCGTGGGTGCTCGCCGAGCTGCCCACGCGCGCAGCCGCTTCGGCGACCGTCAGGGTGTGCAGCCGACCGGGCCGGGCCGGCCGGCCACGGACGGCTTCCACCAGGACGACGGTGTCGGCGCCGTGCCAGAGGTCGAGCATCCGGCCTGGTTCGCCGTCGCTGACCGCCAGCACGGTGCCGTCGGGGACACGTTCGCGCAGTGCCTCCACCACGGCGGGTCCGGCGCCGTCGTCGCGGCGGAAGGCGTTGCCCACGCCGATGACGACGACGGGGCCGGTCATGTGTGCTCCACGGTCAGGTCGAGGAAGTGGGCGGAGCAGGAGATGCACGGGTCGTGGTTGCGGATGGCCCGTTCACACAGGGTCGTCAGCTCCTCGTCGTCGGCGGCGGGTCCCGGACGGTCCAGGTGCGATTGGACGGCCCGGCGCAGATCCTCCTCGATGGCCGACTGGTTCTGGGAGGTGGGCGGGATGATGCGGGCCGCGCGGAGCGTGCCGTCCTCGGTCATGGCGTAGCGGTGGTAGAGCAGTCCTCGGGGTGCCTCGGTGGCGCCGCAGCCGGCCGCCTTCCCCGGCCGGACGTCCACGGCCGCCCGGGGCGGTGGCTCGTAGGCGTCGATGATGCGCAGGGCTTCCTCGATGGCATGCACCACTTCCACGGCGCGCACGACGATGCTGCGGTACGGGTTGCGGCAGACCGGGCCGGCGGCCGGGTCGCCGAGTCCGGCTTCTCGCGCGGCCTCGGCGGCCGTGGGGTGCAGCCAGCGGCCGCTGACCGCGAAGCGGGCCAGTGCGCCGGTCAGATGGCGGCGTCCGTCGAGACGGGCGGTCAGGGCGGTGGAGTGCGGTACCTGTTCTTCGTGTACGTGCTGTTCGAAGTCGGTCACGGGGAACTCACGGAGGCTCGGCTCGGCGTCACCGTCGCCGGGAGCCGCCATGACCGTGGGTGTCCCGGAATCGATGGCGTACCGGCCCGGGTCCCGCAGGGCGAGCAGGTCGTGGTCGCACACGGCGTCGGGGAAGTCGAATCCGGCCACCCAGCGCACGGTCTCCAGTGCCTCTTCACGGGCCTGCCGCAGCCGCCCGGCCAGGGGGCGCAGCTCGCCGGGTGCCGGCGTCCGGTAGAAGCCGCCGACGCGCACGTTGACGGGGTGGATGGGCCGCCCGCCCAGTTGTTCCAGGATCGCGTTGCCGGCCTGCTTGATCGTCAGTCCGCGCTCCACGGCGGCGCGATCGTCGCGGGCGAGTTCCACCGCGCTCGGGTGGCCGAGGAAGTCGGGGGCGTGCAGCAGGTGGATGTGCAGGGTGTGGCTCTCGATCCACTCGCCGCAGTACAGCAGCCGGCGCAACTCGGCGAGGGCACCGTCCACGGTGACGCCACAGGCGTTCTCGATCGCCCGGCAGGCGCTCATCTGGTAGGCGACCGGGCAGATGCCGCAGATCCGTGCGGTGATGTCCGGTGGTTCCGTGTACCCCCGACCGACCAGGAACGCCTCGAAGAACCGCGGGGGCTCGTAGATCCGCAGCCGCGCCTCGGCGACGGTGCCGTCGTGGACGCGCAGGTGGAGTGCGCCCTCGCCTTCCACACGGGCCAGTGCGTCCAGCCGCAGCACGCGGGATCCGCGATGGCTCATGCGGGCCCTTCCGGGGTTGTGTCCGTCCTGTCCCGAGAGCTGTCCTGTGGCTCACGCGTGAACTCGGGTACGGAGGCATACTCCGGCGCGGCGGCGTTGAAGGTGCGGAAGACACGCAGGATGTCACGTTCACTCATCCCGTCGCGGCGCAGTTGTCCGACCATGGAGCGCAGGTTGGGGTGTTCGGTCGGTCCGAAGCAGCCGTAGCAGCCGCGTCCGTACGCCGGGCAGATCGCACCGCACCCGGAGTGGGTGACCGGGCCGAGACAGGGGGTGCCGTGGGCCACGGTGATGCACGTGGTACCGCGCCTCTTGCACTCGAAACACACACTGTGACGGGGGATGCCGGGCTTGCGTCCGGCCAGGTAGGCGGTGATCACCTCGATGAGCTGGCGGCGGTCGATGGGACAGCCCCGCAGTTCGAAGTCCACCGGTACGTGCGCCGAGATCGGAGTCGAGGTCGCCAGCGTGGAGATGTACTCCGGTCGGGCGTAGACCGCGGCACGGAACTCGGCGACGTCACCGAAATTGCGCAGCGCCTGGATGCCCCCGGCGGTGGCGCAGGCTCCGATGGTCACCAGCCGGCGGGAGATGCGCCGGATGTGCCGGATCCGCTCGGCGTCCTCCGACGTGGTGACGGACCCTTCGACGAGGGAGAGGTCATAGGGGCCCCGGCCGGCCGGCTCTGCCCGCTCGCCGCCGGGGCCCTCGGCGGCGGACATCTCCAGGAAGTGCTCGATGCGTACGCGGTCGGTGAGGGCGAGCAGCTCGTCCTCGCAGTCGAGCAGGGTCAGCTGGCAGCCGTCGCAGGAGGCGAACTTCCACACGGCGAGCGTCGGGCGGTGATCGGTGTCCGGCCCCTTGTTCGTGGTCATGTCACAACTCCCGTACGACGAGGAGCGGCTCGGCGCGTTCGTAGGCGATGACGGGGCCGTCGCGGCACAGCAGCAGCGGGCCCAGCTGGCAGTGGCCGCAGTGGCCGGTGGCGCAGCGCATATTGCGTTCCAGCGACACCTGGACGCGGTGCGCGGGAAGGCCCCGGCCCGTCAAAGCGCGCGCCGTGTGGCGGATCATCACCTCCGGTCCGCACACCAGGGCGCACGTGCGGTCCGGGCGGAGGTCGATCCGGTTCAGGAGTCCGGTGACGACTCCTACTCCGCCGTGCCAGCCGGGCCCGGGACGGTCCACCGTCACCTCCGCCGTGGCCCGGCCCTGCCAGCTCTCGATCTCCTCCCGGTAGACGAGGTCGTCGGGGGTACGAGCCCCCACCAGGACCACGAGCCGGCCGTACGCCGTGGGCCTGTCCAGGACCGCGTGCACCACCGGTCGCAGCGGCGCCAGCCCGATGCCACCGGCGATCACCAGCACGTCGTGCCCTGCCGCCGCGGCCAGGTCCCATCCGGTGCCGTACGGCCCGCGCAGCCCCACGGTCTCGCCCTTCCTCAGCCGGTACAGCGCCGCCGAGGTCGCACCCACCGCCCTGACGGTGTGCACCAGCCCACCGTTGGGGCCGCACAGGGCGCTGACCGAGACGGGCACCTCGCCGACGCCGAAGGCGTAGATCATCGCGAACTGGCCCGGTGAGAACGGCGGGAGTTCCCGCCCGACCGGCGTCAATTCGAACGTGCGGGTGTCGGCCGTCTCGGTCGTCGTGGCGGCGACCCGGTACGGCAGCGGAGGGGTCACCGTGCTCATGCCGGGCGGCTTCCGTGTGGCGCGTACAGGTCCAGCAGCCTGATGCGGGTGGCTTGCAGGCGTTCGGCGACGACCTCGGTGAAGCGGCGCATCAGGGCATAGCCCAGCGCGGGGTCGGCCGCGCACAGATCGAGGACGGGGCCGGCGGGGAACTCCGTCGCCTCGACCGCGCTCGTCGCCCGGGCCCCCAGGTGCCAGCGGTACGGCGGGGAGATCCACGACCAGCCCAGCAGCTGCCCGGGGCCGAGCGTCTCCACCACGGGCGCCGGGTGCCGGCCCGGAACGTGGACGTCGAGGTCGACCCGGCCGCCGCGCAACAGCCAGAAGCGGTCGGCCTTCCCGCCCTCGTCGAACAGCCGTGTGCTGGCCGGGAACGTGACATCCAGCCCGGCGGCCAGCAGCCGTTCGCGCTGGGTGGCCGACAGGAAGTCCAGGGGCGCGGACAGGCCGGTCACGGGACCTCCCCCGGCGGCTCAGCCTGCGTCCAGTCGTGCAGGGCCGCCGCCTCCTCGGTGATGTCGATGCCGACCGGGCACCACACGATGCAACGGCCGCAGCCGACACAGCCGGAGGAGCCGAACTGGTCGTACCAGGTACCGAGTTTGTGGGTCATCCACTGCCGGTACCGGCTGCGCGTGGACGCTCGGACCGGACCACCGTGCAGAGAGGAGAAGTCCAGGTCGAAGCACGAGTCCCACAGCCGCCAGCGTTCCGCGTGGTCACCGGTCAGGTCGGTGACGTCCTCGGTGGTGGTGCAGAAGCACGTGGGGCACACCATGGTGCAGTTGCCGCACGTCAGGCAGCGTCCGGCGACGTCGTCCCAGCGGGGCGCGTCCAGCGTGCCGGCCATCAGTTCCCGCAGATCGGCCTCGGGCATGGTCCGTCCCATGCGGTCCGCGGCGGCGGTGACACCGGCGCGCGCCGCCTCCCGGGTGGCGGAATCCGCCGGGCGGGCCGGCAGCTGCGCGAGGACCTCGGCGCCTTCCCGGCTACCGCTGCGGATCCAGAAGCGGTGGCCGTCGTCGTCGATCACCTCGGTCAGCACCAGGTCGTACCCCGGACCGGCCGCGGGACCCGTGCCCATCGAGACGCAGAAACAGGTGCCGCCGGGCTCCGTGCACTCGACCGCCACCAGGAACGCTCCCGAGCGGCGCCCCTGGTAGACGGGGTCGCGGTGGGGTCCGCCCGTCAGGACCCGGTCCTGAACGGCAACGGCCCTCAGGTCGCAGGAGCGCACGCCGAGGAACGCGTAACGGGGTGGCTCCGGCCGGTCGGCGCCGAACACCGTCTCCCCACCGGTCCGGTCGGCGGACCACTGCCGCACGCGCGGCGGATGCAGGAACGTCTTCCACGACTGAGGTCCCGCCGCGTTGGCGAAGGCGGCCCCGTCCGCGCGCTCGCGCAGCCGGTACTGTCCGGCCTCCAGCTCCACACCCCATCCGTAGGGCAGCTGGTCGGCCGACTCCAGCTCCGCCAGGACGATCGCACCGTCCCGCACGGTGGGGCCGACCACGGTGTATCCGCGCCCGGCCAGGGTGTCCACCAGCGCGGCCATCCCCTCCTTGCCCATCACCATGTCTGCGGACGAGGAGGGCGCCGACGTGTTCTCACCGGTGTCCGTGTCCATGAGTTCTCCTTCGGCACGCCCAGTGAACCGCACCGCGGACCGGCATGCCTGCTGGACGGCGTCAGACGGCGGTCACGTGGTTGTCCTGGTTGTCCACCCGGACCACGTCATCGATGTCCTCGACCTCGGCCACACGGTGAGCATGCGCTGCCGGCAACTCACAGTCCACTCCGTCCGCTCCCTTCCCGCTGAGGCCGAACAGCCCCGATGCGGGCTCCGAAGGTCCCTTGTCCGACTCGCCGGCACCCGCGGTGCGACGTGCTCCGGCCATGGAGTGATTCCCGGGGCATCCGGGTGTCGTGCGCTGTGCCGACAGGCAAGTCACCGCACCTTGAAGATGACCGTCGCAGGACACCCGGCGGGCCCACCGCCGCTGTCGGACCGTGACGTGCCCCGGATGTCAGGAGGCCTCGATGGACATGCCCTACATCAACGAGTGCACCGTGGACGTGTGCTCGTACAACGTCGGCAGCGCGTGCCACGCCCTGGCCATCACCGTCGGCGATCCCCCGCACGCCCAGTGCGACACGTACTTCGTCACCTCGTTCAAGGGCGGTGATCCGGCCAGTACCGGGCAGGTCGGGGCGTGCAAGATGACCGACTGCCGGCACAACTCCAGGCTCGAGTGCCGGGCCCGGGGCATCGCCGTGGGTCCCGGTCGGGAAGCCGCGGACTGCCTGACCTACAGCCCGCGCTGAGGGAGAGCGATGAAGGTCTCCGAGGCGATGAGCGCTCCGGCCGCCGCGGTCCCGCCTCGGACCTCGGTGGCGGAGGCAGCAAGACAGATGGCCGCGCAGGGGGTCGGTTCGGTGCTCGTCGTCCAGGACGGCGCGTTGCTCGGCATCGTCACCGACCGCGACCTCGCAGTGCGTGGGCTCGGCGGCGGACTGGAATCGGAGGCCCCCGTGGACGCCGTGATGTCGGCACACGTCATCACGGTGGACGCCGCCGACGACATCCATGTGGCATATCGGCTCTTCCGCCGCTTCGGGGTACGCCGCCTTCCCGTTGTGGACGGGCACCGGGTGGTGGGGATGCTGACCGTGGACGATCTGTTCCTGGATGTCTTCCAGCGGCTGGCCGATCTTCTGGGACCGATCGCCTGGAGCGTCCTCGAAGAACCGCCGGGCCCGCCCCAGGCCGAGTCTGACAAATGATCTCTGGGAAGCATGGCAGCGGTGGTGCCGGGTGTGGCCTGCGTCCCGGGCCCGCTGCACCGGCTTGCGGAAATGACCGGAGCTGGTGTGCTGTGCAGGCTCGATGCCGAGACCGGGGTGCTGCGCTGGGTCAACTGCGGTCACCCCCCCCCACCACTGCTGATCCGAGCCGAGCGTGTGCTGGTCGGGGCGCTGGAC
>NZ_JAVACL010000058.1:0-37141 GCF_032658145.1 Streptomyces sp. MK7
CCTGTTCAACACCGAGCTGATCAAGCCCCAGCGGCCGTGGAAGACACTGTCCGACGTCGAACTCGCCACCGCCGAGTACGTCGCTGGTACAGCCACCGACGACTCCACGGTGAAATAGAACACATCCCACCCGCCGAATACGAGAACAACCACTACCTCACAACCACGAAACCCCAGGTCACAAGCAACAACTGAGATCTCTGCCGAACCCGGGGCGGTTCAGTGGACACCGGCCTGACCAGGTTGAAGACCTCTCGGGCGGCATATCGCTCGAGGCATCGAATGATCTCACGGCGAGTCTTGCCCTCCTGGGTGCGGCGTTCGTAGTACGCCTGGATGCGGGGATCAAAGCGCGGCCGGGTGAACACGATGCGGAGCAGGGCGGCGTTGGCCTGCCGGTCGCCGACATGCTTGCGCCGACGCGAGGTCCGCCGGCCCGAGGAGTACTCCATGGGGCTGCCTCCGCACAGGGCGGCGAAGGACGCCTCGGTGTTCAGCCGCTCGGGGTTGTCTCCCCTGTGATCAGGAGAGTCGGTGGCTGGCCCCTGTAGGGCCTGACCGATCCCATCGCCCGGTTCCGCATCGCCTGTGGCGCCGCAATGCGCCCGCTGCTGACCATCGCCTCGGACGAATGGCACTCCAGCAACCCGGCCCTCCGCACTGGGCCAGAAGGCCGTGCGGGGCGAGCGTACGCCCGCCCCGCACAGCCGGATGGTCGACGACAGGTCACGCTTGGTGCTCCGGTCCTCATACGCCCGCCGCCAGAGTCCGTGAACCTGAACCGTCAGTCTGCCGGCGCGCTCCAGAACACGTCGCCGCGCCTATCGTCGACCCATCGTGAGCGGCACCTACGGCATCGTCACGGCCGTGACGGCACCGGAGTCGAACTGGTTGATCGCTGACTGGGTTGCGTCGTGGGAGGTGGAGAAGATGCCCGCGTCCTGCTTCGCTGCGGCCGAGGCCAACGTCACGGGCTGACCGATCGGGACATAGTTGGCACCGTCGTAGGAGTACGAGGCGTTGAACGACGTGCCCGATCGGGTGAGCTTCACCCAGATGGGACGGTAGATGTCGACGCTGGCGCGGGCGTCGGTGTCCAGGTACCCGTCGCCGTTGGCGTCCCACTCGAACACGACGCCGTTGCGGGCGGTGACCGCGACGACGGCATACCCGGCCGACCCTCCCGCCTTGGTCATGTCGTTGCGGACCATGACCCCGGACTTGGCCCAGGCGTTGGCGTCGTTGACCGACACGACCCGGGTGGACACGCTCGAGTCGGCGTTGAACGAGCCGGCCTGGTAGATCGAACCGAACTGGTCGTCGTGTTGGCCGCCGGCGCCCCACACGTCGGCGCCGGCCGCCGCGATCCCGAATCCATCGCCGCTCTGGCCGAAGTACGAGTTGACGGCCGAACCTCCGGCGGTGGCGAGGCCGGCTGCGACCGGTGCATCAACCGCGCACCCGCTGAAGCCGAACTGGTTCGCGTTGAGCGACGTCCGGTACTGCGGCGCGACACCCGCCTGGCAGATCACGTCTCGTGCGCCCGCGGGCCAGTTGGCGCCGGTGACCTTCACGTTGTTGATCAGCTTGTTGTTGTGCGCCTCGGCGTTCGGCGTCGAGGCTCCACCCGAGTTGTACCAGTTGTTCTGGATGACGTTGTCGCTGGTGTTGTTGCGGAGGCTGTACGCGTTGGTGAAGAGGAAGGAACCACCCTGGACCACGTTGTTCTCATACGTCATCGAGCGCGAGCCCTCGTCGAGGTAGAGGCCGACTCCTGAGATGTTGAACAGGTAGTTCTTGGCGACCACGGTTCCCGGGCTGGCGGAGAGGTTGTAGACCGATCCGCCGTCGGCGAAGCGTGCCTTCGTGTTGTGCACGAGGTTGCCCTCGACGCGGTTGTCCTTGAGCGTAGTCGGCGTCGTGTAGAGCGTGTTCCACTTGTAGTAGCCGCGGTCGACGTAGTCGTTCGACCCCCCGGCGTCGTTGATGCCCCAACCGTAGCCGGTGTCGATGCCGTCATAGGGGACGTTGGAGACCTCGTTGTGCAGGATGCGGGCGTTGGTGACATAGGTGCTGAGGATGCCGCTGTTGTCCTTGTAGTCCACCGCCACGCGATTGATCGTGTTGTCGGCGATCAGGATGTTCTGGTTGGTCATCCTCGGGTCGCTGGGGTGGTGCGCGTCAGGCAGTACGCCGCCGACCGCGACGCCGTGCCCACTGTTCTCCATGAACCGGTTGCCGACCACGTCGATGTCGCTGGCGCCCAGCCCGACGCCGGTCGTCGTGGCGTTGGCGTCGTTTCCGACGCCCAGCGCCGACTGGCCGAGGTTGGTGAACGTGTTGCCGGTGAACGAGATGCGGCTGGCGGCGGAGACCTGCACGGCGGCGGGCTCCTGGTACCAGCTGGTGCGCGCACGTTCGAACATCTCGCAGCCGCGCGAGCAGCTGGTGAAGGCGTTGGCGGGTCGGTAGTCGTAGGCGCCCTTGATGAAGAGGCCGTTCTGCTGGTCCGCATACCCGTCGGTCGAGGGGCCGAGCCAGGAGGTTCCGGAGAACTGGATGCCCTTGAAGGCAAGACCGGTCACCGGCTCGTCGTACGTCCCGCCGATGCTGATCAGTGTCTCCAGGCGGGGCAGCTCGATGTCGAGCTGGTTAGGGTCGACCCCGTTCGCCGGCTTGTAGTAGAGCTTCCCGGCGCCCGGATCTATATACCACTGGCCGACCTGGGTGAGGAAGCTCAGTGAGTTGTCGAGGTACCAGCTCGGACCGGCCAGGAATGAGTTCTGGACGGTGTCCCAGCCCCACGTGTTGTTGTCCCACGCCGGCTGCGCCATCGTGATCTCGGTGGCACTGATGCTCTGAACCGGCGAGTAGCGGTTCGTGAAGTCGCCGAGGGACTCGAACTCGATCCGCGCCTGGTCGGGGAGCTTGGCGAGGTAGCTCAGGGCCGGGTTCTTGATGGTGAGACCAGTTGCGGTGGGAGTGACGTCCGCGTTGGCCAGGCGGATGGCGGCGCGAGGGGCGATCACGCCGTTCACGTAGAGCTGGCGGGTGTCGAGGCCGCTGGGGGTATCCGCCTCCCAGATGCCTGACCCTGCCTCGGACTTGGACCAGCCGGTGACCTTCGAGGCGCCTGTGATGACGGGGTGGGCGTCCGGGGCTGCGGTCCACTGGACGGTGTGGTCGCCGCCGTCATCGCCGGGTCCGAAACGGAGGGGCTCGGAGAGGCGGTAGGTGCCGTCGGCAAGCTGAACGATCACGTCACCCTGCTTGGCGGCCGGGCCGACAACATGCTGAGCCCGCTTGAGCGAGCACGGCTGCGACTGGCTGCAGTATCCGGAGTCCTTACCGTCCGGCGCTGCGAAGTACACCGTCCGAGGCGCGGCTTGCGCCTGGAGGGGAATGAGCCCTGATGCGATGACGGCACAGGCGCCGAGCGCCGCAAGGATGCCCGCCCTGCGCCTCCCTCGTCTGCTCACCGAGCGTGTCGAGTCTGACGTCGATGTCATGTTCGATCGCTTCCTGTGACTGGGGCATTGATGCCCGCCACAGGGTTAGCATACGTATGATGTTTGCCACAAGATTCGTACGATGTTTACTTGGGGCCCTGGAGCACTAGCTTGTGCGGGCGGGGTCCGGGACGAGTCCTGTGAAGTGCAGCTCCTCCCACAGTGCCTCCGGGATCACCGCCCGATACCGCGCGACATTGCTGCGCACATGCTCCTCAGTGCGCATCCCTGTCACCACCGAGGTGACCGCGGGATGGCGCAGCGGGTACTGGATGGCGGCGGCGGGAAGCTCCACGCCGTGTCGCTCACAGACGGCGGCGATGCAGGCGGCGCGTTCGACGACGGACCGCGGCGCTGCCCCGTAGTCGTAGTACGCCGAGCCGTCCACGGCCGTACTGCTCAACAGCCCGGAGTTGTAGACCGCCGCGGCGACGACGCCCACGCCGCGGGCGCCGGCGACGGGCAGCAGGTCGTCCAGTGCCGATTGATCGAGAAGAGTGAACCGCCCGGCGACCATCACCACATCGACGTCGGTCCGCCTCACGAACTCGGCCAGCATCGCCGCCTGGTTCATGCCGGCGCCGATGGCACCGACGACGCCCTGGTCCCGAAGCTCGGCCAGAGCAGCGATCCCGCTCGACGATGCCGCCCCCCAGTGGTCGTCCGGATCGTGCAGATAGGCGATATCGAGCCGGTCCGTCCCGAGTCGCCCCAGCGACTCCTCCACGGAACGAAGTATCCCGTCGCGGCTGAAGTCCCAGACCCGTCTCTTCGTCGCCGGCACGACGAATCCGTCGTCGTCGAGCCGGTGAGCCGTGTCCGGGCTGTCCACGAGCAGACGCCCGACCTTCGAGGAGATGACCACGCCTTGCCGAGTGGTCGCACGCAGCGCGTCTCCCAGGCGGCGTTCGGACAGCCCGAGGCCGTAATGCGGCGCGGTGTCGAGGTAGCGGATCCCTTCCTCGGCCGCAGCTCCGACGGCGCGACACGACTCGTCGTCGGTCGTCTCGGTGAACAGATTGCCGAACTGGGCTGCGCCCAGGCCCAATTCCGTGAGCTGGTGCCCGGTACGCAGGCCCCGGACGGGCAGCGTCTTTTCCGTGGATGCGTGGTCGCGTGGCGGTTGCTTGCTGGTCACGAGGTCGAGTTCTACCATGACAGCATACGTATTATGTTTCGTGCTAGGCTGCGCAACCCCCTGTGGGCCGGCGCGGCCTGCGACATGGCGAGGAGGAGCCGATCGGTATGTTGGCGGCAAGCTACGTGGGCGCCCGCAAGATGACGATCGAGGAGCAGGAACCGGCTGAGCCGCGTGCGGGGGAGGTCCGAATCGCCGTGGCCTACGTCGGAATCTGCGGCACGGACCTCCACGTGTTCCACGGGGACATGGAAGGTCGGGTCAGCAAGCCGGCGACGATCGGACACGAGATGTCAGGCACGATCGTCGCCCTCGGCGCCGGCGTGGAGGGCTGGTCGGTGGGTGATGCGGTGACCGTCATGCCGCTGGCCTGGGACGGCACCTGTCCGGCCTGCCGTGCGGGGAACGAGCACATCTGCCAGAACCTGGACTTCATAGGCATCGACAGCCCCGGAGCCCTTCAGGAGAACTGGAATGTACCGGCGTCGGCACTCGTGCGGCTGCCCTCGGAGATCTCGCTGCGAGACGCCGCGCTCGTGGAGCCCGTCGCGGTGGCCGTTCACGACGTACGACGTTCCGAACTCGCCGCAGGCGACAAGGCGGTCGTCATCGGTGCGGGCCCGATCGGCGTTCTGATCGCTATCGTCGCCGCCGCGTTCGGTGCCGAGGTCGTGATCGCCGAGATCGACCCGACCCGCCGGGCCGCCGCCGAGGAGATGGGGCTGACGACGCTGGACCCCTCGTCGGTCGATCAGGTCGCCTGGGTGGAGGAGTGGACGGACGGCGCCGGAGCGGACGTCGTGTTCGAAGTCTCCGGCTCGGCCGCCGCCGTGCTCGGCGCCACCAGCCTGGCGAAGGTCCGCGGCACGCTCGTGGTGGTGGCCATCCATGCGCAACCGCGGCCCATAGACCTGCACCGCGTGTTCTGGCGGGAGCTGAGGTTGCTCGGTGCACGGGTCTACCAACGCCGTGACTTCGAGCGCGCCATCGAGCTCTTGGCCGAGGGCGCCATCCCGGCCGAGAAGCTCATCACGGGCATCGTGCCCCTGAGAGAGGTCGAATCGGCCTTTGGCCTCCTTGAGACCGGGCAGGCGATGAAGCTGCTCGTCGAGGTGAGCGCGTCATGAACCCGTTCGACCTGACCGGGCGCCTCGCCGTCGTGACGGGGGCCAAGCGTGGAATCGGGTTCGCCGTCGCCGAGGCTCTGGCCGCCGCGGGCGCCGACATCGTCGGACTCTCCGCCACCCTCGATCCGGCCTCGTCGGCGATCGGCGACCGCGTGCGCGAGCTCGGCCGTGAGTTCTCGGGACACCGCGTCGACTTCGCGGACCGGCGGCAGGTGACCCGGTTCGCCGAGGAGCTCGCCGCAGGCGAGCGCCCAGTGGACATCCTGGTCAACAACGCCGGGACCATCCGCCGCGCTCCCGCAGCCGAGCACCCCCTGGAATGGTTCGACGAGGTGCTCGAAGTCGATCTCACGAGCACCTTCGTACTCAGCCAGATTCTCGGACGGCGGATGCTGGAGGCACAGCACGGGCGCATCGTCTTCACCGCCTCCCTGCTCTCGTTCCAGGGCGGTATCAATGTGCCGGGCTATGCGGCAGCCAAGTCCGGCGTGGCGGGACTGATCCGGGCGCTCTCGAACGAGTGGGCCGGACGCGGTGTGACCGTCAACGGCATCGCCCCGGGCTACATCGCGACCGACAACACCCAAGCGCTTCAGGACGACCCCGACCGGTCCCGCGCGATCCTCGAGCGGATCCCGGCAGGGCGGTGGGGAACAGCGGAGGACATCGCAGGCGCTACTGTGTTCTTGGCGTCGGACGCCGCGCGCTACGTCTCCGGGGCGATCCTGCCGGTCGACGGTGGCTGGCTCGGTCGATAAGGCTCTCCCCTTGCCGTAGCCCCCAGCCGACTCGGCATCGAGGCGGTCCCGGTAGGACGAGCCGGAGCCGACGCCCTCGGTCGGCGGGGCGTTCGCGACATGCGCGAGCAAGGTGTCGGCGCAAGGGTCATCGTCGGTCCCGACGCGCCGACCGGCCTGCTGTTCAAGGAGAGGCGCACCCCTCACACCACAAGAGTGCGGTTCCACCGGTGCGCCGGTGCGCCGGTGCGCCGGATCGGCGCGAGCAGGCGACGGCCTGGCCCCCACCCTCATCACCCGCCCCGACGGATCACCACCGCCATTGCTGCCTCAGCCGTTCGACATTCTCCCCAGCGGCAAGGCGGGCGTCGACATGGTCCCGCGCCCCGCGTTCGGGGTCACGGCGGCCGGCTCGCGCAGGGCGTCGGCGCTCAGTCGATGCAGGCGCTCGATGACCATCACCCTGTACGGGGACGCCCCGAGCGAGGTGAGTCGGGCGCCGAGCTCCGACGGGTGGGAGGGCGCGGGGAGACCGACGGCTGTGACCACGTCGGTGCACAGGGCGTGCAGCGCGTTCCAGGCTGTGGCCACGGCACCGGCAGGCGCGGCATCCGCTTCGTGGCGTGCCGCACGCAGTTGGGTGCCTCGGATGTGTGCGAGGTACCCGTTCTGGAACGGGGGTACTGCGCAGGACGGGGGGCGGATACCGGCCCCGGATACCCGTATCCGGCCCCGGGTGCGGGCCGGAGCCCAGAGGGGCGGTCCTCCTGGTTGCGGGCGATCGCCGGGTTCGCCGGAGCTTCCCTCGGTAGCGGGAGGAGGCGCCTGTGTGTCGGTGCCGAACGGTGGAGGCTGCGGGGTCGAGACGGGCTGCGGCACGGGAGTCTGCAGGGGAGCGGACATGGCGCTGCTGTCCGTCACGGTCTCGGACTGCCGGAGTACATCCCGTGCGGCGGCTGCGAATTCGATGGCTCCGACCGGTGTTTCCAGCCGGGACATCCGCTCGAGCGAGGCGGCGGGTCATGAGCCAGGTCATCGGCCGGCAGATCATCGCCTCGGCGCCGGTGGTGCGATGTTCGTAGTCGCTTGCCGGGCGGCGGCGTCCATCAGAACCGATGCGCCTGTCGACGAGATGGCGGATCGCTTCCGGCATCGCCCGGTGACAGGACGCATCCGGCTGCTCACCCCGGCCTTGCAGCCGGCCGGCGCCGCCGGCAGCGACCGGCCACGGCCACTCCGCGTCCGTCATGAGCAACTCAATCGCGCGTCGGCGGAGCCGAGTTGAGCGTCTCATGATCGCGGTCGGCTTCAGCAGTCCCGAGTTGCCGAGAGGCCCTTCCTTCATGCTCGCCTACGGCAATCACGAGGCCGCCGTTCGCTGCGTACCCCTCAAGACCGCACCGACAACAGCTGCTCAAAGTATATGTATCGAGCTCGTGACAAACATCATACGTATGCTCTACAGTCCTCGGCGCGGAGTCGTCAACGAAGTCGACAAGACAAAGGACATCTCATGGTCGGAACCCACACAGGGGTGCGTTCGCGCCGTAGGGCGTCGACCGCCGCCGTGATGTGCGCCGCGACGGCGCTCCTCACCCTCGCTGGTTGCGGCGGCGGAGGAAGCTCGGTGAACGGGGCGTATGGCTTTCCCGAGGCCAAGCAGGAGGCCTCCTCGACGATCACCGTCTGGGTGGACGCGGACCGACAAGCTGCCGCGAAGGCGTTCCAGAAGGCGAACCCGGACACCAAGATCAAGGTCGTCACCTATGACGGGTCGGCCAACGGGTCCAACTCCTTCCGGACGAAGATGCAGCTCTTCGACCGCGCCGGTAGTGGCTGGCCCGACGTCGTCTTCTCCAGCCAGAACAACGACGCGGCATGGGCCAGCCAGAAGAGCGGCGGCAAGCAGGCGTTCGCGGCCGTGTTGGACAAGGGTCTGGTCCCGAAGGACACGCTCAGCAACTTCACCGAAGGCTCGCTCAACCCCTGCACGGTGGACGGCCGCGTGTACTGCCTGCGCAACGACCTCGCCCAGGCGGTGCTCTGGTACGACAAGTCCCTGCTGGAGCAGTTCGGCTACGCCCTCCCGACCACGTGGGAGGAGTACGAGGCGCTCGGGGAGAAGGTCGCCAAGGAGCACCCGGGCTACATCATCGGGACGGCTGGGGATGCCTGGACGCCCGAGGTGTTCATGTGGGCGAGCAAGTGCCAGGCCAATGACGTGCCCGGTCCCAAGTCCCTCACCGTGAAGACCGACTCGACCGAGTGCAAGCGGGCGGCCTCGATGCTCGACACCCTCCGCCACAACGGGACCGTGCCGGTGGTCAGCGTGTTCACTCCCGAGTTCTTGAAGAAGTACTCAGGCAAGGTGCTGATGATGCCGGGTCCGGCCTGGTATGCCGGCGCGATCTTCAACAACCCTCAGTCGCTCAAGGTGCCGGCCGGACGGCTCGGCGTCGCCGCGCCGTTGCCGTGGAAGGGCGAGGGCGAGGCTGTGACGGGCAACGTGGGTGGCGGAACCTGGTTCATCTCCAGCCATTCGAAGAACCTGAAGGCTGCCGAGAAGTTCGTCCAGTTCGTCACCACGGCCGACGACTATCAGGTCGATGTCGCACCGGGCTACCCGGCGTACGCGCCCGCCGCACAGAAGTGGATCGCCAAGCAGGAGGCGAGCAAGTACTACGCCACCCCGCTGCAGCCGGTGGTGACCGCGGCGTCGCAGGTCTGGGACGGCTGGGGTTACCCCACGTTCAGCCAGGAAGCGATATGGGCGAAGACGATGACCCCGGGGATCACGGGCGGCAAGTCGATCGTGGACCTGCTGCCGACCTGGCAGAAGGCGATCGAGAACCAGGCCGAGGTCAACGGATACGTGGTGAAGTGAGATGACCCTCGCTCCTCCGAGTGACCAGCTGACCGCTGACGCCTCGGGGCGTCGGCGGTCACGCCGGGGTAGCGGCCGGCCGGCCGGCCGCGCCTTCGCTCGCAGCCCGATCGGCTATCTCTTCGTCTCGCCGTACGCGTTGCTCACCATCGCCTTCGGGATCATCCCTTCGCTCTACGCGGTATTCCTGGCCTTCACGAACGCCGATGGTGGATTCGCAGGCTTCGACAACTTCACCAAGGTCGTCGGCGACTTCCGGTTCTGGCCGGCCGTGTTCCACGTGACCACCTATCTCCTCATCTGGCTCCTCGCGCTGGTCGTCCTCGTCGTCGGCCTGGCGTTGGTGGTCCACGCCGTCAGTGTGCGCTGGGTGAGCTCGACCCTGCGCTTCGTCTACTACCTGCCCGGCGCGCTCGCGGGCGCGTCCAGCGTCCTGTTGTGGCTCTTCGTCCTCGACCCGACGGCGAGCCCGGTCAGCGGTCTGCTCCGCGCGATGGGGTTCGACAGCTTCGTGCAGGTGATCCAACCCGGCCACCTTCCGGCGATCTTCGCCATCATCGCGTTCTGGACCGGAGCCGGCGGGTGGATCATCATCATGTACGGCGCCCTCAACAACATCAGCACCGAAGTGATCGAGGCCGCCCGCATCGACGGTGCGAACGCCGTCCAGATCGCGTTTCGGATCCAGCTTCCGATGCTGCGCAAGTGGGTTGCTTACATGGGCGTCATGTCCCTCGCGGCCGGCACCCAGTTGTTCGTCGAGCCACAGCTGCTCAGCCAGGCCAGTAACGCAGTGGTGCCCAACGACTACTCGCTCAACCAGCTGGCCTACCAGTACGCGTTCCAGCAGAACGACTTCAACGGCGCGGCCGCGATCTCGCTGATCCTGCTGGTCGTCGCACTCCTGCTGTCCTGGGTGTTCGTGACCCGCGGTGGCCTCTTCGAGAAGGAATGACCATGAGAGCACTCTCCGCCGAACGCCGCCGGCCGAGCCTCAGCGGATGGAGCGGGCGGTCCATCGCCGGCGTCCTGCTCGTCGTCTTCGTCCTGTTCTTCGCCGTCCCGATCGTCTGGCTGCTCCTCGCGGTCACGAAGTCCTCGAAGGCGCTCGTGGTCGCCAACCCGTTCTCACTCGGGTCGCGGTCGGACTTCGTCGCCAACTGGCATCAGCTGTTCGACTTCCAGGACGGTGCGGTGACGACCTGGATCGGCAACTCCGCGCTGTATGCGATCGGCGCTCTGGTGATCACGCTCCTCGTGAGCATCCCCGCCGGCTACGCGCTCGCGCTCACGGAGTTCAGGCTTCGGCAGGCGCTGCTCGTGCTGACACTCGTCGTCATGCTGATCCCCGGCACCGCACTGGTACTGCCCATCTTCCTCGAGCTGAACAGCGTCGGTCTGATCGGGAGCCCGCTGTCGGTGATCCTGCCCATGTCGTTCTTCCCGTTCGGCGTCTATCTCACCTACATCTACTTCTCGACCAGCATCCCTCGTGACATCCTCGCCGCCGCGCGCATCGACGGCTGCAACGGGTTCCAGGTCTTCACCCGGGTCGCCCTTCCGCTGGCCGCCCCGATCGTCGCCCTGGTGGCGTTCTTCAGCTTCGTACAGAACTGGAACAACTTCTTCCTCCCGTTCGTGATGCTGCCCTCGAGCGACGGCTACCCGATCCAGGTCGGGCTCACCTCGCTTCTGGCGTCAACCCCGGCTTTCAATCCCAGCTCCGCAGGATCCGACTCCGTTCAGCTGCCCACCTTGGCGCTGGGGACGATCGTGTCGATCCTGCCCGTCCTGATCGTCTTCCTGTTCTCCCAGCGGTTCCTGGTCGCGGGCATGACAGCGGGAGGAACCAAGGAATGACCGCTCGCGCATACAAGGAGAACCACTGCCGATGAAGATCACTGGGTACCGCAGCCTGAGCACCGTTCACGACTGGGGCAGAATCACCGGGGACGTCAACGGTGTCCAGCCCAGCCACGCCACGCCGGTCCCCGTCCTCATCATCGAGACCGACACCGGAATCGAGGGAGTCGGCCTCGGGTCCCACGCCGACATCGCCCGTGTCTTCCCCGCGATCGAGGGCGATGACCCGCGGTCGGTCGTGGCGCTCTACGACCGAATGCTCGACTGGGTGTTCAAGGCCGGTCACTCAGGATCCACCTTCGGCACCATCGGGGCCGTCGACATGGCCCTCTGGGACATCAAGGCCAAGGCCGCCGACGAGCCGCTCTGGCGGACCCTCGGGGCCCGCGAGCGCTTCGTCCCCGGCTATGCGTCCGGTCTCGAGTACGGCCTGACCGAGGACGAACTCGCCGACCTCTACGGCCGGTTCGCGGACCGCGGGTTCAAGGCCGGCAAACTCAAGGGCGGCCGCGACCTCGACCGCGACCTGCCCCGGCTGGAGATCATGCGCGACGTCCTCAGCCGCAACTCCCGTCGGCCGGCGCTCATGTTCGACGCCAACGAGTCGTGGAACCACGCCCAGGCGGCCCGGTATGTCGCGGCCATCGAGCAGCGCATGGACCTCACCTGGGTGGAGGAACCGCTGCGCCGGTGGGATGCGGCCGGCATGGCCGCGCTGCGCGGGAAGGTGCGCGCGGCCATCGCGAGCGGCGAGAACCTCACCGGGCTGGAGCAGTACCGCCCCCTGCTGGACGCCGGCGCGGTCGACATCGTGCAGGTCGGCAACGTGTGGGGGATCACCCACTTCCTCCGCGTCGCGACGCTCGCACACGCCCACGATCTGCCGGTGAGTCCCGTCGCGTACAACGCGAACCCGGTGGCGCACGCCGCCGCCGCCGTGCCGAACCATCTGGCCTTCGAAGTCCAGGATCTTCTCTTTCCCGTCGGTCTCGACGTCGACCAGCAGTTCGACGACGGAGGCATCGTCCTGGGTGATCGGCCGGGCATCGGGATCGTGGTCGACGAGTCCCAGATGTCACCGGCCGGCGCTGCGACGCCCCGGCCCGCGGCGACCGGACCGCACATCCGGCCCGAACGCGCTGCCCTGCGGCTGGTTGCCGAGCCGGACGTGATGGATCACCCGTCGCACCACGGAGGCCGACCCTCGTGACCCGTCGACCTGAGCGCAGGGCCTTCGTCGTTGGTGTGCGGCCCGAGATGCGCGAGGAGTACCTGGCGCTGCACCGTGCCGTGTGGCCGAGCGTCGAGCGAAAGCTCACCGAATGCAACGTGCGCAACTACAGCATCTTCATCTTCGGCGACATCCTGTTCGCCTACTACGAGTACGTCGGCGAGGACCACGAGGCGGACATGCGAAGGATCGCCGAGGACCCGGCTTCGCAGGAATGGTGGACGCACACCGACCCATGCCAGGTGAGGATCGCCGAGGAGCGTGATCCCGGGGCGCTGTGGCAGCCTGTCGAGGAAGTGTGGCATCTCGCATGACTGCCGGCATCGACGCCCATGTGCACCTGTGGGATCGAGCCGTGGACCCGCAGGACTGGATCGACGCGGAGACCATGACGCCGATCGACCGCGACTTCGGCGCCTCCGATCTGAGCGAGATGTTGGCCTCGACCGGACTCGACGGTGCCGTGGTCGTGCAGTCGAGCAACAGCCTAGACGAGAGCATCCGGCTCGCCGAGCTGGACTCATCAGCCATCGCCGGCCTCGTCGCGTGGGTCGACCTCGCGGCGGAGGTCGGACCTCAGCTCGACCGGATCCGCAAGAACGCCGCTGTCCCCGTCGTCGGGGTGCGGCATCTGGCCCACATCGACCCGGACCCGGAGTGGATGATGCGCGAGGAGGTCAGCGCGGGCCTCGCCGTGCTCGAGCGTGAGGGCCTCTGCTTCGACCTCGTCGTGCGTGAGTGGCAACTCCCGCAGGCGACGCGTCTGGCCGCGCGCCACAGCAGCCTCCGCTTCGTGCTCGATCACCTGGGCGGTCCGCCCGGGCCCGGGCAGGACAGGACAACATGGACGGCGCGGCTGCGGGAGCTCGCGCGGCAGCCGAACGTCGTCGCGAAGGTCTCGGGACTCACGTCGGGCCTCGCCCCCGGATCATGGCGCGCGGACGATCTCGCCGTCCCGGTGATGATCGCTCTGGGATACTTCGGCGCCGACCGTCTGCTCTACGGCTCCGATTGGCCGCTGGCCGAACTGGGCGGCGGAGCGGCGCCCTGGAAGTCCGCTCTGGAGACGCTGCTGGAGGGGCTTTCCCCCTCGGAACGCGCGCGGGTGTTCGGCGGCAACGCCGCCGACGTCTACTCGCTGTCCTGATCGAGCGCCCGGCCGCGCGCCCTCGGCGCGTGGTCGGGCAGCCGGCGGCGCTCCCACGAGACGTGGATGTGATCGTGCATCGCCTTCTGGGCGGCGGCGACGTCCTTCCTGGAGATGGCATCCAGGATCGCCGCGTGTTCCTGCAGCGTCAGCTCGACCGCGTCAGGGGGGTTGATGCCCTGGTAGCGGCTGGACTCCACGGCCCGCTTGTACAAGTGCTTGGCGATGTTCTCCGCCAGCCGGTTGCCGGAGATCTCCATGAGCGCGTAGTGGAACACCACATCCGCCTGCCGGAAGGAGTCCGTCTCGGACTCGCTTTCACGCATCGCGGTCAACGCGTTCTCCAGTCTCCTCAACTCATCTGCGCTGCGAGAACCGGCAACCGCGCCCGCCATCGCCGACTCGAGGCTCGCCCGCACGATCGTCAGCTCGTCAAGGACACCGAGCGTCTCATCGTTGTCGATCAACGCGGACAGCACCACCGGATCGAGCATGTTCCAGTACCCCGGCGCCCGCACCTGGGTGCCGCGACCCTGGGAAACGATCACCAGGCCCTTCTCCTCGAGCCGCTTCACCGATTCACGCAGCACCGTGCGACTCACGCCGAAGTGTTCGCTCAGCGGACCCTCCGGGGGCAGCAACTCGCCTTCCTTCAACTGGCCCGTCACGATGAGGTCGACGAGCTCGGAAACGACTGCAACACCCAAGCGGCTGGCGGGCAGGCGTCGCGGGAACAGACCGGTTGCGGGCTGCGACTCGGTTGGCATACGTATGACCTTATCGCTCAATCAATCTGCGGTCGAAGGGTTCCTGGTCCACGACACGTCGTCGACGTTCAACGTCCGGGTCGCAGAGGCGTTCACGAGTACAACCTCGAAGTCGCCGGCAGCGGCATGCCGAGTCAGGGCCTGGACCACGGCGGCCGCCGAAGTCACCGGCGGGCTACCCTCGCACGTGGGTCGCAGTCGGTGCAGGCCGGACTGCCAGCCAGGTGCGGGCCCTGATCCACGGGTCAGGACCCCGGCGTTTACCCGGATCGTCTCGGCCTGGGGTGATTGATGTCGGCGGTGGGGCATCGCGGTCCTCGGTACCCAGGACAACATGGTCACCCAGCTCGACGAGCCCGACCAGACGTCGACCGCCGCAAATTCCCTGGTCGCCCGGCTGCCCCGCCTGTCGGTGATCACCGGCCTGTTCGCCCTCACCTGGCTGATCGTCGTGGTCCTGATGATCGTCCGACCCGGCTCGACGACAGACGCATAACGACTCAGCCACCGCGGTGAACCCCGCGCCCTGCCAGTGACTGTTGACGTGGTCGTGCTGTTCAACAGTGTGCGGTGCGCTCCAGGACAAACGGAGCTGATCCAGAAGGGGACGTGGCCTTCCACGTGGGAGAGCCCCGAATTCGGACAGTGGACAGGACCAAAACCCAGTCCATGACTTCGCTTCACCCACCACCCATCGCCTGACGGAGGGCTGGTCACGGCCTGTGCCAGAGCGAGCGATGCAGGGAAGTCCACCGCCCCACCATGTGCCCGGAGCCACGTGGGCGCGCGGCACGCGGCCGCTCCGTTTCCGCATAGGAATCCAGCAGGAAAACGCGGAACGCCCCGGACAGCCGCCCGCGCTCCTCCGCCGTCGCCTACGACAAGCCGAACGCCGGCAGACGCAAGCAGGAACTCGAAGACGCTGGGCGCAGCGACATACAGATCGTCGAGACCAGGCCGGGTCAGCTGCCCGAGCCGGCAGCATGATTCCCACCCAGAGGCGATGATCTCAACACTTGGCCCGGCCCGATCTGGGCTCAGGCCCTCTCGGTCCACCCCTTGAGCGTGTCGGCCAGGGCTCGTACGTCCACGTCCCCGGCCGTCACCTGCTCGGCCAAGTCGGCGGCCTCCTTGGCGGTGAACCGCGTCGGCCGGCCGCCGGCGTGCAGATAGCCCGCCGCGACCGTGACGCCGAACAGGGCGTTGCTGTGCTCCAGCGCCGGGACGCGGCACAGCGAGTGGAACAGCGCGGCGGCGCGGTGGTGGGGCTGGTCGTAGACGAGGTCATCCATCACACGGAAGCAGTGCCGGGCGCGGGCGGCCTCCAGGGCTCCCCAGTCCGTCACGTCCGGGTCGCCCAGCTGGGTGCGGGCCAGCTCCAGCAACCATGCAAGATCAATAGTCAGGTCCACTGCGAGCAGTCCGCCCTCACGCGGCGGTCGCGCTGGGCCCGGGCTGCGGACCGAACCGGCGGGCGAACTCCTCGCGCATGCCCGGAACGGCCAGGAACTCGGCGCAGCCTTCCAGGAACCTGGCCTTGTTCAGGCCGTCGGCCAGTACACGTCCGGCATACACCCCCGGGTCCTCGTGCCGCTGGTGCGCCTCACGCTCCAGCTGCTCGTACTGCTCGTCATCGATCTCGATGCGGATTTCCCTGGCCATGTCCCCACGGTAGCCGGACCGGGTCCCCGACGGGGAGGGATAGACGCAGCGGGCCGTCACGAGGAAGGGTTGGCCGACGGCGCCGCCGCAGGCCGCCCTCGGATACCGACCCTGTCTTCACCACAGCAGCCGGCTTCCGCATCGCCGTCATCGGCGAGCCGCAGCCACGCAGCGCAACACCGTCGAGCCATGCACCAAGCGCTTGAAGCAGTGGTGCGGCATCGCAACCCGCGATGAGAAGACCGCGACCATCGACCCGGCCGGACTCCACGGGCGGGCATCTTCCTGTGGTCTGTCCGGTGATCCGAACGAAGCCGCTCAGTAGCTGTCGTAGCTGGGCTTACCGTTCGGCCGGTAGACGCCGACGATGGTGCCGCCCTTCGTCGTCGAGACGCTGACCGGCTCCAGCGCAGTGGGGATCGCTCCGTCGGCGAACAGCCGCTTGCCGGTGCCGATGATCACCGGGTGGATGGTCAGCCGGTACTCGTCGACGAGGCCGTGCCGCATGAGGGTCTGGGCGAGGTCGCCGCTCCCCACGACGTTGATGTTGCCGCCGTCGGTCGTCTTCAGCTTGCGTACGGCGTCGACGACGTCGCCCTCCAGCAGCGTGGAGTTCTGCCACTCGACGGACGTCAGGGTCCGCGACGCCACGTACTTGTGCATGCTGTTCATCCGTTCGGTGAACGGGTTGGCCGGATCGGCGGTCGGCCAGTACGAGGCGAAGATGTCGTACGTCTTGCGGCCGAGCAGCATCGCGTCGGAGGACTCGTACCAGCCGGCGATGGCCGTGCCGACCTCGTCGTCGTCCACCGGTTTCTGCCAGCCGCCGTGCTCGAAGCCGCTCTCGGCGTCCTCGTCCGGACCGCCCGGCGCCTGCATGACGCCGTCCAGTGTCAGGAACGTGCAAATGATGATCTTGCGCATGGTGCGCTCCCTTCGTCGACGGGTAGACCGCACAACCGCCGGAAACTCATCGGCGGAACTTCCGCGGCGCAGCACCAGGGCCGTCGTCTGGATCAGGCCGGCTGTGAAGAGCGGTATGCGGCATCTGGCCGGCCCGAGGGGGTCTGGTCCGCAGATGTGCGCACCGGACCCGGCGCCGCCGGGATGATCCACCCGACAGACCCTAGGTGACCTGCACCGACACCGGTCGATGTCCCGCTCCGGGGTGGCGGCCGGCTGCGCACTGCCATCGGCCGGTAGGACAGACCCGCCATGGCGAGGCGGCCGGCGGCCACCCGCACGGCCAGGTGGCGGGAGTGTGCAGCAGGTGGCCGGCGGCGTGCCTGACGGGTTCCTGGAGGATCAGGACGGCCGGGTCATTGTGCCGAGGCGGACGACGACCATGGCGATGTCGTCGCGGGCGCCGCTGGCGAGGTTCAGGCGGGCCAGGAGGGCGTCGGCGAGATGTTCCGCGCCGAACTCGGTGCAGGTGGGAAGGGCGGCGGTCAGGCGGGTCAGGCCGAGGTCGATGTCCTCCCCGCGGCGTTCGATCAGGCCGTCGGTGTAGAGGATGAGGGTGTCGCCAGGGGCGTAGGTCGCGGTGGCCTGGGGGCGGGGGACGTGTTCGGAGCGGGCACCCAGCGGTGGGTCGGTGGCCTGGTCGAGCAGCTCGCAGGAGCCATCCGGGTGCAGCAGGACGGGCGGGGGATGACCGGCGCTGCTGTAGATGAGCAGGTGGCTGTGGCAGTCGATCAGGACCTGGACGACGGTGGCGGCCAGTGCCCCCTCGACCGAGCGCGCGTAGAGCCCCAGCACCTCCAGGGCCTGCGCAGGGCCGTGGACGGTACGGGTGGCGGCACTCAACGCGCTGCGGAGCATGCCCATGACGGTTGCGGCCCCCAGTCCATGGCCGACCACGTCACCGACCGCGACCGCGAAGCGGCCCGAGAACAGGTCGACCACGTCGTACCAGTCGCCACCCACGTTCAGTGAGCCGGCCGCCGGCAGGTACCGCACGGCGACGTCCGGATGCTGGGCCAGGTCCGGAGAGTGGAGCATGGCTTCCTGCAGGGCGACGGCGACGCGCCGCTCGCGGGCATGAGCCTGCCGCAGCTCCTCGTTCAACCGTTGCAGCTGCCGCGCCCGGGCGTACAGCTCGGCTTCCATGGCCGCTTCCCTGCCGGGACTGATCGACGGCAGGTGCGTCGTGCGGCGGCCCAGGACGACCTGGGTCATGTCCTCCGACCGGTGGATGATCCAGGCGACCCTTCCGTCAGGGCCGAGGACGGGCACGTTGATCGCGGACCACCACCGCTCCTTGAACACCTCGGGATTGCCGGCGACCGGGATGTCGTACTTCTGCAACGGCATCTGATCGGTCTGGCCGCAGGACAGGACCCGGTGCAGTGAGGCTTTCAGCGTCGCCACCCCGCCGGCCTCCGGGTCGGCGGGGTTCTCCGGGAAGGTGTCGAAGAGGTACTGCCCGACCAGCTCGGCCCGGCTCCGTCCGGTCACCTCGCAGAAAGCCGGGTTGGCATCAGCGATCACCAGGTCCGTGCCGAGCACCAGGCACGGGCTTGGAAAGGCGGTGAACACCGCCATGTAATCGATCTCCGGTGCCGTCACACGCATTCCCTGCGGATTACTCACTCCTCCTTCAATTTACGAAATACCCGGCTCCCGCGCCCGCCGAGCCCGCTCACGGACAGCGGGCGGCGGCTGCGTACGCTCATCGGACGCGCCCCATGACCGGGACCCACCTCGTTGCCTGGTGCCCCGGCCCGGCTGGTCGCCGGCACCGCCGGGTCCGGCGTGAAGAGAGCCGCGCGGCCGGCGACGGGCGACGGCATCTGACGGCGGCGTGTGATCACCCCTTAGCATGGGCAGCGTCGATTCGACGTCCTGCCGGGCCCATCAGCACGCGGCCGGGGCCCGCAAGAAGCAGCCACGTGTCCCGAAAAAGGACGGTCAAGAACTCCCGGACCGTGGCCACGACGCGCGACAAGAGGGTCTACGTCTTCCACGGCACCATCATCGTCGCGTCGATCCGGCGCCGGCTCCGCACATGATTCGCCGGGCGCACCCAGGGGCGGTCTTTCACTTCGAGTGGGCCGGCGGTGTGGGCCGTCAGCTTGTAGGTGTCTGGGCCGGGGGTGGGCGACGTCACAGGCAGGTGTGCGGGGTCTGGCCGATGCGGTGTGCTGCTTCGGCGTGGCCGAACAGTCCTGGCAGGCCGCCGGTGTGCAGCGGGACCGTACGCTCTCCGGACCGGATGGTCCCGTCGCGCACCGCGGCCATGGCCGCTCGGGCTGCGTGGAAGAATCGCCGGTCGGTCGTCCTTCACGTCCCGCACGCTCCGGCCGTCCGGCACGGTCCTGTTGGGGCCCGGCAGGAGCGGGTACTGCGTCATGCGAGCCCGTGAAGGTGACTGAGCCTACGCGAGTTCCTTCCGCATCAACGTGCAGATCGTTTCGTAGCGGCGCAACGATCCATCAGCGGCTTGCTCGTCCCACGAGTCCGGCCGGCGGTCGTACGCGACATAACCCAGTCGTTCGTAGAGTGCGCGTGCCCGGGGGTTGCTTTCCTCCACAGCCAGCTCGGCCCGCCGCAGACCGCGGTTCCTGATCCGCAGTTCTGCGGCTTCGACAAGGAACGTGCCGATCCCGCACGACTGCAGTGCGGGGTGGACTGCCAGCTGCCACAAGGTGCCGGCACCGTCCTTGACCTGGTAGTCGATGCCGCCCTTCGCCACCGGGATGTTGGTTGCGGGGCAGACCGCCAGGTAGTCGACCTCACCGATCCGAGCACGTTCCAACTGCCTGGCGACGCCCGCCAAGTGGTGGTCGGACCCTGCCCACCCGCATGACGCCAGGTCCGCATGCACCAAGTCACGGGCTGACAGCTTCAACACAACGTCGGTCATCCTCAGTACCTCCGGCGAGCCGGCTTCCACTCCGATCGCACCAGGCGCAATGCTGTTTCCGCGGCCCGCACTCCTGGCTCACCGGTCACCGCGAACGGCCGCCGAGCAGCGGCGGCATCAGGCGAGTTCGCCGGTGCTGCGGTTGCGGCGGACGAGCACATGGGGGGTGGCCGGGTCCCGCGTCGGCGATGTCGGCCGGCGCCCGGTCGTAGAAGCGGTGCCGTGCGGGTCGTGTGCCGGGCCTGTTCGGCCGCCGCGCCGGACCGGCGAGCCGGGAATGACCGGTGCGGATTCGGAACCGCGATGTCGGCCGGGGTGGGCACCGGCCATGTCAGTAGGTGCCGCCTTCCGATTCCAAGGACTCATCCTGCGCCTCGCCTGCGCCGGGCCGGTCGCTCCCGACGCAGGCGTGGCCGCGCTCAGCGATTCAGCAGCCGGAATCGGCGATGACGAAGTAGCCCGGGGAGGTCTCCTTCAGCGTATGGATGACGGCGAGGTTGTACAGACCCATGTTCTGGTCGGAACCGTTGGCGTACGTGTAGCCGCCGCTCTGGTGGGCGCGTCCGGCCTTGACCTGGTTGTAGTTGTTGTCGGTGTAGCACTTGGGCGTGGCGCCTGTCGTCGTCGCCGTGACCGACGCGGACGGCGCGCCGACGGCTCCCGAGGAATCGACCGCGGCGACGGTGTAGGTGTAGGAGGTGCCGGCGGACAGGCCGGAGTCGGTGTACGACGTTCCCGTCGCGGAGCCCACCTTCGTGCCGCCGCGGTAGACGTTGTACGAGGCGGCGCCGCTGACGGGGTTCCACGACAGCGAGGCGCCGGTGTCCGTCGTGCCGGTCACCGTGAGGCCGGACGGGGCGGGCAGCGAACCGGTGCCGCCCTGGCCGCCGCTGCCGTCCAGGCCCCAGAACTTCGCGGTGTGGTAGCTGGAACAGATGTAGTTGAGGTAGTAGGTCCCGGTGCTGCCGCACTGGTCGGCGCCCGAACCGGGGTTCACGGCGAGGCCGTGCGCCATGCCGGAGACCGAGAACAGAGCGACGGCGGGCTTGCCGGTGCTGTCGTCGTAGATGCTCTCGGTGGTGCCGCCGGTCAGGTTCTGGGTGCTGGAGGCCGTCTGGCCGATGCCCCAGACGTCGGTCCACTGGTCACGCAGTTCGGTGCCGTTGACCGGGGCGACGGTGGTGTCGGAGGACCCCTGCCAGATGGCGACCCGCGGCCACGGGCCCGGGTAGCCCGGGTAGGAGTTGCGGACCTTGTCGCCCCACTGCTTCGGGGTGAGGTTCTGGTTGCTGTACTGGCAGCCGGAGGCGGCGGTCTGCGTGGTGGCGCACTGTGCGGGGAGGCCGGAGTCGACGGCGCCGCCGGCGAACACGTCGGGGTAGTCGGCGAGCAGGTCCGCGGTCATGCCGCCGCCGGCGGACAGGCCGGTGACGTAGATGCGGCCGCGGTCCGATCCGTACTGCGCCACGGCGTGGTCGACCATCTGCATGATCGAGGCCGCTTCGCCCTTGCCCCGGGTGTCCTTGGTCGAGTCGAACCAGCTGAAGCAGGACAGGCTGTTGTTGGCCGAGCTGGTCTGCGGGTAGACCACGGCGAAGCCCCACTGGTCGGCGAACTTCTGCCAGCCGGAGTGCGTGTGGTAGTCGCTCGCCGACTGGGTGCAGCCGTGCAGGGCCACGACCAGCGGTGCGTCGGCGGGCAGGTTGGACGGAGCGTACTCGTACATCGCCAGGTTGCCGGGGTTCGAGCCGAAGCTGGTGACCTGCTGGAGGGTGCCGGCGGCCGCCGCGCTCGTCGCGAGGGGGGTGACGGCGGTCAGGCCCGCGGCGAAGGCGCCCAGCGTGGCGGCCAGTGCGGTGCGCCGGAAGAATCTGCGCCAGGTGGAGTGAAGCATGGGTGCGGCTCCGATGGGTGGTGGGGAGTGGGGCAGGGAGCGCGGGCGCGGCGCGCCACCCCGGCGGTCCCACCCCGCCCGGTGCCGCCCCGCGTCCGTCCCTTTGGCCGGCCGACGCGGCACTCGGCCGCTCCGGCCCGCCGTCGTGCCGGCTTGCTGGAAGCGGACCGTACGGCCGGCCGGCCCAGGCGCGACATGTGAGGAACAGCCAGTGCTGCGATGTCCGGCGTGGTCCGTACACCCATGGTGTCGGCGGTGACGCTGTGACATGCGGCGGGCCGCTGAGCTCGGCGTACCCGCGCTTATCGGGTGTTCCAGGCGGGCAGAGGCCGGCAGGGCACCCTGCCGGCCTCCGGCACATGGTGGTGGCACCCACCTCGCGCTTGGAAAATATGTCGACGACCCACGTGTCTCAGCTCATGGTTCCTACCTACCGTGTTCGGCCATGGACAGCACCAAGAGCTCCGACGAGGGCTCACCCCAGCATCTCAGGCCCGGTGACACCGCTGCGCCCGATCTGGCCTCGACCCGATTCCTCACCGGCCGCAAGGTTCTCGTCACCGGCGCGGCCAGCGGGATCGGCCGAGCCTGCGCCGAGGGCTTCGCCGCGGCCGGTGCCGAGGTCTACGTGGTGGACCGCGCAGCGGAAGCCGCCAAGGAGGTGGCCGAGGCGATCGGCGGCATCGCCGTCGTGGCCGACCTCTCCGAGGCCGACGCCGTGGACGCGCTCCCGGACGACGCCGACATCGTGGTCAACAACGCGGGTCTGCAGCACGTCGCACCCGTACACGAGTTCCCCCCGGACCGGTTCGCGCTGATCCAGCGGGTCATGGTGGAGGCACCGTTCCGCATCCTGCGCCGCACGCTGCCCCACATGTACGCGCAGGCCTGGGGCAGGGTCGTGAACGTCTCGTCGGTGCACGGTCTTCGGGCCAGCGCGTACAAATCGGCGTACGTCGCGGCGAAGCACGCGCTGGAGGGCCTGAGCAAGGTGGTCGCCCTGGAGGGCGCCGCGCACGGCGTGACCAGCAACTGCATCAACCCCGGCTATGTCCGCACGCCGCTCGTCGAGGAGCAGATCGTCAACCAGGCACTCGCCCACGGCATCCCGACGGCGGACGTGATGGAGCAGGTGTTCCTGGAGCGCACCGCGATCAAGCGCCTGATCGAGCCGGCCGAGGTCGCCGAGGCGGCCCTGTGGCTGTGCACCGAACGCAGCGGCTACATCACCGGCAGCTCGATCCCTCTCGACGGCGGCTGGACGGCTCACTGACGAGCCGCCAGATCTTCACTCCGCGGCCGTCGCTGACGGCTCCGACCGTCGACCGCTCCGGCCGCTGAGGCCGGCCGGGACGGCGCCCCCGCACCGCGGCCCCCGGTGCACCGCACCACCAAGCTCCTCGGACCCGCTCCTCCCCCAACGTCGACCGGGCCCGACGGTTCCGCTCCCCTCTCACTCCGAAAACGGTGACAACCATGCCCAGCGCTCACAACGCCGTGAACGACGCAGGCTCCTCCGGAAGACCAGGCGATCTGCGCAAGATCGTCGCGGCCAGCCTGATCGGCACGACCATCGAGTGGTACGACTACTTCCTGTACGGTTCGGCCGCCGCCCTGGTCTTCGGCCGTGTCTTCTTCCCCGAGTCGGACCCGCTGACCGGCACCCTGCTGTCCTTCCTCACCTACGCCATCGGCTTCGCCGCCCGCCCGATCGGCGCCGTGGTCTTCGGGCACTTCGGCGACCGCCTCGGACGCAAGAAGCTCCTGGTGATCAGCCTGCTGATGATGGGGCTGTCCACCGCCCTGATCGGCTGCGTCCCCGGCTATGACACGATCGGTGTCGCCGCTCCCCTGCTGCTGACCACCCTGCGCCTGATCCAGGGCTTCGCCCTAGGCGGGGAGTGGGGCGGCGCCGTGCTGCTGGTCTCCGAGCACGGTGACGCGAACAGGCGCGGATTCTGGGCCTCCTGGCCGCAGAGCGGCGCACCGGCCGGCAACCTCGTCGCCGTCGGGGTGCTCTCCCTGATGACCACCGTGCTCAGCGACGACGCGTTCGACTCCTGGGGCTGGCGTGTGCCCTTCCTGCTCTCCGCCGTACTGGTCATGATCGGTCTGTGGATCCGGTTGTCCGTCGACGAGTCCCCGCTGTTCAAGGAAGCACTCGCGAAGGCAGAGCGGCGCAAGGCGGAGCAGCGGACCGAAGAGCTGCCGTTCGTCGCGGTCGTACGCAACCACTGGCGCGACATCCTGGTCGCGATGGGCGCCCGGATGGCCGAGAACATCTCGTACTACGTGATCACCGCCTTCGTCCTCACCTACTGCGTCGAGCATCTCAAGCTCGACAAGCAGACGTCGCTGAACGCGGTGCTGATCGGCTCGGCCGTTCAGTTCTGTCTGATTCCGCTGTTCGGCGCGCTCTCCGACCGGGTCGGGCGGAAGCCGGTGTACCTGGTGGGGGCGGTCGGCGTGGGCCTGTGGTCGTGGGCCTTCTTCGCCCTGCTGGACACCAAGTCGTTCCCCGCGCTGGTTCTGGCCGTCACGGTCGGACTGATCTTCCACAGCGCCATGTACGCGCCCCAGGCGGCGTTCTTCTCCGAGTTGTTCGCCACCCGCATGCGATACACCGGCGCCTCCATCGGGGCACAGCTCTCCTCGGTGGCGGCCGGCGCCCCGGCCCCGCTGATCGCCACCGCGCTGCTGGGCTCCTACGGCAACTCCACCCCGATCTCGGTGTACGTCGGTCTGGCCGCCCTGGTCACCGTGATCGCCGTCGTCGCCTCCCGCGAGACACGCGGCAGGGACCTGGCCGCCATCGAGCCGGACGGCTCCGCGGCACGGCCCGCCTCGGACCAGCAGCCGGCCGCGTCCGCCTGACGGCCCGGCGCCGCTCCCCGGCCGAGGAGGGTCAGGGTCTCCCCGGCCGGGGAGGATCCCGCCCCTCCTCGGCCGTTCGTCGGTCCCACCGCCCCACCGACTTCACAATGGTTGCCCGCCCATGTCGCACAAGCACACCTCCGTCGCCCGTCACCTGCGCCGGCTGCTCGAACTCCTCGCCGCGGGCGCACCCGCCGAAGAGCTCGGCGCCGTCGCCGTCGAGGCCCGGCGCAGCGGCGCCGCCGCCCAGGACCTCGCAGAGGTCGAGCAGGCCACCGAAGCGGCGCTGCGCGTCCAGGCCACACTCCGGCAGCACCGGCGCCGGGAGGCGGAGCTGACCGCGCTCTTCGACACCGCGGGCGACCTGGCGGCCTTGCACGACCTGGACGCCGTGCTGCGCTCCATCGTCCGGCGGGCCAGGATGCTCCTGGGCACCGACACGGCCTACCTGACGCTGCCCGACGAGGAGGCCGGGGACACCTACATGCGGGTCACGGACGGCTCGGTGTCGGAGCTGTTCCAGAACCTGCGCCTGCAGCTGGGCGAAGGCCTCGGCGGTCTGGTCGCGCAGACCGCGCGTCCCTACGCCTCCCCGGACTACCGCACCGACGACCGCTTCCTGCACACCGGCAGCATCGACGCCGGGGTCCTCGACGAGGGCCTGGTCGCGATCCTCGGCGTGCCGCTGCTGCTGGGGTCGGGAAGCGGCGGCCAGGTCATCGGGGCGCTGTTCGCCGCCGACCGCACGCCACGCACCTTCGCCCCGGACGAGGTCGCCCTGCTGTGCTCGCTGGCCGACCACGCCGCCATCGCCATCGACACCGCGAAGGCCATGGCCGACGCCCGGGCGGCGCTGGCCGACCTGGCCGAGGCGAACGCCGTCATCCGGGAGCACTCCGCCGCCATGCAGCGTGCCGAGGAATCGCATGACCGGCTCACCGATCTCGTCCTGCGCGGCGGCGACGTCTCGGATGTGGCCGCCGCCGTGGCGGGCCTGTTGAAGGGAGACGTCGCGGTCCACGACGGCTCCGGCCGCCCGCTCACCGCGGTCGGTGAGCACGGCGGCCGGACCCCCAAGGGCGCAGAGGACACGGGAGGCGCGCGGGAGGCGGCGGCGCTGGTCGAGGCGGCGAAGAGCTCACGCGCGGCCGCCCACGCGGTGTTCCGTGACGGGCGCTGGGTCTGCGCCGTGCTGGCCGGGCAGGAACTGCTGGGCTGTCTGGTCCTGTACGGGCGCCCGGATCTCGACGGCCCCGACCGGCGCCTGTTCGAGCGGAGCGGCGTCGTGACCTCTCTGCTGCTGCTGTTGAGGCGTTCGGTCGCGGAGACCGAGAACCGCGTCCGCGGCGACCTGATCACCGATCTGCTCACCGCGCCCGACCGCGACCCGGCCGGCCTGGTGGCCCGCGGCCGCCACCTCGGCATCGACCTCGCCCGGCCGCACATCCTGCTCGTCGCCCGGACCGGCGACGCGGCCCGGGAGCGGCTCGCCGACGCCGGCGTGCAATACCTGTTCAGGTGCGGCGGCGTCAGCGCGGAACACGACGGCGCCGTGGTGCTGCTGCTCCCGTGCGACGGCACCGGGCCGGGCGAGGCGGCCCGCGTCGCCGCCGGGCAGCTCGGCCAGCTGATCGGCGTGCCGGTCACGGTGGCCGGCGCCGGGCCGGCTGCCGGGCCGCGGGCCATCGCCGACGCGCACGCCGAGGGCCTGCGCTGCCTGCGGGCCCTGAACGTGCTCGGCCGTGACGGGCACGGGGCGAGCGTCGCCGAACTCGGCTTCCTCGGCGTGCTGTTGGGCGACGGCCACGATGTGGACGGCTTCGTCACCGCCACCCTGGGACCGCTGCTGGAGTACGACGCCCAGCGCGGCACCCAGCTGGTCCGCACCCTGCGCGCCTACTTCGGTTGCGGCGGGAGCCTGACCCGGGCGAAGGAGGAGCTGCACGTGCACGTGAACACGGTCGTGCAACGGCTGGACCGCATCCAGGCACTGCTCGGCCCCGACTGGAACTCCCCCGAACAGACGCTGGAACTCCAGCTCGCCCTGCGTCTGCACCTGCTGTCGGGCGCGTGACGCCCGGACGGACGGGCAGGAGAGCGCCATGGGGCGGACGCGCCGCTCCTCCGGTCCTGCGCGGGCCCCGGCCGAAGTCGGCGCGGTCACCGTGACGGCGTGTCCCTCGGCCCTTCGGGTCCTGCCACACCGGCCGCGGCCAGCAGCTGCTCTGCCACGACGCGGGCGCCCTCGTCGCCGACGATGACCGTGTAATGGTTGGTGCCGGGTACGCGCCGCGTGCGCACCAGGCCGGGGTCGAGGCCGGCGGTCGCGAGCCGCTGTTCGTCGTAGAGGCCCTGCGGCTCGTCCATCAGACCGCGTTCCGCCCACAGCAGCACGGCCGGGCGGGGCAGCCGGTGCACCGCACCCGACACCTCCTCGCCGAGTTGGTCCACGCCGTCGGTGCGCACCGCCTCGAGACCGCAGCAGGAGCGCAGTTCGGGCTCCTCCCCCACCAGATCGCGCTGGATGTAGGCGTCCACCCACGGCCACCACGAGCCGGCGAAGGCCGGATGCCCCTGCCAGAACGCGCGGTAGCCTCCCGGTCCGGGAACGTCATGGACAGCCGCCGCATGGCCGGGCCGATCACCGAGGTGATCAGCTCGTCGGGGTCCAGGCCGGCCGGGACCGGGAAGCCCACGCCGCCGTCCACCAGCAGCAGCGCCGTCAGCAGGTGCGGGTGGCGTACGGCGGTCAGGGCCGCGGTGAAGGCCCCCATGGAGTGGCCGGTCAGCACCACCCGCCCGACGCCCAGGGCGTCCACCACGGCGGCCATGTCGTCGGCGTGGGCCGCGATGCCGTAGGGGCCCGGCAGTCGGCCGCTGCGGCCCCGGCCGCGCAGATCCGGGGCCACCAGGGTGACTCGGCCGGCCAGGTGGTGGGCGACGCGCGCCCAGGTCACGCCGTTGGCGGTGATGCCGTGCAGCGCCAGGACCACCGGCGCGCCCGGGTCGTCGGCCGGCCGGCGCGACACGGCCAGCTTCCCGCCCGGCACCGGCACGTCGAGCTCCTCGTACGCCGGTACGACCACGCCCTGGCGGGCCGCCGTCAGGTCGTGCGGTGTGCGGGTCACGGCTGGAGGACCTCCTCGCGGTCGGCGGCGGCACGGGACGTACGGGCGGCACGCAGTCGGGCCGGCAGCCGCACCACGCCGCCGGGCAGCAGGTAGATCACCGCGACGAACAGGGCGCCGAGCAGGAACAGCGGCTGCGAGAGCGGCACACGCAGCACCGAGGGCAGGCCGGCGACCGCGCCCGAGCCGGCCAGGTCGCCGAGCCGATGGTCGGCCCAGGTGTAGAGGATGCCGCCGACCATGGGGCCCCACCGGGTGCCCGAACCGCCCAGCACCACCATCACCAGCAGAGACAGGGTGAAGTCGGAGGTGGTCGCCTGCGGGGTGGCACCTCCGGTCAGCAGCAGGTACACGATGCCGCCGAGCGCGGCCAGGGTGCCCGCCAGGACGAAGGCGGCCAGTTTGAAGCCGTACGGACGCAGGCCCAGCACTTCCACGCGGCGTTCGTTCTCCTTGATGCCCTCCCAGACCCGGCCGATGGGCGAGCGGACCGTCCACTGCACGACGACCAGCACCAGGACGAGATAGGCCAGGGCGATCCAGTACAGGTTGGCGGTGTGCTCGATGCCGACCAGCGAGGCGGGCAGCCGCTCGGCGGGGGCGGCCCTGCCCTCCTCGCCGCCGGTGACGCCGCCGGGGTCGCGCTGCACGAGGATCGACCCGGCCTGTGCGAAGGCCAGGGTCACCATCGAGAACCCGATGCCGCCGACCCGAAGGCTGACCGCTCCCAGCAGGGCGGACAGCGCCACCCCCGCGAGCAGACCGAGCAGCGCGGACACGGCGAACGACAGGCCCGCCTCCAGCATGACGGTGTTGGTGACGTAGGTGCCCGCGGCGAAGTAGAGCGCGTGGCCGAAGGACAGCAGTCCGGTGCGGCCGAGCAGCAGGTCGTATCCGGTGGCCAGGGCGCCGAACACCAGGCACAGGGCGAGCAGTTGGAGATTGCCGGGGCTGCCGATGGGGCCGTCGAGGAGACCCGGCAACGGCAGCGCGCTGTAGGGCACGGTGAAGACCACCGCCAGCAGCAGGGCGGGCCACCAGCGGGTGGCGCGCCGCAGCCGTTCGGAGCGGGTGGTGACGGGGTGGTCCGCCGTGCGGGCCCCGCCGCGCGGCTGGGTGGCGGTGGTCATGCGAGCCTCCCGGTGAGCCCCCGCGGCCGGACGAGCAGCAGGGCGGCGAGCAGGACGACGACGGCGAGGTCGCCGAGCCCTGCGGTGGTGTAGTAGTTGGCGAACTGCTGGACGAGGCCCACGGCCACCGAGGCCAGGGCGGCGCCGGTGAGCGAGCCCATGCCGCCCGTCACGACGACCACGAAGGCGAAGATGAGCAGCGAGGTGCCCTGTTCGGGATCCACGGAGCCGAAGTAGAGGCCGCCGAGGGCACCGCCGAGCGCCGCTGCCGCGCCGCCGATGGCGAAGACCAGGGTGAAGGCCTTGCGCACGTCGATACCGAGCGCGGTGACCATCGCCCGGTCCTCCACGCCGGCGCGGACGACCAGTCCGTGCCGGGTGCGGCCGAGGAACAGCTTGAGCGCGGTCAGCACCACCAGCGCCGCGCCGATGAGCACGATGCGGTTGAGCGGCACTTCGGCGCCCAGCAGGCCGAAGGTGCCGGCCAGTGCCTTCGGCCCGGGGAAGGGCCGCGCGTCGGACCCCCAGATCGCGGACAGCAGGGCCGGGACGGCCAGGCCCACGCCCACCGTGGCGAGGATCTGTTCGCGCGGGCGGGTGTAGAGCGGGCGGATCACGGCGAGTTCGAGCAGCACGGCGGCGACGGTGCCCACCGCGGTGCCGAAGACGACGGCGAGGGCGAACCCGGCGCCGGCGGGCCCGGCACCGGGCAGGTGGCCGGAGGCGGCCCACCAGGTGCCGTAGGCGCCCACGGACAGCAGGGCGCCATGGGCGAAGTTGAGCACGTCCATCAGCCCGAAGATCAGCGACAGGCCGGAGGCGACCAGGAAGTACAGGGCGCCCAGGCCGAGCCCGGTGAAGGTGAGCAGTACGACGGTGGACATCAGGCGTCTGCCTCCGTGGTCCGGGCGGCGGGGCGCGCAGCGGTGCGAACAGGCGCGCCGGCGGGCGGAGTTGCGGTGCTGCCGACGCCGAGCAGCCTGCGAGCCGCCTCGGCGTCGGCGAGGAGGTCGGCGGCCGGGCCCCGGTGCGCGGTGCGGCCGTCGGCGAGGACGACGCAATGGCGGGCGAGGCGGCGCACCACGGCGAGGTTCTGTTCCACGAGCAGGACCGGCACCGTCTCGGCCGCGCGCTCCAGCACCTGGGCGACCTCGGTGACCACCTTGGGCGCCAGGCCCTTGGTGGGTTCGTCGGCGATGATCAGCCGGTTGCCGTTGAGCAGGGTCCGGGCGATGGCGACCATCTGCTGCTGGCCGCCGGACAGGGTGCCGGCGGCCTGCCGGGCGCGTCGTTTCAGCTCCGGGAACAGCTCGTACACCAGGTCGTAGGCCGGTTCACCAGCCCCGGGCCGCTCGGCGAGGCGCAGGTTCTCGGCCACGCTGAGGGCGGCGAAGACACCGCGGTCCTCGGGGGCGTAGCCGATGCCCCTGCGCACCAGGGCGCAGGTGGTCAGGCGCACGGTCTCCTCGCCTGCCAGCAGCACGCTGCCGGTGCGCGGGACCAGCCCGAGGATGCCGCGGACGGTGGTCGTCTTTCCGGCTCCGTTACGGCCCAGCAGCGCGGTGGTGCCGGAGGCGGCCACCTCCAGGTCGACGCCGTGCAGGATGTGCCTGCCGCCGATCACGACCCGCAGATCCCGCACGGTCAGCAGGGGCGCCGGGGCGGGGGTCACAGCTCCTCCCCGAGGTAGGCCTGCTGCACGGTGGGGTCGGCCATCACGGCTTGCGGGGTGTCCAGCGCCAGCAGCGTTCCGTGATGCATCACGGCCAGCCGGTCGGCCAGGTCCAGCAGCACGTCCATGTGGTGCTCGACCATGAGCACGGTGCGGCCCTCCTCCTTGTGCAGCGACCGGATGAGTTCGGTCAGCGCGGGCACCTCCTCCGCGCTCACGCCCGCCATCGGCTCGTCCAGCAGCATCAGCCGGGGCTCGCCGACGAGCAGGACCGCGAGCTCGAGCTTGCGTTTCTCGCCGTGCGAGAGAGCGTCGGCGCACGCGTCGGCGCGGTGCGCGAGCTGGGTTCGTGCCAGCACCCGGTCGACCTGCTCCGGGTAGCCGTCGGCACGGCGCCAGATCCGGTACGAGGTTCCGTCGGCGGCCTGGGCCGCCAGCCCCACGTGGTCGGCGACCGTCATGCCCGGCCACAGGCTGGAGGTCTGGAAGGTGCGGCCGAGGCCGCGCCGCGCCCGGGCGTAGGCGGCCTCCGCGGTGACGTCGTGGCCGTCCAGTTCGATCGTGCCCCGGGAGACCGGACTGAGCCCGCTGACGAGATTGAACAGGGAGGTCTTGCCCGCACCGTTGGGGCCGATGAAAGCCAGGAACTCGCCTTCGCGGACGTCGAAGGAGACGGAGTCGACGATGGTCGCCCCGCCGACCGTCCAGCCGATGTCACGCAGCCGGAGCACCGGCGCCGGGGAGGTACGGGCCTCCCCGGCGTCCGGGGTCCCCGCGGCGTTCGGCGACGTCGTGTTCGAGGAGGACATCTGCTCAGCCCGCCGTCTTGGTGGCCGGTGGTGCGACGTCTGTCGCCTGGATGCTGTCGATCAGTTCGGGGCGGGCGGCACTGCCGCTGCCCTTGAGCCGCGCCGTGAACATCGGCTGCATCAGGGCGTGGTCCGTCTCGCGGATCTGCTCCTTGCCCTTGGGCCCGTCGAAGGCCCAGCCCTCGAGCGCCTTGACCATGGCGGAGGTGTCGGTGGCGCTGCCGGACTCGATCGCGTGCACGATCATCTGGGCGGCGGTGAAGCCGTCGGGGCTGAACAGGTCGGGTGTGCCGCCGGCCTTGGTGATGCCGTCGAGCATGGCCTTCTCCACGGGGTTGCCGGCGCCGGCGCCGGGGAAGTAGTGCGCGAGGAAGGCGACCTTGGAGCCGGCCGTACCGAAGATCGGGTACGAGGCGGTGCCCGCCAGTCCGGTGACGACCTTGCTCGAGTCCAGCACGCCTTGTTGGTTCAGCGCGGTCCACAGGGCGGGGGCGGTGGCGCCCGCCCAGGCGACGAACACCAGGTCGGGCTTGCCGTCCCTGGTCTGGCGGGCGAAGGGCGTGAGGTCCGTGGCGCTGGGCGGGGCGAGTACGGAGCCGACGTGCGCGCCCTTCTTGCCGAGGACGGCCTTCACCGCGGCCACGTTGGCCTGTCCGAACGCGGAGTTCTGAGCGAGCACGGTGACCTTCTTGCCCTTGGCGTCGCCGAGCAGGGTGCCGGCGGTGAGGATGTCCTGGTAGGACTGCCGGCCTGAGCGGAAGGTGTAGGTGTTGATGCCGGTGACCGCGTCGGTGGCGGCCGGACCGCTGATGTACAGCACCTTGTTCTGCGCGGCCAGCGGCGCCATCTGCAGCGCCACACCGGAGTCGGTGGTGCCGGCGAGGATCTTGTAGCCCTTGCCCACGAGTGTCTTGGCCGCTGTGACGGCCTTCGCCGGGTCGCCCGCGTCGTCCTGTTCGGTGACCTCGATGGGGTGGCCACCGGCCTTGTTCGTCCCGTGCGTGGCGTAGGCGAGGCCTGCCTTGAAGCCTTCCTCGTACTGCTTGCCGTAGGCGGCGAGCAGTCCGCTGCGGGAGTAGACCAGCCCGACCTTCACGGGGGCGGCCTTGCCGTCCGAGCCGCTGGACGCGGTGCCGGCGGTGCCGGCCGAGGAGCAGCCCGCGACCAGGGCGCCGAGGGCGATCAGGGTGAGTGCGCGAACAGATCTGCTTCTGAAGGTGTCCGTGAGGCGGGAACGCATGACGATCGGCTCCTGACAGTGTGTCGCCCGCCCGTCGCCGGGGTTTCGCGGGCCTTGTCCAGGACGGCGGCCTGGTACGCGACGACGGGAGTGCGGTGCGTGGTTGCCGGAACCCTAGGAGCCCCGTACGACGGGCGGCATGTTGTCAACCACTGCTCTTCGAGGCCCAGTCATGGCATCGGCACACATGGTCTGTGACCGTCGGCGCAGGCAAAGGTGAAAAACACCCGGTCCTGATCGCCACGTCGTGCGCAGGCCGGGCCGGCGAACGGAACGGACCCCGGTGGGGAAGGAAACAGCATGGACAAAGTGATGGCCGCGGCCGCGCAGGCAGTGGCGGACATCCCTGACGGTGCGGCACTCGCGGTCGGCGGGTTCGGCCTGTGCGGCATCCCGTCGACGCTGATCGCCGCGCTGGCCGAGACGAGCGTGTCCGGCCTGCGGGTCGTGTCCAACAACTGCGGCGTGGACGACTGGGGGCTGGGACTGCTGCTGCGGTCCGGCCGGATCGACCGGATGACCTCTTCCTACGTGGGTGAGAACAAGGAGTTCGCCCGCCAGTACCTGTCCGGCGAACTGGAGGTGGAGCTGACACCGCAGGGCACACTCGCCGAGCGGCTGCGGGCCGGCGGCACCGGCATCCCCGCCTTCTACACCCCGGCGGGGGTGGGCACCCAGGTCGAGGAGGGCGGCCTGCCCTGGCGCCACACCCCCGACGGCGGTGTCGCACTGGCCTCCCCGCCCAAGGAGACACGGGAGTTCGGCGGCCGCCGCTACCTGCTGGAGGAAGCCATCACCGCCGACTTCGCCCTGGTGCGGGCCGCGGTCGCCGACCGGCACGGCAACTGCGTCTTCCACGCGGCGGCGCGCAACTTCAACCCGCTGTGCGCGATGGCGGGACGGGTGACCGTCGTGGAGGCCGAACGCATCGTCGAGGCGGGCGAACTGCCCCCGGACGCCGTCCATCTGCCCGGCGTGTACGTGGACCGCGTGGTCGCCGTCGATCCGTCGCTGGACAAGCGCATTGAGCGCCGCACCGTGCGCCCGGCGCGCACCGGCGCCGAAGCAACCGTCTCGCGCACCGACACCAAGGAGAAGTGACCATGCCGCTCGACCGCGACCAGCTCGCCGCTCGCGCCGCCCAGGAGCTGCGCGACGGCCAGTACGTCAACCTGGGCATCGGGCTGCCCACTCTGATCCCGAACCACCTGCCGGACGGGGTGCACGTGGTGCTGCACTCCGAGAACGGCATCCTGGGCGTGGGACCCTACCCGTACGACGGCGAGGAACATCCCGACCTGATCAACGCGGGGAAGGAGACCGTGACCACCATCCCCGGGACGTCGTACTTCGACTCGGCCTTCTCCTTCGGCATGATCCGCGCCGGCCGGATCGACGTCTCCGTGCTCGGCGCCATGCAGGTGTCGGCCCATGGCGATCTGGCCAACTGGATGATCCCCGGCAAGATGGTCAAGGGTATGGGCGGTGCGATGGACCTGGTCCACGGTGCCCGCCGGCTGCTGGTCGTGATGGAGCACGTCGCCAAGGACGGCAGCCCGAAGATCGTCGAGGAGTTGAGTCTTCCCGCCACAGGTCGCCGTGTGGTGGACCGGATCATCACCGACCTGGCCGTCATCGATGTCACCCCCGGGGGGCTGCGACTGGTGGAGACCGCGCCGGGCGTCTCCGTGCGGGAGGTCATGGCCGCGACCTCCGCCCGCCTCCTCGTCGACCAGGGCCTGTCGGCGCCCGCATCCGGCTGATCCGTCGCGGCTGCCCCGCGGGTCCGTCCGTGCGACGGTCCCTCAGCCGTCGCACAGCGACGCGCGGCCGCCGGGCAGCGGCAGGGGACGTACGCCAGGCCCCCCACCCAGGCAAGCACCGGCACCAGCCTCACCGGCCGCTATTCAGCGGCCGCTTGCTGCCGGTGCGCCGGCACGTGTGCGCGGATGGTGGCCAGTTGTCCTCCTGCCCCGGCGCGTACAGCTGCGGGAGGTTCACCACGATCGCTTCTTGGGTGCTGCGGGCGATGACGACGACGGCTTCCTCGGCGGGATCGGGGTTCTCCTCACGGTGCGGCACGAACGGCGGGACGAAGACGTAGTCGCCGGGCGAGGTGCGCAGCCGGACCTCTTCCGGCTGGGAGCCCGAGCCGTCGAAACTGGGCGGGCCCACGGCCACGGTGCCTGCTCGAGGAGAGGAGCGGCGAGTCAGGAGGCCAGAACCCGTTGATGCAGTTCGGTGACGACCTTGCGGGCGGAGGAGATCGCGCCGCACTGCCAGGCATCCAGGTAGCTCAGGTAGTCGCCGGCGAAGTAGACGTTGCCTTGGGCCTGGTTGAGCGGGACGAATGCCGGGGCGTCGGGGCCGCCGGGCATGGAGTGCCAGGCGCCCTCGACGTGAGGAGCGAGCTTCCACTGGTGCGAGTACCAGGCCGCGAGTTCTGACCGGTACTTTTCACCGTGGATCTTCACACCCTGGGTGACGGCGCGCTCCAGGCGCTGGGCCGGCGTGAGCGCCGAGTAGGTGTCGGAGTGGGCGCCGGTGTTGTAGTAGCCGATGACGGTGCCTCGCTCGCCGAGGTGACCGTAGGACGGGTACCAGATGTGGTCCAGGTCCAGGTCGGTCTCGGTGATACCGCCCATGATCTTGAAGTCGGTCTCCCACCAGCGGCTCTTGTACTCCAGGCCGATCTTGGAGGCCGGGGAGGGCCGCACCGCCCGAAGGGCGGTCTGCACCGTGGAGCCGAGGTTGTGGGAGGTCCGGGCGAGGATCCAGGGCGCCAGCGTGGCGATGCAGTAGTCCGCGTGGACGACCTTGGTGCGGCCGTTGCGGGTGTAGGTGACCTGGACGCCGTCGGAGGTGTTCCTGATGTCGGTGACCGCCGCGCCGGTGAGGATCTTGTCGGGCCCGATGGCCTTGGCGAACGCCATGGGTATCGCGTCCATGCCGCCGACCGGCTGGAACATCAGCATGGCCTGGTCGTAGCCGAACTCGAAGGAGAAGTAGCGGCCGACGTTGGAGGCGAAGACCTCGGACAGGGACGGTATGTCGCCGAGTTCCACTCCGGGAGTGCCCGCGGCGCCGGGATCGACGCTGAACCCGCGGTGTTCGGTGCCGGTGTACCTGTAGTCCGAGCCGAGGGAGCCGTAGCTCTTGAGGAAGGTGAGCAGCCGCTCCTTGTCCGCGGCGGTCAGTTCGGCGTCGAGGGCGCCGGCGCTGGCGGCCTTGGCGAGCAACTCGGAGACATAGCCGTACACATCGGCCTTGGCGGTGCGGTAGGCGACCGGGGCCTTCATGCCGGTGGACTCGTTGTAGATCAGAGCGCCGGCGTTGGTGTTGGTGAACACCTCGACCGGTACTCCGAGCTCTCGACAGTAGTCCAGGGTGTTCATCCACTGGGCGAGACGGGCCGGGCCGCAGTTCATGTACTGACCCTGACTGAAGGTCACCTTCTGGGTGACACCGTTGACGTCGGTGACGGTGTCACCGCCGCGCACGGTGAAGTTCCGGCCTCCGACGCGGTCGCGGGCCTCGAGGACGGTGCAGTCGTATCCGGCCTTGCCGAGCTCGTAGGCCGAGGTGAGGCCGGCTATGCCGCCGCCGATGACGACGACCTTGGCGGGCTTGCCGCCCCGTCCCTGGAGGGTGAAGTCACCGCGTCGGGGAGCGATGAAGGGCGCTTCCTTCTCGGCGGCGTAGGCGGCGGTGGGGGCGAGCCCGAGGGCTCCCATGGTGGCGAACATGGCCCCGGCGCCACCGGTGATGCCGACAGCCCGCAGGAAACCACGTCGGCTGGTGCCCGTTCCCGGCTGAGGCTCTGCCATGGCGGATCCCCTTTCAGTAGGACGCACCACCGGTGTCCGAGACCGGTGGTGATCTTGAAAGACGAAGAGATCCTCACAGCGGCGTGTTACGGGCCACCTCACTCCGGCGTGGCGAGAGCGTTTCCCTGTGTTACATGCCATGCCCATGCACACGCACATGCTCCGCACAGGAGCAGCTGACTGACATTCGGCAAGACCCCGCTCCCCTCCAAGGGGATGCTCTTGGTCCATTCGAGCCCGCCACCGTACGCCGGCCAGCTCACCGCGCCGGCCTGTGACCTGGGATACCTGCCGCTGACTCTCTCCCAGGCCGCCGCCTGTCTCATCCACTCGGGCCTCGATACCGCTATGGGGCCACTCTCCGAACGCTGTGCACGGGCTCGCGCCGTCTCAGCGGCGTAGCGTGCCTGCTGCGCAGCATGGTCTGCCTGTGCGGCTCGCCGGCGCGCCTGGTCCGGGGGGTGTCGCACGCGGCGTCGCAGTTCGACCGTGGCGTGGAGCTGCCGGGCCCGCCCGGTCGCGCGCTCCTGGGAGACCCCGCCAGGCGGGTTCACGCGCTCGGCCTCCGCTCATGGGACCCCCAGGAACGGCCTCCACGGGGCCGGTGAGTGTGAGGCTGTCCATAGGAGCCAGATCA